>JAZMZW010000223.1:0-7972 GCA_045586205.1 Faecousia sp. | reverse complement strand
CCCAATGCCTCCACAGTAGTCTGTGCGGTCAAGACCGCATTACAGACGGAGCAGTGTGCGCCCTCGGTGAGACCGGTTGCGGTACAGTTGGGAGCTACGGCGGGGTCGGTGACGGAGGTATGACCCTTGGCCTTGGTGGTCACGGTGAAGTAGAAGGTGCCGTAATCGGTGGTCTTCCAAGTGTACTTATCCGTACCCGTAGCCGTACAGGTGGGAGCCTTGGTGGTGGGCTTGGTGTAGTCCGTGGTGTTTAGCTTGGGCAGGATCATAGTGGTAGTTCCGTTACACTTGGAGCAAGTTCCCGTGAGAGTGCCTGTTGCGGAGGTCGTGGGATCCTTGGTAGCCTTGTAGGAGTAGCTGTGTGCTTCGGACTTGCTGTAGCCGCAGGAACAGCTTGCCTTGTGCTTCTCGGAGTTTACCTTGGCGTAGGTAAATTTATGGGCTTCTGCCTTGTACCTCGCCACAAAGTCCGTATCTGCCTTCACATTTTCCAAAGCCGTAGTCCAGTCTTGGAAGCTGTAGTGGTTCTTATCATCGGCAGTGCGCTTGGGGGTGGCGGTTTTGTAATATACCGCAGCTTCTCCCATGGGGATATAGGTAGTGTCTTGCAGTACCGAGCCGTCGTGGTTCAGGAAGCGCACAGCCTCTACCTCTGCGGGGAGATTTTCCTTTTCCCCTATGTAAATGTAATCCACGGTCAAAATGCCGGGGTTTGCACTGTCCGCACTTTCCACACCGCCGAAGTACAGGCGCAGGCGGTTGACTTCATGCAACTGACGCACCTCTTCGGTCAAGGGTAGCGTAATGACCACAAAGTCCTCGGAGTCAATATAGGAAGCAATTTGCACCCTGTCCGTGACGGAGGCCTTGACCGTTTCCGTTTCCATAAAGGAAACGGTGAGGTAAGGTGCAACTGTGACAGAATTCCCGCTGTTGAGATATTCCCCTACTACAAAATTCTCCATTTTGTAGCGGATCTGGAAGAACTGCGCCTGTTGGGGATCGTAGTTCAGGGGGTAGGCCTTGGCAAGATTGGCAGAAGATGCGGTCGTGCCGGAAATGGCGGTATCCATGGCAATGGCAGGCCAGGAGGTCTCTCCCAGAAGGTTGCCCTTCTGTTGGATGGTTCCCTCTGCAAATACGGTGTTGCTTCTGTTTGCGCCGATGAGAGACCAGTGATTCTCGCTGTCGCTGTCAAAATTGGTAAAGCCGTAGGTCACATGGTCATAGCGACTTTGGTCATCCGCAGTGTTGTCAAAGCCGAAGTACAGATCCCCCTGCAGCTCCTTGAATACAAAGTTGTAGGTTTCTGCGAAGCTCTGTGCCGTAGAGCCCTTCCATCCGTAGATCACGGTTTTCAGATTGTGATTCAGGGTAGCATCGTCGGCATACAGGATGCAGTCCGGGTTAAAAAGCGCAATGTAGCTTAACTTGGGAGAATTACAGAAAGCCTGTTTATCCAGTTCCGTGACACTGCGGGGCAGAACCACCCCTGTCAGGAAGCTGTTATAGAAGGCATGATTGCCGATTTTCTCCAAGCCATAGGGGAAGCTCATGCTCGTCAAGCTTTGACAGCTACTGATGCAATAGTCCCCCAGGACCTTGATGCTCTGAGGCAGGGTCAGGCTTGTCAGGCCGTCGCAGTCGTAGAAGGTGCGCTCGTACAGCTCTGTGATCCCTTCCGGTACATTGACCTCTGTCAGAGCATCGCAGTTATAGAAAGCGGAGTGTCCCAGACTTTCCATAGCTTCGGGAAGCTTGATCCCCGTAAGCTTGACACAATTGTAGAAGCCATAGTCCCCGATGGAAGTGACAGTGTCCGGGATGTTCACGGTCTTCAGATTCTGACAGTTAGAGAATGCAGAGTACGAAATTGTTGTCACCTTGGAGGGCAAAACAACACTTTCCAGAGCCTTGCAACCATAGAATGCGGATTTGCCGATCCTTGTAACACTTTCGGGAATGGAAACACTCCGCAAGTCCACACAAGAGGTAAAGGCAAAATCACCGATGTTTGTAGCCTGTCCTTGGATCTCTGCCTTGGTGATCAGGGAAATATAGGGATTCCAAGGGACTGCGGTACCGGAAGCGTAATCGGTCATGGCTCCACTGCCGGTGACGGTGAACAAGCCGGTTTCCGCATACAGCGTCCAGGTCAGATTCTCTCCGCAGGTGCCGGTGTAGATCTGATATTCCTCACGGATCGCAGAGCAATCCAAACACAGGGTCTTGCGAAGCTTCAGTTCATTTACCACAGCTACATTGCTGTGATTACAGGTTTGTCGCTGTTCCCAGTGGAGGACGGGCAGACCCTTGTTGATCTTGTTTTGATCCTTTGCAAAGGCAGAACCAAGGGCGGTGTAAGCAGATTTCAAACCCTCCTCGGTGTAGTGGGTGGCGGAAGCCAGATTTCTCTGGGTGGCGTTGATGCGGTTGCTGGACGCATCTACCTTTCCTGCGTAATGGCAGTTGACTGCCTGAAGCTTGGAGCCTGTGACCTTGTAGTTCAGGAAGCCCACGAAAGCACCGCAACCGCTGAGGTCGGCAATGTTAAACTCGGAGTAGTTGTAGCAATTTTCCAAACGGAGCTTGGTGGTATCTATGGTGCAAGAGCCAACGAAACCGCCTACGGAAGCGGGGCCACCGGCAATTGTGCCCAGATTATAGGAATCATAGATCTCAATATTCCCCAATCCCTGTCCGATAAAACCGCCAACGGCACTGTCCAGATTCCGTACCATGACCTTGTTGTAGGAATTGCGGACGGTAGTAGTCTTTGCCTGTGCAATGAGGCCTGCGGTAAAGCTGTGGGGATTGCAAACAAAACCGCTTTCCAAGCCCACATTCAGCACCGTGGCATTTTCCGTCCTGCCGAAAAGGGCGGTATAGTCACTGCCACAGTGACGGCTGTTGATACGCAGATTGCTGATCTTATGTCCGCAACCGTTAAAGGTACCGCTGAAGCTGTAGGTGTTCACCCCGTCATAACCGCCGATGGGGAAGAAGGGTCTGCCTTCCGGATCCACATCCGCAGTCATCAGGACGGTCTTTCCGCTGAAGCTCTCCCCCTTCCATACCAGATAGGACAGAAGGCGCAAATCGTAAGCATCCTTGATCAAGTAGTAGTCCCCGATCTGCTCCAAGGAGGTGGTATGAGAGCCATTCTCCCAAGCCAAAACGGGGAAGCGGTTGTTGAACGTAAAATAATCCTCTGCAAAGCCTGTGCCGAAGGTTGCAGTTAAACTGTACAGCTCCTGCGCACTTCTCTTGATGCAACCGCCTCTGCTCAGAGAGCCCGCAGAGCCGAAAAGCTCCGCAGTATCTATGGTATAGCAAGTGCCGAGAGCACCTGTGGCACTGCTGTGGACTGTACCCACCAGACCTATAGAGCCTGTGCCTGTGTAGTAGCCGTTATAGATCTTCAGATCCTTTGCATCACTGTGGATGTAGCCCACCATGCCGCCGAAGCTTTCTTCTCCGCTCACATGGCCTGTGGTGTAGAAGCTGTCGACGTTCACAGAGCTACCGCTCAAGCTACCAATGAGACCGCCCACATAACGGGTGCCGGACACATTTGTCTTGGTATAGCACTGCTCTAAGGTAATGCCCTTGATGGCAGAGCCTATGAGACCGCCCACGCTTTCCGTGCCGAAGATCATGCCGTAGTCAATGCCCACATTTCGGACAGTGGCGCCCTCGGTCTGTCCGAAGAAGCCCGCATACTGCCGTTCCTCGGTGACACAAAGGTTCAGGATCCTGTGTCCCTGTCCATCAAAGCTTCCTTGGAAATTCGTGCCCAAACCAATGGGCATCCACTCCTGCCATTGGAGGTCAATGTCCGCCGTCAGGACAAGGGTCTGTCCCATGAAGCTGTTCTTTTTCACATTTACCTCGTATGCAAAGGCCCGAAGCTCCGCAGGAGTAGAGATGGTGTAACACCCGCTGCTGTCGGTCTTCAGGGTGGTGTTCTTCCCCTGTCCGTAGAGGAAGGCTACGGGAAGAAGCTCCCCTCTGTAGGCAGTAAAGCTTGTGCCTAAGGAGGATACCTGCAATTTCCCTTCTGCAAAGCTTCCCCCACCGCTGACGAAGGAGGACAGGGAGCTGTCTGTGAGAGAAACGGTGTTGACCGTATAGCAATTATCAATCAGGAGTTCCGTCAAACCGCTTGCGCCGATACCGACGATGCCGCCGCAGTTCTTGCCGGAGATCGTCCCTGTGTTATAGCAATTTTGGATGGTGCTTCCTGCCGCGGCAGAGGAAAAATACGCGTTGATACCGCCTGCGTAGGAATAGGAGGCGGCCTTGATGTCACCGCCGTTGAAGCAGTCTGTGATTTTCACCTTGCCCATCATGCCTGCCAGACCGCCTGCGGCAATGTCGCAGTCTACGGCGGCAAGATTGTAGCACTGCTCCATGGTGCCGGTAAAGTTGGCGGTCAAGCCACCGCCGATGCGGTAAGCAGAAACCCGCCCGCTACGGATGCCGAAATTGCGGATGGTGCCGTTGGCTCTGCCGAAGAAGCCCATGTAGTAGCGCTCTCCGTCGATCCGCAGATTCTCCACAGCGTAGCCACAGCCGTCAAAGGTGCCCTTGAAGACCTTTCCGCCGTTCAGTTCCGTCTGATTGCCACCGATGGGCGTCCACTGACGGTGCATGAGGTCGATGTTGTTACCCAAACGGACGGTTTTGCCGGAGAAGTCCGACTGTCCGCTGTTGACTGTGTAGGCCAGAAGACGAAGCTCCGCGGCGGTGCTAAGCACCAGATCGGAGGGGAGGCTGACTTCGTTCTGCCACTTGAAAATGGGGTAGCCCACGTTGTCCCAAGCGCAGTCGTACATGAAGCTATCCCCAAGGGTGATGGCCGATTGTACCAGATCTGCCTTAGAGAGCTCTCCGCAGTTTTCGAACTTCACATAGTCCTTGTCGGAGGTGGTGGAACCACGGAGAGTGTCGGTGGAATAGCAGTTGGAGATTTGAATGTCCGTTGCCTCCGTGGTGGAGGTCATGCTGTAGTAGCCCACCAGGCCACAGCTTCCCTGTGTGTCTGTAAGGGCGCCGGTGTGGTAGCAGTTGGAAATGATCACGGTGCCGTTCCCGGGGAGGAAGCCAACGATGCCACCTGTGATCTCTGCCCCGTTGCTGACCATGCCGTTGTGGTAGCAGTCGATGATGGTGGAGTTCTCCCCTGCCCAGGCAATGAGACCGCCGGCCTGTCCCCCGGAAACCTCTACCTTTGCCTTGCTGTAACAGCCGGAGACGGCGGAATTACGGCAAGAGCCTACCAAACCGGCGGTTTTCCGTTTGCCGAAAACATAGCCGTTTTCAATGCCCACATCCTTGACCGTGGCATTGTAAATGTAGCCGAACAGTCCCACATGGTAGCTGTTGGGCTCGTTGATAAGCAGATTCTTGATGGAATGTCCCATGCCCTCAAAGGTGCCTCGGAAGGATGCCCCGTAGCTACCCTCTGTGGCAGAGCCACCGCCGATGGGATCTAAAGTGCGATGCTCCAAGTCAATGTCTGCCATAAGGCGCACAGTCTTTCCGCTGAAGGTCGTGCCCTTGTTGACCATGTCCGCAAAGAGCAGGAATTGCTCTGCATCATAGATCTCGTAGATGCCTTCTGCATTGGGGGTCAGGGTGGTGTCGGGAGCATAGTCGTGAAGGAGGGTGGAGAAGTTGGCAATGGTAGTGGTGGGGAGGCTCTGTTCTCTCTCCCCTTCCTCTCCCACAAGGGGCGTAAAGACCACGGCGATCTCCGTATTCTTGACCCCGGTCAGGTGGATGGTGAGCTTTTGGATGCCGGAATTGCTGTTCTGCCCGGAGGGATTGGGAGAGGTGGACAGAGGCACTGCATTCATGATGGTAAAGACTGCATTGGAGGGAGAGGCGATCTGTGCCAGAAGAGTCTTTCCCTTCAGGGTCAGCTCCGCCGTCTTGCCGTCTTCGGAAACAGTGATAGCCGCCTTGGTATGTGCAAACCAGTACAGCTCCGTGGCGGTACTGCATTTGATCTCATCTCGCAGGAGGATGCGACTGCGGTCATCCATGAGGGCCATACCACGGACAACGGAGGTCGCTCCCAAGGTGTCATAGGCATCGGTCATGTCCACCACGGCATAGCCACCGTCGTAGGTGCTTTCGTACATACCCATCTGACAGCTTGCGCTCAGTTCCTGTCCTCCAAGGGTGCCGGGCTTCAGGAGCAGGGTGTTCTGCCCCTCGGTGCGCTTGCGGTAGTAGGTCCAACGGGGATCCGTTTCCTTGGCTTGGGTGAAGTATCCGCTGAGTCCGTAGGAATCACTGCCTAAATCCTCAAACCACCGTTCTCCCAGTGCTTCCAGAACGAAAGTGCCGATGTCCAAGTCGGAGTGGGGAGAGGTGTTTCTGCCGGACTTAATGGCGGCAAAGATCCGTCGGGGATCTTCCGCATAACTGCGGAAGGTAGCAACGCTTTCCTTTTCGTCGGAATAGAGGACTCTGTCTGTTTGCTGAGCCTCCTCTACCCCCTCCACCAGTTGGGGATCGTACCACAGGAGGGCAAGGTAATCGTCTTCCGTGGAAATGGTTGTGTTCTGGTGGGAGCGTTCGTAAAGTGCAAGCTCCGGCATTTGATACCGTTGGGCAAACCAGTACACGCAGGGCGATACGATAATGGCAGAACTGCAATCGCCGTAGTTGAAGCAGTTTTTATAGCCGTTCATGACAAAGAGGTATTCTGCGGTTTCTCGCATACCCTCTACCTCGGACAGACCGAAGTCCGTGCCTAAGGTGTCATACATGGCATCCATCATCTGCACCAGATAGCAGATGCCGGGAGCGTAGTAGGACACAGCTTCGATATAGGAGCCCATAGGGGTAAGGGCACCCATGGCAACCTGTACATTGGTGATGCTGTCACTGATGAGCACAGCCGCATCCTCGGGATAATCGTCCATAATAGCAAGAGCCGCAAGGGTCATCATGCCGTTGCACCAGGTGTTCAGATTGCCCAGAGAGGTCTTGTACCAGTCCTTCTTATGGGTAGTCACCGTGGGCTGTACCCCATAGTTATACAGAGCATCCCGAACAGTTGTCCTCTGGGCGGGGGTCATATAGTTATACAGCCAGTCATAGCCCACAGCCACACCGTAGGCAAGCTGGGTCATATCCAGATATTCCTTGGCGCGCCAATCCGGGAAGGAGCTGACTGCCATAAGCTCTGCCACAGCACGGTCTGCAAAACGGCGGTCACCGCTGACATAGTACACCAGTGCCAAATTGGTCACGCGGTTGGAGGTCACACGAGAAATGGCATCCAGCTGGCGGTCTCCCGCAGGGACTTCGTAGGTAGGCAGTTCGGCGGTCAGCTCCCCTTCCGCATAGCTGTACAGGCGGTCGTACCACTGCATCATGTAGGGATCCGTTTCCACCAGTCTGCGGATGCGGTCAAAGTCCTCCTCATCCGCCATGAGTCTGGGATGCTGTCCCTTAGACCGCTCCTCAAAGAGGGCAATGATCTCCTCCGGGGTAGCAGAGGGCTTCTCCCCCTCCGCCGCCCGCACCTGTCCCACAGGCACAAAGCCCACAAGAAGCGCCAAGAGCAACAAAATCACAAAAAACCTCGTAATTTTCATCATTCCACAATCCTTTCTGCAGGAATTTATTTGTAAATCTATCATAACAGAAAGAATCAAACAAAACAAGCCCTTTTGGAAAAGTTGTAAAAACACAAGGAAAACAAGATACACGTTGACAGTTGACAGTGGATAGCGGAAAGTTGCCAATTTCGGTTTATCGTGCTTTCAGCACGATAATGAATTGCCCTGCCGGGCATGAATTGGCTATGCCATGATTTGCCTTACGGCATGATTTTTGCCTTACGGCACATTGTTTTTTGGCAATTCAAATCATGGAGCGTAGCGAGAAATCATGATGCCCCGCATCAATTCATGACACAAAGTGTCAAATCATCAGAGCGATAAACTGAAAT
>JAZMZW010000222.1:0-4513 GCA_045586205.1 Faecousia sp. | reverse complement strand
CGAGAGGAGCGACGTGTCCAAGAAGATGACCGAGTTCTGGCGCCAGTTTGGCGACTATGTCACAGGGCTGTTCCCCACCCTCCGCAACCGGCTGTTTGCCAAAAGATACCCAGAGGCCAGCCTTGTGGAAGCCAAGAGGAGGCTCGAAATGAGGCTGGCAGAGCTCGAGGAGGACAAGGAGAAGCTTGGACACAAGGAATTCCTGGAAGCGCTGGAACGCAAGTACCAGGGGCTGGAGAACGAAGAAGAGAGAGCTCTGAAGGATATTGTCACGAAATGCGAGGACGAGTGTCTGAGGCTTGGAAATGAGCTGGAACAGTTGGAGAGAGCTGGACCAGTAGAAATCGACAGGGAGGAATGGGACCACATGGCCCATCCCTTCAACAAGAGTGTCACTGTGAAGAGAAAGTTCCCCCACCCGTTCACATTCGAAGAGCATCTTGATCCCGATGCTCCTGTGATCAATCCAGAGGAACACCCCGAGGTCAAGGAGGTCAAAAAGGGAGATCATAGTACGTGGGTGTTTAAGCACAGCTACTGGTACGTCCCAATAATCAAGCAGGTTGCCCAGATGTCCGGGACCCATGCCGTTGCAACAGGAATATTTGTGACAATGGCAGTCTTGTTTCCGGCTTCAATTCCTGTAATTCTTGGCGCCTGTGGAGCAGGAATTGCTGCACAGGTTGGAGGAAACGTGATCGGTAGCAATATCTTGCAGAAGCCAGCCAAGGGCCGCGTGGTGTTCCTGGCCCTTCCAAAGGACATCCAGAAGGAAAAGCTTGTGCAGCTCAAGAATGCCTTGAAAGAGGCAGAGACGAACCTGGAGGAGAACGAGGGACATCTAGAGGCCATCCGGAACAGAACCAAGGGAGACCTGTTGACCACCATTGACAGTCTCATCAGCAAGACCAAGAAGGAGATCCACGCTTTGGAATCTGAGATCATTCCCACTGTCCACAAGACCATGGCAGAGCTTGAAAAGGTGACGACCATCAGGATGGGCCAGAAATACGGGAAGAAGAAGGACGACACTGTTTCTCTTCCTGCCTCTGAGCTCCATGTCCACTACAGAGACGTTGCCCGGAGATTCATGCACATCGAGTGTGTCCGGGAATCTCTGTCCAGCTTTGTGTCATTCATGGACAAGATCGAGGACGCTGCTCCCATCCCGGTTGATGAGATGGAGAACATCTCTGCTGTGTTCAATGCCATCCAGAGAGAAACTCGTTAAACAAAAATATTATTGTAAAGAAATCCATACAACTTTCAATTTTAAAAAAGCAAATTCATGCAAGGTCTAACCCTTTTTCTTTTATTGAGGTCAATCAGAGGTGTGTGTTCTCTAAATAGAAGGAGGGGAAAAAGTTAAAAATTCTTGTCCGCAATTTTTACGGTAAAAAATACGCAAAACTCTTGGAATGTTCTGCTGCCCTGCTTTGTTGGAATTTTGAAATTCCCTTTCACCAAAAAATGAATTTTGGGGGGAACAAATCAAGTTGCTTGGATGCTCTTTTTGTACAAGAAACAGATCAAATTTGGTTGGCATTCCCCTTCACACAAAAAATATACGTAATTTTTTGTAGAACAAAGCCAAAGCCAAAGAAGAAGAAAAGAAGAGAGAGAGAAAGAGATCACCATGCAGAACAACAACATCATCATCCCCCTCAACGCAGACGACCTTGGGCCTTATGGATGCCCCTTCATTGTCCATGAGGACGGCTCCATCACCATCCAGCGCATCCCCAAGCCTGTCCCAATAGTCACCTTCAGGCGCCAGGAGGTCACCTTCGACCCGGCCACCATGCGCTTCAGGCAGGACGGCGTGGGCGACAACATCCTCCAGCATGCAGACATCCTCTTCTCAACCGAGAAGAACCTGTACATCGACGCGGCAGCCGGGCCGGCCAGGACTGGGCAGGCTGTCAGAATGAGCTCCCTGGAGGTCTTCCTTTCCAGCACTGTCATCCCCTACGGCCAGAAGGGCTGCGGCGCCTTCATCAAGGAGGGCAAGAGTGACGCCGTGGCGGAGACCATCAAGCACTACAGGTCCCACTCCCCCGACGCCAGGGTGCCCAGGCTGATGTACTGCCTCAACAACGTCTTCTGTGACGACCTCGCAAGATGCTACCTCTGGGTGTCTGCAAAGAACCGCCTGGTGTGCGTCAACCCGGGGGACACCTTCAAGGGCTCGACGTGGATAAAGGTCGGCTCCAGGACAAACATTGGCTACCCTGTCACCGACAGCCAGAACCACAAGCAGGCGTGGTACCGCCTCGCCTTCATTGCTGGCTGGCCAGACGAGTACAAGAGGCTCTTCATCCAGAGGTGCGACACCGACATCCACCACATCGACGGCTGCAATCCCAACTGCTGCCTGGAGCACAACCTTGCCGTCACCAACCCCTGCGAACACCGCAACAAGCATTACAGCCACGATGTCGACACCAACCTCTTCCGGACCATAAACACCTTTGCCATCCCCCAGGAGCAAGTCAGGGGGTGCAGGGACAGAGACCCCGCCGGTCCCTCCACAGCCCCCGCAGCCCCACCATCGCCTGCCTCGCCCCAAGGACAACTTCCTTTGTCAGCACCCCCTGCTGGCAGACCGCGGCTCATGATTTTCGACAAGAAGATACCACAGCCGCCCCAAGCACACCAACAGCCTCCCTTGGCGTCAAGGCCGGCGCGCCCCTCTCCACCAGCAATGCCAGGAGCAGCTGCTCCCAGACCAGCCCCTTGCCCAAGCCTTGCCTCTCCAGCCGCCAAGCGTCTGTGCACAGACACAGACCAGGACCGGCTGGATGCAGAGGCGCAGGCAAGGCTTCTTGCCGGGGAACAGGAGCGGCGGAGGGAAGAGGAAGAGTGGCTGCGGTTGTTCAGACTGCCAGATATGGCAGTCAAACAGCCACAGGCAGAAGTTTGGGAGGAGGACAAGGAAGAGGACAAGGAAGAGGAGGAGGAGGAGGAAAAAAGGCGGAGAGAAAAAAGAATGGCAGAGGAGTGGAGGCGGCTTGAAGAGGAGAGACGGGAACTTGCGGAAATGCGACGCTCTGTGAAGGAGTCGCAGAGACAGATCCGCGAGGAGCTGGAGCGGCTGGAGGCGTGCAGGCGGGAGGAGAGGCAGCGGGTGGAGGAGGAGAGGCAGCGCCTGAAAGCAGAGAGGCGCTGCCTGGAGGAGGAGAAGCGGCAAATGCGGCAGCAGGAGAGGCTGCGGCGGGAGAGAGAGCTGCGGCGGTACCTGGCCGAGCAGGAGGCGAGATGCGCAAGGGAGAGTGCCAAGCCAGAGGCACCACCACCCCAGACCCGGCCACTGGGTGGTACCCGGAGAGAGCAAGAACAACAACGGGAGCGCCCACTCCGGCTGGTGCGCCACGGCAGCGACACAAACCGCCTCGGCAACCTGAGGCTTGTCATGGACGACAATGATGATGATGATGATGGTGCCTTCTTCAGGATGGAAACGCAGATCAACAAGCCCAATGTGATAGTAATCGGCGATGACGAACCCTCCTCCGAGTCCTTCTTCCCCTTGACCCAGCAGCCAGTGATGCCGGATATTTAATAAGTGAGCAAATCCCCCCCACCTTCCACCTTCCACTTTTTTTCTTAAAAAAAAAAACAGCTCCTTATTAAATACACTCTTTGAAAAATACAAAAAAGAAAAAAGAAACTCTTAGTACCAAAGCTGTGTTTCCCTTTACTGCCAATTGATCAATCTTTTTTATCCAAGGGGAAATGACAGGCGAGGTCTAACCCTTTTCTTTTATTGAGGTCGATCAGAGGGGTGTGTTCTCTAACTGAAATAAATAAAAAAAAAAAGTTGCCCTTGGGCAATAAAGGAAATGACCCCAAAGCATAAAAACTAGAAACCCCAAAACGCGCCCAGCGAAGCCCCGCCAGGCGCTGAGCGTCTGGCCTGTGTCCTCTCCCGTGTCCTTGCCACACTCTCTTGTCACCTTTCTGTTTTCCTCTCTCTCTCTCAAAAAAGTTTTGGTCCGCAATTTTTACGTTGAAAATGCGGAAATGCCTGCAAATATTTACGCAGAAATCGCCATCCGGATGCTTGCAGTTAATCCCCCCAAAAAAATGTGAAACGCGGCCAGCAAAGCACCGTCTGGCCCGTCTTTCTCTTCCTCTCTTTCTGTCTTTCTCTCTTTGGATTGCTTTGCTTTCACACAGTCATCCATGGATTTGAATGCCTTTTCTTTTCCTTCCTTTTATGCAACCAGATCCTGTATCTCACACACATGGGAGGAGAAAAAAACAAAAAGGCGCTGAGCGTACCCGTGTCCTTTCCTGTGTCCTCTCGTGTGCGTCCTCTCTCCTGTGTCACATTTCAAAAAAAATTCTTGCCAATTTTGGTCCGCAATTTTTACGTTGAAAATGCGGAAATGCCCGCAAATATTTACGCAGAAATCGCCTTATCTGAATCGCTGCCGGCACAACGATGCATTTTTCTGCCAGTCATCCCGACAGATCGTTCATCGCCATCAGTAAGTAATAAATTGTATTA
>JAZMZW010000221.1:0-1511 GCA_045586205.1 Faecousia sp. | reverse complement strand
GTTTCTTAATGACTTTGTTACGTTGATATACGCTTACCTTGTTGGCTCTGAAATACTTTGCTTCCTGCCGGAGGCCTTACTTTCTTGTGTCGACAAGAAAGTAAGCAAAGAAGCGAGCGGAGGAGAGGCGCTGAACGATTTCCTTTCGATACCCTTACGCTCTCGTTCCCTCTTACCTCGGAAATAACCGCCCTCTCCTCCGGCCTCCTCTCCCGGCGCTTCGCTCAAGTCGTTTACTTGTTCCGTGTCGACCGTCGGTGGCTTTTGCTTCTGCTTCGGATGGTACTCCCACGCAGGTGGAGGAATATGATACAAGTCTACCCTTCCGCATGATCTAAGTCGGATCTTCCCTATTGGTAGCTGTTGTGTCGGTTTGGCTTGTGCCGGATAATATTCCTCCACGCTGTAGGTCTGCAAGCTTTTTTGATTTATTTCCGTAATCGCAAACAGGCTGACAAACTGAAA
This sequence comes from Faecousia sp., assembly GCA_045586205.1. GTDB lineage: Bacteria > Bacillota > Clostridia > Oscillospirales > Oscillospiraceae > JAZOXB01. The sequence goes on along the minus strand of JAZMZW010000221.1, from coordinate 1,046 downwards.
TTGGTTGCGCTTCGGAGCAGAAAACAGAAAAGCACCTCTCGCCGACCTGTTGAGGGTCGGCGAGAGGTGTTTTGTGCCTTATGGGTAATTTTCAATTGTCAATTTATAAAGTAGGCCTTTGCGCTGTCGGAGTAGGCAAAGAGGGCCTTGCACAGCTCCAGCAGAGTGCCGGTTTTGTTGTTGCCGTAGGTATCGGCGCTGTAGAGGAAGGTAGAGGACACAGGGGTCTCCCCTTCACGGATCTGCAGAGATACCACCTCTCTCAGTTCGGAAGCCAGAAGGGCATCCACGGTGAAGGAATACAGGTTGTTATTCGCATTGTATTCCCCGATTTCACTGACGGTTACTTCCATAGTCTCTCCGTAGATGTCCTTGTAGGTCACAAGCATGTTCAGATCTGCAAGGTCGCCCTTGTAGCCCGCTACATTGAAGATGAACTTCAGAGAAACCTTGGAGTCCAGAGACAGGGACTTACCTACCCAAACCACAGTGGGGCTTGCAAGGTCTCCCAGATCCTTGTTGGTGCTGCCGAAGCTCACGGCATCCAAATCCGACAGGTATGCCAGATGCGCCTCGGTCATCTTGGCATCTGCAAGATTTTCTGTGCGGTATTCCTTGTAGATCTGTGCCTTTGCGCCGTAGCGGAGCAAATCTGCACAGAGGGTCTTCAAGGCTTGGGATGCGCCGGTCTTGCCCAACTGAGAATAAGCATAGTCGCTGATCTTGTATACATCTGCATTGGAATAATAGGGCTGTCCGTCCTTGGTTCCGTAAACCACGGAGGTAATGCTGTCATTCATCTGTACGGCTGTGAGGCCGGTGAGAGTGAAGTAGTAGTAATATCCGCTGTCCACAGGCTCGATACGGATGGTGGTCGTACCCTTGTACTCCTGTCCTTCATAGATCTCAACAGTGCTTTCCATATAGACGGTGCTCATGTCGAAGCCCTCCAGCAGGGTCTTGGCAACACCGAAGTTGATGGAAATATCACTTGCCAAATTCAGGCTGTGGCCGATCTTCAGGTTGGGATCAAGAACAGGCTCTTT
>JAZMZW010000220.1:0-12905 GCA_045586205.1 Faecousia sp. | reverse complement strand
GGGTGCGGATCTGCTGACCGCTCTGGGCTTCCGCTTCCGGGATGTGAAGGGTAAGGGTGGTAACGGCTCTGTGATCATCGACTATATCTTCGTAGGAAAAATGGACGATGCTCCCGCTCCCATGTATGATGTGACCTTCCTGGGTGCCGACGGCTCCGTGCTTTCTACTGCATTGGTTGCAGAGGGCGGAACCGCCGAATACTTTGGCGAAACTCCCACCAAGGCTTACGATAAAAACAACCACTACAGCTTCGTAGGCTGGGACAAGGCTTTGACCAATATTACAGGTCATACCACCTTTACCGCTCTCTTTGCCGCCGATGCACACAGCTACAGCTACAGCACCGCCGACGGACAGAGCCACGCACGGGTCTGTGCCTGCGGTTACAGTGACAGCGAGGCACACAGCTATGGATGGGCTGTGAGCAAAGAGCCTACTGCAAGTGCTGTGGGTATCCTGACGGGAACTTGCACCTTCTGCTCTGCCACAAAGACTGTGACAATTCCCAAGCTCAGTGAGGCAGATTACAACAGAACGACCCTCACCGCTCCCACCTGCACAGAAAAGGGCTCTGACAGCTATGAGTGGAAGGAAGGTGCATACGGCACTTACACCTTCACCGCAGAGACCGGGGCTCTGGGACATGGGGTACAGATCGTTCCCGGCAAGGCCGCTACCTGTGTCAGCTCCGGCATTTCCGACGGTGAGATCTGCACCCGTTGCGGAGTGACTCTGAAGGCACAGACCGTCATTTCCCGTCTGGGTCATGACTATGTGTATACCAATCTGGGAGAAAATCACGAGAGCCGTTGCTCCCGTTGCAACAAGGCCTCTACCGCCGCCCACAGCTTTGAAAACGGTCTGTGTATCTGCGGAGCTATGGACAAGGTGTTGGAGGACAAGAACCTTGTGATCAATCATTCCCTGAATTTGGCAAGTGATATTTCCATTAACTTTGCCGTTTCCGCAAAGCTTCTGGCAGGCTATGACATGAGCACGGTCTATGTGAAATGCACCATGGAGGTCTATGAAGAGGAATTCTACATGGGCACTACCACAGTGAAGATCGATCCCGTGAAGGTTGGGGACTATTACTACTTCACCCTTACCGGTCTCACAGCAGTGCAGATGAATGATACGGTTTCCACTGTCCTTTACGGCATGAAGGGCGGACAGGCCTACTGCTCTGCGGTAGATAGCTACAGCATTTGCGACTATGCTTATTCTCAGCTGAACAAGGCAGGTAGCTCTGTAGCACTGAAGACCCTGTGTGCAGATCTCCTGAGATACGGCACAAAGGCACAGATCTTCAAGGGCTACCGCACCATCGATCCCGCCGACGGCCGTATGACCGAAGCACACAAGACCTACCTGTCCGATATCGGTGCAGTGACCTTCGGCAATACCAACAAGGTGCTGAACGACCTCCCCGGTGCTACGGTCACCTGGGCAGGTAAGGCACTGGATCTGGACTCCAAGGTCTGCCTGAAGTTCATCTTCGATCCCACGGCCTATCCCGGAGATGTGGCGGATCTGAAGCTGAAGGTCAGCTACAAGGATCTCTACGGCGAAGCCATGAGCCTGACCCTCACAGAGTCTGCGGTTTACGATCCCGGTCGTAACCTCTACGCCTTCACCCTGGATGCCCTTCTGGCCTCCGAGCTGAGAGAGGTGGTCTCTGTACAGATCTACGCCGGCAATACCCCCGTCTCCGCAACCCTCCAATACAGCGCCGATACCTACGGCAACAATAAGAAGGGTGACCTGCTGGAACTGTGTAAGGCACTGATTGCCTATTCCGACAGCGCAAAGAGCTTCTTCGTTGCAAGCTGACAGCATTTTGTAATGGACAATGGACAATTGGCAATGAGTATTAAATTGGCAATTGAAAATTATCCGCAATCGCCCCTGCTTCTAAATTACATCCACGGAGTCGATACCATAATTATTCATTATTCATCCTTCAATATTCATTTCAACATCCTGCCGTCCGCCTTTGGTGGACGGTGGGATTTTTTATGTATAATACTGTTTCTTGATAAAATGGTTTGAAAACCATTTTATCGCAGGATAAATATCCTGCACCGCCTTAGGCGGAAGAAACAGTATTACACGGCATTTCGTGGCGGCCTTGCCGCCATCCCGCTGATAAGCGGCATAATAAAACGGTCAATCCGTTTTATTAGAAATAAGTATAAGCTTTCGTAAAGAAGGCTGTGTTAGAGGACGGGGTAGAGAGAAATTGTAAAAATAACTTGAAAATGGGAACTAACTATGGTAATATGATGGTAAATACTAACAAAAAGGAGAATGTTTATGAAGTTCAAAACCTTAAACTGCCTTTTGAGTCTCGGCTTGGTACTGTCTGTACTGTTGGGCTTGTTTTCTGCTGTGACGGTTTCTGCGGAAAAGGCTTCCGTGGAGATCGTGACCGCTGCTGCGGAAGACAGCACCTTGGCAGATCGTGCCCAAGCCATTGCCGCAGAGATCAATCTTCTGCCTGCCACAGGTGGAAATCTGAACGGCAGGATCGACCTTTCCGGCTTCAGCCAGTCAAGTGACGGCACTAAGGATATGAAAGATCTGAAGGGCAAGTATTACATCATTCGCCCCGACAGCAAGAACTATGTCTTAGACGGCAGTTGGACAGGCACAAACGGAAATCTGTCTATGACCGGCGTGACCACTTCCGGCTACTCCGTAGTTTCCGGTGTCAATCCCTCCATGGCCTTTGAGCTTCATTACAGGGGCTTGTCCGGGGGAAAGCCTTTGTATGTTCTGCGCTTCAACAACGGACGGAATGTAGCTGTGGGCACTCAGTATTCCGACTGGACGGAGCTGTACTATGTCAAGGCAGATACCACCTCCGATTTGACCAAAGCCCCCACAGTCCTCTTTGAGCATCCCAACGGAAAAAGCTGGATCCGTATCAGCAACGGTGCAGGAACTCACGGCTGGAGACAGGACGCCAATCTGTCCTGCTTCCGCTGGAAGGACAACAGCAAGGGTGACAACGACTATGCGGGCAATGCCGTAGAGCTGTACCGCCTGTGGTCTACGGAGGCACTGGGCAAGCAGATCCAGAACATGAAGAACTATCTGCAATATCCCGAGCTGTATGATGAAACGGTCTACGGAGAATTCCTGACCTGCTTGGCAGACAGTGTGGTCCTGTTCAAGAAATACAACAGCAACCCCACCTCTCTTATTGCCCCCTATGATTACATTCAGGATACTCTGGACAAGCAGACTTCTTCCTTGAAGACCTACACCTCCAAGCTGATCATTTCCGATGATCTGAATGTGGAGCAGACCACCATTCTCCTCCGTCAGGAAGTGGACTCTCTGCCCACCACCGGCGCTCTGCGTAACGGCAAGGTGGATCTGTCCTCCTTCAGCCAGTCTGCCGATGGCAGTAAGGAAATGAAGAACCTCCGTGGTAAGCACTTCATTGTCCGTCACGACAGCAAGAGCTATGCCCTTTGCGCAAACTGGACAGGTTCAAACGGAGATCTGCCACTGCAGGAGGTCACTACCTCCGGTTATGCCATTACCTCCTCCATCAGCCCCGCTCTGGCCTTTGATTTCCATTACAGAGGCTTGGCTTCCAACGGCAAACCTCTGTATGTTCTGCGCTTCAACAACGGACGGAATCTGGCTGTGGGCAGTCAGTATTCCGGCTGGCCCGAGCTGTACTATGTGAAGGCAGATACCACCTCCAATGTATCCCAAGCTCCCACCGTCATACTGGATCATCCCAACGGTCAGAGCTGGATCCGCATCAGCAATGGCACGGGAACTCACGGCCTGCGCCAGAACTCCGGCCCTTCCGTATTCCGCTGGAAGGACGGAAGTGCCGGTGACGATTATTCCGGAAATGCCGTAGAGCTGTACCGCCAGTGGTCCAGCAGAGAGATCATCGCCGCCATCCACGATATGCGTGGCTATCTGGATACCCCGGAATTCTTTGATGAGGCTGTGTACAAGCAGTTCCTGACCTGCATGCGTGAGGCCATTGATCTGTTCTGGAAGTACAACGGCTGGCCCACCGCTCTCGTTGATCCTTATAACTTCATTCAGGAAACCCTGGATGCCAAGGAAGAAGAGCTTCGCTCCTTCGCTTCCCGTCTGTCCTTTGCAGTGACAGATCCCCCTGCGGCAGAGCTGAGCACCACCACCAAGATCCACCAGCTCCCTCTGGATTGCTGTTATATCATTCAGACCCGCGGAGGCAAGATCCTTGTGGTTGACGGCGGTTATCAGGAAGCCAACTCCGATGGCAAGTACCTCTTCTCCTACTTACAGAAGATTACCGGCAAGACCAAGCCCCACATTGACGGCTGGTTCATTACCCACGCCCACGGCGATCACCACGGATGCGTTCCCACCTTTGCAGAGCTGTACCGTGACCAGTGTACCATTGATGCCTTCTACTATCACTATCCCTCCTATGAGGAAATTCAGAAGTATCTGTCCGGTTGCGGTGTGGATGATACCTGGGGCGCCGTGGACTGGATCCCCACTTGGCTGATCCCCAAGTTCAAGAACAAAGAGGGTGGTCCTACTAAGGGCATCCAGTGTAATACCCGCCACAGCGGTAAGTGCAATTATGCCTTCGACTTTGACGAAGTCCACATTGAGATCCTCCTGACCTTTGACGATATTATGTGGGCGGTAGATAATGTCAGCGGTCGTTACAGCGGTACTTCCGCAAACGAAGGCCGTGTGTTCAGCAACAAGACCTTCAAGGAGCTGATCAACGACAACTTCAACGAAACCAGTATGGTCTTCCGCGCCTCCGCAGGGGGTAAGAGCTTCATGATCACCGGTGACATCAACTATGTTGGCGGTTATATGCTCAACAAATTCCATGATGCCAATGCCAAGGACAGCAGTCAGTATTATTCTCTGAAGACCGATTACATTCAGGTTTCCCACCACGGCCACTACGGTCTGCCCAAGAATACCTACAACCGCATCGATCCCGATGTGGCTCTGTGGCCCGTTGGCTCAGCAGACTATAATACCACCACCTATCAAAACCTGATCTGTACCAGACAGTGGTTCAGTGATATGGGCACTGCCAGCTATCCTGCTTATGCAGGGCCTCACGTCTTCGAGATCCCTGTAGTCCGTACGGACGGCGCTGTGAAGATCCCCGCAGAGCTGAAGGACTTCCTTTTCGATGCGGAATATTACAGCAATAAGTATGCAGATCTGAAGGCGCTCTACGGCACAGATGAAAATCAGCTGTATTACCATTTCCTGAACTACGGCATTGAGGAAGGTCGCAGTGCAAGCCCCTTCTTTGATGTGAAATACTACGCAAATCACAACGGCGCCGCTCTGCGGGATACCGCCAAGGGCAATTATATCGCCGTCTTCAACGATTTCCTGAATAACTACAGATCCAACAGCCTGAAGAAGCTGTCTGAGATTTTTGATGCCTCCGTCTATGCCGCCAACCACAAGGAGCTGGCTTCTCAGGGCTACACCACCAACTTTGCCCTCCTGCATCACTATGTGGAAAACGGCTATGCAGAAGGCGAGATCGCTACCAAGTCCTTCCTGTGCAGTGACAGAAGCATGACCTATCACGACAACTGCACCGTGACTCAGGCTGTTGCTCCCACCTGCACCACTCCGGGACAGATCACCTCTGTGAAGTGCAACACCTGCGGTCTGGTTCTGGCAGAAGGAAAGACCCTCCCCGCCACCGGACACACGGAGGTCACGGAAGATGCTGTAGCTCCCACCTGTACCGCCGAGGGCAAGACGGAAGGGAAGTATTGCTCCGTCTGCAAGGAGGTCCTCCTTGCCCAAGAAGTGATCCCTGCCACGGGACACGCAGAAGTTACACAGGAAGCAGTAGCTCCTACCTGCACCACCGAGGGTAAGACGGAAGGAAAGTACTGCTCTGTCTGCGAGGAAATCCTCCTTGTGCAAGAAACCGTCCCCGCTACGGGACATACCGAGGTCACCGCCTCTGCCCTTGACCCCACCTGCACCACCGCAGGCATGACGGAAGGTACATATTGCACCGAGTGCGGAACAGTCCTCCTTGCTCAAGAGGTGATCCCTCCCACAGGACACAAAGAGGTGGTTGATCCCGGTCTCATGCCCTCTTGCAGGGAGAGCGGTTGGACAGAAGGTAAGCACTGTTCTGTCTGCGGAACAGTGACCCTTGCCCAGGAGATCATCCCTGCCACCGGCCACAGCTACCGATATAGCAAGCTGGATGATCAGAGACACAGACTGACCTGCGCCAACTGTGGCAGCTCCAAGACCGAGGCACACAGCTACGAAAACTCCCTCTGCATCTGCGGTGCAAGGGAAGCTGTACAGCCTGTTCTTGACTCCGCACTGAAGCTGAACCACAGCCTGAATCTGGCAAGCGATATTTCCCTGAACTTCATCGTACCCAAGGCAACTTTGGCAGGCTATGATATGAGTACTGTCTATGTGGAATGCGACTTGGAGGTCTATGAGGATGAATTCCTCACAGGCAAGACTCAGGTACGGATCGATGCAGAGGAAGTGGGGAACTATTACTACTTCACCCTTACCGGTCTCACCGCTGTGCAGATGAACGATACGGTTTCCTCTGTCCTGTACGGCGAGAAGGACGGACAGCTCTACTGCTCCGCAGTGGATAGCTACAGCATCTGCGACTATGCATATTCTCAGCTGAACAAGGCAGGTAGCTCCGTAGCACTGAAGACCCTGTGTGCAGATCTCCTGAGATACGGTGCAAAGGCACAGGTTTTCAAGGGCTACCGCACTCTTGAGCTTGCCGACGGCCGTATGACCGAGGCACACAAGGCCTACCTGTCAGACATTGAGGCAGTGACCTTCGGCAACACCAACAAGGTACTCAATGACCTCCCCGGTGCTACTGTCACCTGGGCAGGCAAGGCACTGGATCTGGACTCCAAGGTCTGCCTGAAGTTCATCTTCGATCCCACAGGCTATACCGGAGATGTGGCGGATCTTACTCTGAAGGTCAGCTACAAGGATCTCTACGGCGAAGCCATGAGCCTGACCCTTACAGAGTCTGCGGTTTACGATCCCGGCCGTAACCTCTATGCCTTCACCCTGGATGCCCTTCTGGCCTCCGAGCTGAGAGAGGTGGTCTCTGTACAGATCTACGCCGGCAATACCCCCGTCTCCGCAACCCTCCAATACAGCGCCGATACCTACGGCAACAATAAGACCGGCAATTTGTTGGAGCTGTGCAAAGCTCTGGTAGCGTATTCGGATAGCGCAAAGAGCTTCTTTGTTGCAAGCTGACAGTATTTTGTAATGGACAATGGACAATTGACAATGGACAATTGAAAATCCGCAAATCGCACCTATTTTTGCAGGGGCTTTCAAGCTTATGCCTCCCTCATCAGAGGGAGGGACCGGCTTGGAAGCCCCTGCTTCTGTATCGATGTCTTGTTTGCTCATCCATACCGATTGCTTATCTGTTGATTCGGATCTGTACTTTTTCGGGAATTTGGAAAATCACTTGAAAAAAGCTGTATATCATGGTAGTATAACAGGAGAAACTAATAAAAAGGAGAATGTTTATGAAGTCAAAGACCTTGCAACGCCTTTTGAGTTTGAGCTTGGCGCTGATCCTGGTGTTGGGGATGTTTTCCGGGGTGACGGTTTCTGCGGAAGAGAATTCCGTGGAATTTGTGACCGCCTCGCTGGAAGATAATACCCTGACGGAACGGGCAGATGCCCTCTACAGAGAGATCAATCTCCTCCCTGCCACCGGCGGTAACCGCAACGGCAGAATCCGTCTGTCCAACTTTACCCAGAGTGCAAACGGGGCAAATGAAGTCAAGAATCTGAAAGGCAAGTATTATCTCATCCGCTTCCAGAGCGATGTGTTCTATGCCTTGGACGGCAGCTGGACGGAGACCAACGGCAACCTGCCTCTGAAGAAGGTCACCATTTCCGATGCCCAGAACTTCTACTATGTTTCCGGGAGTATTAGCCCCTCTATGGCCTTCAGCTTCCATTATCAGGGACTGACCTCCAACGGTATGCCTGCCTATGTTCTGCGCTTCAACAACGGCAAGAACTTGGGCATCGGCACTCAGTACACCGGCACATATACCAATCTTTACAATGTCAAGGCCGACACCACTGCGGATCTTGCCAAAGCCCCTCAGGTGCGCTTGGAGCATCCCGACGGCTCCGGCTGGTTGCGTATCCGTAATGCCGCCGGCACTCACGGTCTGCGCCAAAGCTCCGATATGAGCTGTGTCCGCTGGAAGGACAACAGTGCAGGGGACAATGCTTATGACGGCAATGCCCTGTACCTCTACCGCCTGTGGTCCACGGAGGCTCTGTGCAGTCTGATCCATGAGATGCAGACCTATCTGGAAACTCCCGGTATTTATGAGGAGTCTGTCTATGGGGAATTCCTGGACTGTCTGGAAAACAGCATTCGTATTTTCCAAACCTACAATCCCTATCCTACCAAGCTCATCGAGGCTGATGACAACATTCAGGATACTCTGGATAAGCAGGTTTCTGCCTTGAAGGCCTTCCAAAGCAAGCTTGTTCCCACAGAAGATCCCACAGTGGCACAGCTGGCACTGATCCTGCGGAAGGAACTGGATACTCTGCCCACCACAGGTACGAATCGCAACGGCAGAGTCCGTCTGTCAAGCTTCACCCAGAGCGCAGACGGCTCTACGGATATGAAGGATCTGAAGGGTAAGTATTATCTGATCCGCAATCAGGATAATGTTTTCTATGCCCTCGACGGCAGTTGGGCAGGGAGCAACGGCAACCTGCCCCTGAAGCAGGTCAATCCCTCGGACACCACCTCCTACTATTACATTACCTCCGGCATTTCCACCACTATGGCCTTCAGCTTCCATTACAGAAGCAAGGCCTCCAACGGCATGCCTACCTATGTTCTGCGCTTCAACAACGGGAACAATCTGGGCATCGGCACACAGTATTCCGGCTATACCAACCTGTACTATGTCAAGGGTGACACCACTGCGGATCTTGCCAAAGCACCTCAGATCCGTTTCGAGCATCCCGACGGCTCCGGTTGGGTAAGAATCCGCAATTCCACAGGCACTCACGGTCTGCGCCAAAGCTCCGATATGAGCTGTGTCCGTTGGAAGGACAACAGTGCAGGGGACAATTCTTATGACGGCAATGCCCTGTACCTCTACCGCCTCTGGTCTACCAACGGCCTTATTGATGCCATTCAGGATATGAAGAGCTATCTGGATACCCCGGAATTCTATAAGGAATCCGTATACAAGAAGTTCCTGACCTGCATGGAAGAGAGTATTGCCATGTTTACGCAATACAATGTACCTCCCAAGGCTCTGATCCAGCCCTATGACTTCATTCAGGATACCTTGGATGCCAAGGAAGCGGAGCTTCGCAGTTATGTATCTAAGCTGTCTTTGGACATTCGTGAGCCCTCCGATGCAAGTCTGGCATCAAAGACCACCATCCATCAGCTTCCCTCCAAGCAGGTTCGTGCAGAGGGAGACTATTCCCACAATATGTCCTATGTGATCCGCACCCGTAAGGGTAAGATCATCATTATCGACGGCGGTTGGGAACAGGACAACTCCGATGGCAAGTACCTCTTCTCCTACTTACAGCAGATCACCGGGGACAGCACCCCCCATATTGATGCATGGTTTATTACCCACGCCCACGGAGATCACCACGGTGCGGTGTCGACCTTCGCCAACCTCTACAAGGATCAGGTGACCATTGATGCCTACTACCACCACAACCCCACGGAGGCAGAGCTGACCAAGTACATGCCCACGGAATCCATCACCGGCGTCAACAGGGTTTCCATGCAGATGAAGAAATTCAAAAACAAGGACGGCGGAGAGGTCAAGCAGATCAAGGTCAACTCCCGTCACAGCGGTCTGTGCAACAGCTCCTTTGATTTCGATGAAGTACATATTGACATTCTTCTGGACTTCTCCGATATTATCTGGGCGGCAGATAATATCAGCGGTACCTTCTCCGGCACTTGGCCTGTAGAGGGTCGTAACTTCAAAAATATGACCATGAAGGAACTGGTCAAGAGCAACTTTAACGAGACCAGTATCGTCTTCCGTGTAAGCGTAGGCGGTAAGAACATCCTCTTCACCGGTGATGCAGGCTATGTGGCAGGCTATATGCTCAACAAGTACCATGATGCCCATGCCTCCAATGCCAACAAGTACTACAGCATCAAGAGTGACTATGTACAGGTTGCACACCACGGCTACTACGGTCTGACCAAGGCCACTTATAACCGCATTGACCCGGATGTGGGACTTTGGCCCACACCCAAGTATGAATACACAGGCTCGAAATCAGATTTGGCACTGCCTTACGCACTGGAATGGTTTGCGGAAATGGGTGTCACCAATTATGCCTCCTACCTTGGCCCTCAGGTCTTTGGCTTCCCTGTAGTCCGTTCCGATGTTCCCATCAGCATCCCTGCGGAGCTGAAGGACTATATCTTCGATGCGGAATATTACAGCGCCAAGTATGAAGATGCGGCAATGCTCTACGGCACGGATGAGGTGGGGCTGTATTACCATTTCATCAACTACGGCATTGAGGAAGGTCGCAGTGCAAGCCCCTTCTTTGATGTGAGATTCTACGCAACCCAGAACGGACAGAACTTCATCGACTCCCACAAGGGCAACTATGTAGCGGTGTTCCAAGACTTCCTGAACAACTACAAGACCGACAACCTGAAGAAGCTGTCCGAGAACTTTGACGCCTCTGTTTATGCCAAGAATCACAAGGAACTGGCTTCTCAGGGCTATACCACCAACTTCTCCCTGCTGAAGCACTATGTGAACAGCGGCTATGAAAAGGGCGAGATCCCTTCCACCACCTTCCGCTGTGACGATCTGACCAATACCTATCACAGCAATTGCGCTGTGACACAGGGCACTGTGCCTACCTGCACCACCGCCGGCAAGACCGCCTCCATCAAGTGCAACACCTGCGGTCTGGTACTGCAAGGTGCCGTGACCATCCCTGCAACGGGACATAAGGAGCTGACAGACCCCGGCTATTGCGCAGCTTGCACCACCGATGGTCTTACAGAGGGTAAGCACTGCTCTGTTTGTAACACCGTGACTGTGGCGCAGGAAGTGATCCCTGCCTTGGGTCATGAGGTTGTGACCACCTCCGCCCTTGCGCCCACCTGTACCGCAGAGGGTATGACGGAGGGGAGCTATTGCAGTCGTTGCAGTCTGGTGCTGAGCGCACAGGAGATCCTTCCCGCAGCGGGACATACTCCCGAAGATACGGAGGGCTACGCTCCCACCTGTACCGAAAACGGCTTGACCGAAGGACAAAAATGCTCCGTCTGTCAGGAGATCCTTGTGGCACAGGAAGTGATCCCCGCCAAGGGACACACCGTCGTGATCCGCACAGGTCGCGCCCCCACCTGCACCAACTCCGGTCTGTCCGACGGGCAGGATTGCTCCGTCTGCGGTGAGGTGCTTGTGGCACAGACCGTCCTTCCCAGACTGGGGCACAGCTATACCTATGTGAGAGTGGATGCACAGACCCACGAGAAGGACTGTGAAAACTGCAACTTCAGGGAGATCCAAGAGCATAGCTTTACCGATGGCGCTTGTATCTGTGGAGAGCTTGAGGAGAAGGAAGCGATCCTTGATCCCAACCTGAAGATCGGACACAGCCTGAATCTGGCAAGCGATATTTCCATCAACTTCGGTGTGGCTAAGACCCTCCTTGCAGGCTTTGACATGAGTACTGTCTATATGGAAAGCACTGTTGAGGTCTATGAGGGCGAGGAGTACAAGGGCACGACTACCATCCGTAACGAACCCGTAGACAGCGGTTATTACTATTACTTCACCCTCACAGGTCTCACTGCCGTGCAGATGAATGATACCATTACCTCTGTCTTCTACGGCACGAAGGACGGACAGCCCTATTATTCCAATGCAGATGTGTACAAGATCAGCGACTATGCTTACTCTCAGCTGAACAAGACCTCTGCTCCCGATAGACTGAAGACCCTCTGCGCAGACCTCCTGCGCTATGGCGCAAAGGCGCAGATCTTCAAGGGCTACCGCACCGCTCAATTGGCAGATGCCAAGCTGACAGAGGCACACAGAGCCTTCCTGTCCGATAGTGAGGCAGTGGCCTTCGGCAATACCAACAAGGTGCTGGGTGACCTTCCCGATGCCCCCGTCACATGGTACGGAAAGGCCTTGGATCTGGACTCCAAGGTTTGCTTGAAGTTCATCTTCAACCCCGCCGGTTTCAGCAGTGACCTTACGGATCTTACCTTGAAGGTCAGCTACAAGGATCTCTTTGGAGAAGAAATGCACCTGACTATTACCGATCCCTACGATTACAGTGGCAACGGCCTCCTCTACGCCTTCACCTTGGATGCCCTCCTGGCCTCCGAACTGCGAGAGGTGGTCTCCGTACAGGTTTATGCGGGTAATACTCCTGTATCTGCAACCCTGCAGTACAGCGCCGACACCTACGGCAACAATAAGACCGGAGATCTGGGAGAACTGTGCAAGGCTCTCTTTGCGTACAGCGATTCCGCGAAAGCTTATTTTGCAAGTTGACAGTGGACAGCGGATAGTTACCCGATATTGACAATTATCCGCGACCAACCCCATAACATGAAAGGACGAAGCCCCCAAAAAGCTTCGTCCTTTTTCTGTTCTGCAAATTCCGATTTATCGAATGGGTTCTCTCTAAACCATTGATTTTACAGGGTTTTTCGTTAATCCGTAACTTTCGAAGGATTAAGTAATATGAATATTTAACACGTCAAGCAACTTCTGGGTTTTGCCTGAGATCTCTCCGGTAACCCAGGAGTTGTTTATTTTTAACCGATGGATATACTTCAAGTGCGTAATGAAGT
>JAZMZW010000219.1:0-4441 GCA_045586205.1 Faecousia sp. | reverse complement strand
ACAACTTAGTAATTCAACTCCTTGGCTCACAGAACGACATGGCTACGATCCGACTTCCTCTCCCGGCGCTCCGCTCAAGTCGTTTTCTTGCTCCGTGTCGATCGTCGGTAGCTTGTACCTTTGCAATGGGTGCTTGCTCCCACGCAGGTGGAGGAATATTATACAAGTCTACCTTTCTGCATGGTCTAAGTCGGATGTTCCCTATTAGTAGCTGTTGTGTCGGTTTGGCTTGTGCCGGATAATATTCCTCCACGCTGTGGGTCTGTTAGCTTGTTTTTGGTTTATATGCTTCCTTGAAGCTTGCGCAAGCAACCGTAAGAATGCGTAGCAACCATCATTGATTGGCGAAGATGGCAGTGTAGATACACAACAAACTATGTTAGCTGTACTCGCCTGTCGTAGGGCAAGCTGCCTCAGCTTGTCGGTGCAGGAACCGAAAACCTGTACCATAGGTCGTTCTCATGGAGGAGCTACCGACTTTGTGCTGTATTGAAAGTCACACAAGTCTGCCGCTTCGCGGACGGCAAGCTGAGGGCAGCTTGCCCTACGGTTAGTGTGTGCATTTATATGCTGTTTTCCGTCCCTGTAGTGCCTGCATCACCCATCAGCGATGTAAATAATTATTTTCGTAGGTAGGGGCTTGCAAGTTAGTGCCTCCCTCTGATGAGGGAGGTGGGGGTCGTCCGGAAGGAGAGAAAAAGCCGAAGGTCTGTACAATTTATCGTAAATTCGTACTAACTTGGATGCTTTTCTCTCCTTCAGTCCCTCCGCGACAGCTTCCTCGTCAGAGGAAGCCGCTCATTGGAAGCCCCTACCTTTGGTTTTGATTCTTTGGATAACGAGAGTGCCTGCATCAACCATCAATGATCGGCGCTACTTAGGTGATTGTTTGACTGTGCAAAATTGACTGCGTGGGCAATTGTCAATTTTTATTTGTCAATTTCCTCTCCAAATATCCGATCGCTTCCGCCACTGCGCCCTTGTCGGAGGGGACGGTGGGGAGAATATTGGGGAGGGACAGGATCTCCGGATGGGCATCGGAGGGGCAGAAGGCGTAGTCTGCATCCCGGAGCATAGGAGTATCATTGGGGGCGTCTCCGGCACAGATGAGGGTGTGACAGCCCAAGAGTTTTGCCAAATGTCTTGCTCCCGTGGCCTTGGTGCAGTGGGGATTACCGATCTCGATAACACGGGGCATGGAGGCGGTAACGTAATAGTCCTCTCCGCACAGCTCCTTTACCCGATCCCGCAGGAGGGCGAAGCGTTCCCGTTCCTTGGGATCTACCTGCTCATAGCTTTCCAAGATCGTTCCCTCTTTTCCGCACAGGACGATCTTCATCCAAGGCTTGGGAATGTCTTGGGTGATCTTGGTCTCCATGCCGGACTTGCGGAGCATAGGCTCTCTGGAGGGGATCAGCGCCTTGCTGTAGTGATGCTCAATGCCTTGGATCTCAATGCCCACATCCTCTTTTTCCAGTAGGCTCAGAAGCTTTTCTGCCTCATCTGCCATAGAATGAGCGAAAATAAGCTCTTTTGAGCGATAATCATAACAGGCGCCGCCGTTGTACAGCAGGCAGGGGGCATTGCAAGGTACTAGCTCTGCACGGCTTCTTGCGGCAGGGATGCTCCGCCCGGTGTTCAGGCAAAAATAGCCACCCTCTGCAATAAAATACTCAATGGCACGGATATTTTCTTCGGGGATATTCCCCTCATGATCGGATATGGTATGGTCAAAATCACTGGTAAACAGCATGCCCGAAAACTTTCCCATAAGGCTCTCCATATTTCTACTGAAAAAATTCCCCCGAGGGGGTCTAAGGAGAGTATATCACCGCCGAGGGACGCTGTCAATGTACAGATTCTACGCTTCCTATGGAAATATGGCAATAATGATTGAAAAAACGGATAAAATATGGTATAATCCAATTGCAGAGGATGGAAAGCTTTTCCCCCTGCAAGAGATCATAAAACGCAAGGAAGGAATCCCTATGCTTGAAATAAAGAATTTATCCTACCGTGTCCAAGGCGAAGACGGCCCTGTAGACATTCTCAAGGATGTCAGCCTGAACATTGAGGACAAGAAATTTGTAGTCATTACGGGCCCCAACGGCGGCGGCAAGACCAGCCTCGCCCGCGCGGTCATGGGCATCTATCAGCCCACCGGCGGTCAGATCCTGTGGAACGGCACTGACATTACCGCCATGTCCGTCACGGAGCGTGCCAGGCTGGGCATCTCCTACGGCTTCCAACAGCCCCCCAGATTCAAGGGTATGAAGGTTCGTGACCTACTGACCATTGCCGCAGGGCAGAAGATCAGCCACGACCAGGCTTGCGCCTACCTGACCAAGGTAGGTCTGTGCGCCAGAGATTATATTGACAGAGATGTGGACAACTCCCTGTCCGGCGGCGAGGTCAAGCGTATTGAGATCGCCACCATTTTGGCAAGACGCTCCGAGCTCATGATCTTCGACGAGCCGGAAGCAGGCATTGACCTGTGGAGCTTTGCCAGACTGACGGAGACCTTCCGTGAGATCCACGACAAGAAGGAAGCCACCATTCTCATCATTTCCCATCAAGAACGTATCATCCGTTTGGCAGACGAGATCATCCTCATTGCCAACGGTAGCCTCAGCGAGCGTGGCTCTGTGGAGGAGATCTATCCCAAGATCCTTGCAGACACGGTCTCAAGCTGCAACATGCTGGAGGTGAACAACAAATGCTGAATGATATCCAGAAACACATTTTAGAAATGGTTGCCGATCTGAAGGGCACCGGAGAAGGGGCTATCAACATCCGCTCCGACGGACAGAAGGCCTTCCGCAGAAATACGGAAAACATCGTCATTGAGTCCAAGACCGACAAGGACGGCATTGACATTCGCATTGCCCCCAACACCAAGAACGAGCGGGTACACATCCCCGTAGTGGTCACGGAATCCGGCAGAAAGGATCTGGTGTACAATGATTTCTACATCGGAGATCATGCGGATGTGACCATCGTAGCCGGTTGCGGAATTCACAACTGCGGAGACTGCGACTCCGAGCATAACGGCTTGCACACCTTCCACGTAGGCAAATTTGCCAAGGTCAAGTATACGGAAAAGCACTACGGCGACGGAGAAGGCACAGGCAAGCGCATCCTGAATCCCCAGACCGTCCTCTATTTGGACGAGGGTGCTTCCGTCACCCTGGAGACCACCCAGATCCGTGGCGTAGATGACACCAAGCGCTATACCAAGGTCGTCTGCGAGGGCGCAGGCAGTGAGATCATCGTCCGTGAGAACCTCCTGACCCACAATGACCAGAACGCGGATTCCGAAATGGACATCATTCTCAATGGCGAGGACAGCAAGGCTCAGGTCATTTCCCGTTCCGTGGCACAGGACAATTCCACTCAGGTCTTCTATCCCAGAGTGGAAGGGAATCGCAAGTGCTTCGGCCATGTCCAGTGCGATGCCATTATTATGGGAGAAGCAAAGGTGCGTGCCATTCCCGAGATCACCTGTAACCATGTGGATGCCTCTCTGGTACACGAAGCCGCCATCGGCCGTATTGCCGGTGAGCAGATCCTGAAGCTCATGACCTTGGGCATGACTCCCGAGGAAGCGGAAGCCAAGATCTTGGAAGGCTTCCTGCGTTAAGGAGCGGACTATGTTCAATGTGACCCTCATTACTGTGGGCAAGTGTAAGGAGAAATTCTACATTGCCGCCGCAGAGGAATATGCCAAGAGACTGGGTGCTTTCTGCAAGTTCAAGCTCTTGGAATTGCCGGAGACCCGTCTGCCGGAGGATCCCTGCCAAACAGAGATCCAAAACGGCCTTGCCAAGGAAGCCGACCTCATCGAAGCCCAGATCCCCAAGGGTGCCTGGTTCTGTGTCCTGACTCCGGAGGGGAAGATCCTCTCTTCCGAGGATCTGTCTCAGAAGCTCCAACAGGTGAAGCTCAGCGGAAAAAGCTCCGCTTGCTTCCTCATCGGTTCCTCCTTCGGCATCCACAGCCGGATCAAGGCCATGGCAGACTTCCGCCTGTCCTTCGGCCCCATGACCTTCCCCCACCACCTCATGCGGGTCATGGCTCTGGAACAACTCTACCGCGCCGAAACCATCGCCGCCGGCACAAAGTACCACAAATAACGCAACCGCCACCGAGGAGAAAGCCCTCTCCAAGGTGGCGGCTTTTTTGGAAATGGACAATGGACAATTGACAATGGACAATGAATCCCAAGTTGACAGTTGACAGTTGACAGTGGATAGTTTCCGAAATTGAAAATGGAAAGTCGGAAATTTTCAGTTTATCGCTCTGTTTACCGATGCGGTAGGCACTAAAGCCTCCCTTGTGTAAAGGGAGGTGGCACGGCGTAGCCGTGACGGAGGGATTGTGCGGTAAGCACTATAACATAAAATAAAATCAATGCGAAAACGAACAATTTTCTATAAAATTT
>JAZMZW010000218.1:0-7814 GCA_045586205.1 Faecousia sp. | reverse complement strand
CTCAACAGTGCTTTCCATATAGACGGTGCTCATGTCGAAGCCCTCCAGCAGGGTCTTGGCAACACCGAAGTTGATGGAAATATCACTTGCCAAATTCAGGCTGTGGCCGATCTTCAGGTTGGGATCAAGAACAGGCTCTTTGACCTCCGTAGCACCGCAGATGCAAGTGCCGTTCTCATACACATGGGAAGCAATTTCGATCACGCCGCAAGCGGAACAGCTCAGCTTGTGACTCAGCTCGTCGATTTTGCTGTAGGTGTAGCTGTGTCCGGTGGAAGCAATGCCGTCCTCGGTGTAGCTGTGACCGCAAACAGTACAGGTATAGGTGATGTAGCCATTCTCGGTACAAGTAGGCTCGGTTACCACTGCATTGTGGCTGTGGCCTGTGGCGGCGGTGCCGGGTTCGGTGTAGCTGTCACCGCAAGCGGTGCAGGTGAAGGTGGTGTAGCCGTCCTCGGTGCAGGTGGGAGCGGTGACGGTCTCGGTGTAGCTGTGGTCGGAGGAGGCAAGGGTCTTTGTGCAGGTGTAGCCACAGTCGGAGCAGGTGTACTTGATGCTGCCGGGGTTGGAGCAAGTTCCGTTGGTAACTACACGGGTAGCCTTCTTGTGGTAGCTAATGCCGTCAGCGGACAGGAAGCCCTGAGAGGCCAATCTGCCTTCTGCCTCACCTACAGTCACATAGTGCTGTAAGAGTGCCAGCTCCGTGGTCAGAGTCTTGGTATCTGCGTAGGCACTGCCGTAGTAAGCGCAGTCAAAGGTAGCAGACAGGATCTTGGGGTTGTTCTGCCGTTCGGTGGTGTTGGAAACATAGTTGAGGAAGTGAGTAAAGGCAACATTATAGTCACCGTGGCAATGCTCCCGAAGCTGTTCGCCGTTGTTGTTCATGTAGAAACGGACATCAAAGTAGGGGCTTGCACATCTGCCTTCTTCCAGACCGTAGTTGACGAAGTGGTTGTACAGCAGGGTCTCATCGGTGCCGTAGGCGGCCTTCAGTTCAGGATAGGCATTTGCATAATATTCTGCATTGAATACCAGATCCTTCAGTTCTGCGGGGATGGTGGTTGCGGTGGCACTTCTCTTGGTGGCGAAGCTGATGGCCTGAGGACCTGCGTAGGAGAAGTAAATGGTTGCACCCAGATCATTGATCCATTGGAGGGGATACTTGGTCTTTTCCGCATTGGTGACACCTGCCTTGGGTACGGGCCACAGGACGGCATCGGGGTCAATGGTCTTGTACACAGACTGGGACAAACCTCTTCTGGAGCCGTGGTGAGCCATGGTCACATAGTCGGTCTTCAGGGAGTAATATTTGGCGCTGTTGGAGGCATGCTCCTTGTGATACTTCTCCAGCATAATGGTGCTGACGGTAGAAGCGTCACCTGTGATCATAAGGGTCTTGCCGCCTACGGTGAGACGGAAAATGGTAGAAGAATTGTTAAAATTCTCGGAAACCAACTGCTTGGGAGCTTGACTTGTGTGGTCTGCGTTGTGGGTCTCCCAAGTGGCGGTGTACTTGGTAGAAATATTATCTACCGCCCACTTGATATCGTCAAAAGTGAGGAGCACATCAATGTGCAAGTCGCCAAAATCAAAGGTAGAGTTACACTTGCCGGTGTGGATAGCGTTGAGGGTGATGATATCTACCGCACCGCCTTGGGCGTTCTTCAGAGACTTTACGGAGTTGTAGATATAGCTGATCTGGTTCTTACGGGTTTCCGGTTCTACTGCAGCGAAATACTTGTCTACCTCAGCATTTGTGGGGAAACGGTGGTAGAAGGCATCCAGAGTGATCTGAGAACCGTGGTTCTTCACCAGATCACGGAGTGCGCCGTAGTGGTCGGAGTGAGCATGGGTCATGAACCAAGCGTCCACATGGGGCGTTTCATCCCCGGTGACACGCTGGAGATATTTAAAGAGGTATTCGGCATCTTCCCCGTAGCGGCCGCCGTCAAAGACGATGGTCTTGCCGTCAGCGGTGCGAACCACAACGGACAGATTCTGCTGATAGTCGCCGGTTTCCGTATCGGGGACAACGCAGGGAAGCTGATGGACGGTGGTGGCACTTGCGGTCTCAAAGGCAGTGACACCGGGAACGGAAGGAGCAAGAGCGGCGCCGGTAGTGCCCTTCCATGCCATGACCGCATAGGATTCCGGGAGCATGCCGTTGCGGACATAGTAGTCCAGAAGGAAGGCAACCATGTACACGCAGTAGCTGTGTTGCATCTTGCCGATGGTGGTCGTGGTGTAGTTGGGAGCCTTGCGGAAGCTCTCGATCTCTGCCAGAATGCTACGAGCCATGGCAAGGTACTCTGCCTGTGCCACAGTGCCTGTAGCCGTGCCGGAGGGAGAGGAAGGTGCAGTCACATCCCGATAGCTTACGGTGTCGGGATCAGAACCGTCTGCAATGCCCAGAAGAAGCTTGCAAGCCATTTCCAGGAACTGTGCATTGGTGCAGGATTTCCCACCCACAGGGACAGTGGAGGGCAGAACACCGGAGCCCATATTTGCCTTCACATAAGAAGCGGCTTCCAGAACATCTGCCTTGCCCGCGGTATAGGTGGTAGTTGCGGTCTGTGCAATGCCCAGCTTGTCACCGCCCACATAGTAGATCTTGTTGCTGTTGGTGGCAACGATGTACAGGCGGTCATTGAGGTATTCCACAGGGCCTGTAGCGGCAGTGCCGATGTTGGTGATGTATGCTAAATTCTGATAGGTGCCGTTCTTGTTCGCCTTGGCAACGGCGGGAGTTTCCCCGGAGTTGCCGCCGGACAGCAAGATAGCATTGAGACCGGCCAGTTCCACACCCTGGAAAGATCCGTTGGGCAGGATACGGGTGGCCTTCTTCTGCTTGAAGTGGTAAACAACACCGTTACGGACGGCATCGGTTTCCATGGCAATGAGCTTACCGCTGTCCAGAGCCTTGTTCAGAACCTTGGTATCATAGCAGGTGTAGCAGGTGGTGCCATCGTCCAACTCGTTACGGATGATGGTATAGTTCTCGTCCGCACCGCAGGCCACACGCTTGCTGGAACCCAAAGTCTCTCCGCTTGCGGTCATGTTGGACAGGTGAGAGAAGCGGTTCAGGTCGGTGTAGGTGTAGGTCTTCCCTGCTTCATACTGAATACGGGCAACCTGGGTGGAGGAATAGCTTGTAGCTTCCAG
Source organism: Faecousia sp. (assembly GCA_045586205.1). Classification (GTDB taxonomy): domain Bacteria; phylum Bacillota; class Clostridia; order Oscillospirales; family Oscillospiraceae; genus JAZOXB01. The sequence continues at coordinate 4,652 of JAZMZW010000218.1, read as the reverse complement.
ACCCTTGGCACCGATGAAGAAGTAAAGCTTGTTGTTATAGCGATAACCTGCCAGAGATTCGCCGTTGCCACAGTTGGTCAGGGTCATGTGGTCGGCATAGGTGGCAGTGGTTCCGCTGACCTTCAGACGGGAGAGGTAGAAGGTGCCGTTGCCCCCGTCCTGAGTGACATAAATATAGTCGCTGTCAATGTAGAAATTCTGGATGGCGCCGGTGTACTTCAGCCCGGACAGAGTGTATGCCAAGGTGCCGGAAACATAGGAAACCGCAGGCACAGCGATCTTGCTTCCTGCGAAGGAGTAGATCTTCTGCCCGTCTGTATAGGCGCTGTTGGCAGGGACATAGGCAATGTATACCTTTCCGTTTGCAATGGCAATGGGGCCGGTGGAAACAGTGCCGATGTTGGTGACAGTCGCCATGACCTGATAGGTGCCGTTGGAACTCATTTTGGAAATGGTGGGAGTCTCCCCGGAGTTACCGCCACAGACCAGAATGGCGTCATAGTTTGCCAGTGCCAAGCCCTGGAAGGAGTTGTTGGGCAGAACACGGTTGTCCTTGGTCTGGGTGAAGGAATAGAGGAAGCCACCCATAACCGTTGCGGATTCCATGGCGGCAGTCTCCCCTGCGTCCAGAGCCTGATTCAGAGCCTTGGTGTAGTAGCAGGAATAGGTAACAGCATCGTCGGAGGTCTGGATGCGGAAGACCGTAAACAGTTCGTTTGCATCACAAGCCACACGGTTGACCGTGCCAAGGGACGTGCCGGTGGCGGTGCTGTTGGACAGGTGGGTGAAGCGGTTCAACTGAGTATAGGTGTAGGTCTTCCCCGCTGCATACTGGATGCGGGCGATCTGGGTGGCCTTGTAGCCGGAGCCTTCCAGACCCTTGGAGCCCACGAAGAAGTACAGCTTGCCGTTGTAATGATAGCCGGACAGAGTTTCGCCGTTACCGCAGTTGTTCAGAGTCATGTGGTCCACATAGGTGGCAGTGGTTCCGCTGATCTTCAGACGGGAGAGGTAGACGGTGCCCGTGCCGGTGCTTTGGGTCACATAGAGGTAGTCCGATTCCACATGGAAATTCTGCAGAACGGAATTGAACTTCAGCCCCTTGAGTTCATAAGCTAAGTCCGCAGTGACACTGCTTGTGGTGGTGGGACTGGGCGCGGCAAATACCATAGGCACAAGGCTACAAACCATAGCCAGCACCAAAAGCAGCGCAAGAATTCGTTTGGTCATAATAGATACTCCCTTCTTTACTTGAAACACAGAACAAAGCCCGTCCGTATTCCATCCTAATATTGGTAATCCCATTATACCCTCCCCAAAGCAAAAATGCAAGATGAGTTATGCTGATTTCCCACAAAAGGGATACCCTGTTTTATATTTTTTGCCGAGCAGCGGTACAGCCACCGGATTCCCCCACGAACCCGCAGGAAAAAGAAACAAAAAAGCACCGCAAGCCATCATCCCTTGCGGTGCCTATTGACAATTTTCTATTATAAAAAGTTTTTTGTATACCGGGTATTCTTGCCTGCCCCATGCTTGGAAAGATAGCCCTCTGCAACCAGCTTCTTCAGATGGCGTTCCACAGTAGAGGCGCTGAGACCGGGGCACAGTTCCAGAATTTCGGTCTTTGTAAACTTGCCCAATTTGTTGCCAATAGCATTCTTCACCGTATCGAGGCTTGTGGAGCTGATGATTTGGATACGGTCATCCAGATCCCGGTATGCGGCGGTAACGGTACTCAGCAAATATTTGACAAAAGCCTTGGGATCGTCCTGCTGTTCATGCCAAGCCACCTGAGAATTTTCCAATGCCCCATAATAAGCGTCCTTGTTTTTTGCGATCTTTGCTTCCAAGGAAATGTACTTGCCCACCTCATAGCCTGCACGGTACAGCAAGAGCGTCGTAAGCAAACGGGACATTCTGCCGTTCCCGTCCGGAAAGGGGTGAATACACAGGAAATCGTGAATGAACACAGGAATGATCAGCAAAGGATCAACTGTCCCCTCGCCAATGGCACGGTTGTACTCGTCACAGATCTCTCTCACAGCTTCCGGTGTTTCATAAGGAGCCACGGGTGGAAACAAAGTGAAGTGTTTGCCTGTTTCATCGGTAGCGCTGATATAATTCTGCACATTCTTGAAGCTACCGCCAAAGCCAAAATCCGTATGACTGAGGAGTATTTTGTGAAGTTGCAGAATGTAATTGGGTGTCAGGGGAATATAATCAAAATTTTCATGGACGATGTTCAAAGCATCACGGTAACCGGCGATCTCTTTTTCGTCACGGTTACAAGGGGTCGTGCGCTCACACATAAGCTGACGCAGACGGGTCTCCGTCGTTCGGATCCCTTCAATGGAATTGGATGCCTCGGTACTCTGCACCTTGGCGATCTCCACCAACCGCTCCAACTCGTGGGGCTTTTGCTGAATATATGCAGACTGTTTCCCTCTGTACTCATGGATCAGAGAAAGATAGTTGATAACCTCATTATCCCATGTCCGATTTTTCAAACCCATATAATCAAAACGCCTCATCTCGTCACCTCCCTCACGATTCTCGTCAATTATACCACATCTGACGAGAAAAAGCAACAATCCCCACGAAGTGTCCGGAATTACTCGGTGCAAGAAGAGCCACAGTGTCTGAAAAGGGGCTGTGGCTCTTTTGTTTTTGGGGGGATTGGGAGAAATTTCTGAAAATTTCGTGGGCTTTTGACGAAAAGAGGAAGATACGTCTTGAAATTTCTCGGGGTTTGTGTTATCATTAGGGTGTATGATTAGGGGTAGTGGGGGTAAATCCCTGTTTTTGTCCCTGTTGTGCCCTCCGATTCAATCCATGATCTCCATTGAATCACAGGTATCGGCTCCCGTTTTTTTCGGGGGATGGGGTGCCCGGAGGAAAGCGAAATCAGATCCAAAGGAGAGAAGCTTATGACACACACTATCGCAGTGGCCGGTAAGGGCGGTGTGGGTAAGACCACCGTCTGCGGCATGATGATCGATCATCTGATCAAAGAGAAAAAGACTCCCCTGCTGGTGGTAGACGCCGATGCCAACTCCAACCTCAACGAGGTTCTGGGCATTGAAGTAGAGACCACCTTAGGTGCCGTCCGTGAGGAAATGGCACAGGCGGAGCTTCGGGGAGATGTGATCCCCAAGAACATGACCAAGGCTGATTATGCCGAGTACCGCTTCAACACCGCACTGGTGGAAGAAGACGATTTCGACATGCTGGTCATGGGTCGCACCCAGGGCAAGGGCTGTTACTGCTTCGTCAACGGCATCCTCAAGTCCCAGGTGGACAAGTATGTAGGCAACTACAAATACACCGTCATTGACAATGAGGCAGGCATGGAGCACATTGCCCGTGGCACTCTGCCCAAGGTCGATACATTGCTTCTGGTTTCCGACTGCTCCCGTCGAGGGATCCAAGCGGTTGCAAGAATTGCCGAAATGGTCGAAGAACTGAAGCTTAACCCCAGTCAAATGGGTCTCATCGTCAATCGTGCTCCCGGTGGCATCCTCAATGAGGGCGTCCGTGAGGAGATCGAGAAGCACGGCCTGAAGCTTTTAGGTGTCCTGCCTCAGGATGAAGCCGTGTACGAAGCCGACTGCATGGGCGAGCCCAGTAGCAAGATTCCCCAAAGCAGTCCCATGAAGCAGGCTCTCGCAGAAGTCCTGCACAGCATCGGCATCTAAAAAATCCCCAAGCATGTACAAGCCCTTACACGGTGTGACAAGCAATCGTTCACTCTTTAAGGTAGGGACTCTCAACTCGGTGCCTTCCTCTGATGAGGAAGGTGGCGAAGCGGTCAGGAGAGAAAAACCGAAGGTCTGTACCATGTATCGTAAACTCGTACGAATCGGTAGCTTCTCTCTCCCTCACCGCTTCGCTTACCCTCATCAGAGGGAGCCGCTAACTTGCAAGTCTCTGCGTAAGCATTTACCCTTTCCATTGCTACAGCCCGCAGGGGCAAAACTCATTACATCGTAAAGCCCAAGTTTAAAACTTTTTATATTTTTCAGGAGGTATATTCATGGCTTTTGAACCCAAGACCCAGGCATTTAACTCCTCTATCGCTAAGGTTACCATCGGTACCGGCGAGAAGGCTGTCACCTTCGGTGGCGTAAATGTCCTGCCCTTCTACTCCTTCGATGCTCCCATCGAAAACGCACCCAAGATCGGCGTCGAGATCCCCGATGCAGGTATCTCCGCCTTCACCCAGCCCGAACTGCTGAAGTTCTACGAGGGCTGCACCACTGCCGCTGAGATGGCAAAGCGTGCCGAGTCCATGCCCGGTGCTTCCTTCCTCTGCCTGCGTCTGGAAAGCGCAGACCCCAACGGCGAAAACAAGTCCACCGAAGAATGTGTCGAGATCGCAAAGGCTGTTGCCGAAGCTACCGACATGCCCCTGGTCATCATGGGCTGCAAGAACATCGAGAAGGACGCAGAGCTCTTCGGCAAGGTTTCCGAGGCTCTCCAGGGCAAGAACATCCTTGTCCTCTCTGCTCGTGAAGAGAACTACAAGACCGTCGCCGCTTCCGCTGTTCTGGCATACGGCCAGAAGGTAGGCGCAGAGTCTTCTGTTGATATTAACCTGGCAAAGCAGTTGAACGTTCTCGTTGAGGGCGTTGGCGTCAATGCTTCTTCCA
>JAZMZW010000217.1:0-21093 GCA_045586205.1 Faecousia sp. | reverse complement strand
CTACGCTCCATGATTTGAATTGCCAAAAAACAATGTGCCGTAAGGCACAAATCATGCCGTAAGGCAAATCATGGCATAGCCAATTCATGCCCGGCAGGGCAATTCATTATCGTGCTGAAAGCACGATAAACTGAAATTTGTGAAATGCTTTTCGTTCTTCGAAATACTATGGACTTGGCCTCCGGCAATTTAAAGCCATTATCGAAGATGATACCTTAATTGGCGAAGGGGCATCACGGTGAAGCGACATCATGTGCTGTGGGGACGCATCGGTATCCGGGGAGAAATGTTTCTATAATACTGTTTCTTGATAAAATGGTTTGAAAACCATTTTATTGCAGGATGAATATCCTGCACCGCCTATGGCGGCAAGAACAGTATTGTACGGCATTTCTTGGCGGCTTTGCCGCCAGCCACTTACCGGCGGCCTAATAAAATGGTTAAACCGTTTTATTAGAAATTAGTATAACAGTTGAATTTACACTTAAAATATGCTATTCTATCTGTATTATTTCACTTTGGAGGGGAGGGAAGCGTATGCGGACATTGGCGCTGTTTTGCGGTGCTTTTGCTGTGGCGGTAGTGCTGTATGTTTGCCTACTGCCCGGGTGGCTGTGTTTTCTCCTTTTGGGGCTGAGCCTCATGGTTTGGATGCCTTGGAAAAAGCTTTCCTCTTTGCACAGAAAGAAACTACGCCTTCTTGGGGCGGGTCTGGCTTTGGGGATTCTTTGGTGTTCTGTATATGAAACAGCCTTTCTCAAGCCCTTAGCTTCCTTAGATGGGGGAAGGGGAACGATGTCCCTGTGTGCCTTGGAGGAGGCTTTTCCCGGTGATACGGGCTGTTCCGTTCTTTGTAAATCCGGCGGTCAGCGTGTGCTTCTGTATTTGCAAAAGGGAGAGGCAACCGTCTATCCCGGAGACCGCCTGACTCTCCCTGTCAGCATCAAAACCGTTGATCCTTCGGAGGATCTGAGCTATATCTCCAAGGACATTACCCTCATTGCCTATCAACGGGGAGATCTCATGCGGGAGCGGGGAGAGCTGTCATGGTGGCAATATCCCACCTACGGATTCGCTCTGCTGAAGATCCGTATCGGACAGCTATTTCCTCAGGATACCGCTCCCTTTTTCAAAGCCTTGCTTACGGGGGATACCTCTGAACTGAGCTATTCTCTCCGTAATCGCATGTCCATCGTGGGGATCTCTCATGTGGTTGCAGTGTCGGGTATGCATGTGGGACTTATTTCTTCCATGGTCATGCTCCTGTGCTTGCGCAGACGGAAGTTAGCTGCCGGGCTGTGTCTGATTGCTATCTGGGGTTTTGCGGCAATGCTTGGCTTCAGCCCCTCTGTAACACGGGCTGTTGTTATGAACAGCTTCATGCTTCTTGCTCCCTTACTGGGAAGAGAATATGATCCGCCTACTGCCATCCTCAGTGCCTTGTTTGTACTGCTACTGCCCAATCCTTGGGCAATTACCTCTGTGGGCTTACAGCTGTCCTTCGGTGCTTGCGGAGGGATCATGCTCTTTTCTCAGCCTCTGTGCCGTTGGCTTCGGAAAGTCCTTGGGAGGAAAGATTCTTCCGGACTTTGGCAAAGGCTCGTCCTTCTTCTGTCCGGCTCTCTTTCCACTACCGTGGGGGCAAACCTTCTGACCCTTCCCCTGTGTGCCTATTATTTCGGCACAGTGAGTTTGATCTCCCTGCTGTCCAATTTGATATTGCTCCCGTTGCTGACTTTGTGCTTCAGTGTGGGCTATCCCTTGGTGCTTTTCAGCTTTGCTTTCTATCCTGTGGCGCAGTTTTTGGCACAGCTTTTGGCATGGCCCATTCGTTGGGTCACTGTGGGCATCGACCTTCTTTCCCGTATTCCCTATGGTAGCCTGTATACCTGCAGTCCTTATGTGATCGGATGGCTGGTCACAGCCTATGTGCTGTTTGCCCTTGGTTACTATCTGAAACGACCGGGAAGGGCACTGGGACTGATCCTTTTGACCCTCGTGGCTGTGCCTATATTCCAATGTCTGTCCTTTGAATCCTTCCGCTTCACCATGCTGGATGTGGGGCAGGGACAGTGCCTCTATGCCCGAAAGGGACAGACTACCCTGGTTGTGGACTGTGGCGGTGCTACAGGGGACAAGACCGGTGAACTTGCGGCGCGGAATCTCCTGAGTCAGGGGAGATACAGGGTGGATGCCCTGATTTTGACGCACTATGACTATGACCATGCCGGTGGTGTTCTACAGCTTATGGATCGGGTAGAGATCCAAAGCTTATATCTGCCGGAGATACCCGAGGATCATGCCTTGGCGCAGGAGATCTACAGGGAGGCACAAGAGAGAAATATCCCTGTTTATGTGGTAAATCGGGACATTCGCCTGAATTTTTCAGGGGGAAGCCTGGATATTTTTGCGCCTATGGGAATAAAAAGTGACAATGACGGTCTAAGCCTCTTGCTGTCTGCGGAGGAATATGATATACTGATAACAGGTGACCTGCCGGAGCAGGGGGAACGGGAACTGTTGAAGACCCGTGCCCTCCCCGATCTTGAGATCCTGGTAGCCGGTCACCATGGAGCGGAAAACTCCACAAGCTCCATGCTTTTGGAACAGGGTAAGGCGGAAATATTACTGATCTCCGTGGGAGAGAATTCCTACGGACACCCCTCGCCGGCGGTGCTACAGCGGGCGCAGGCTTTGGGGATGAAGATCTACCGCACAGACTTACAGGGGAGCATTACACTATCGAGGTAGGGCTATGGCAAAGAAAAAAGAGGAAGTGCAGTCCGAAGGCGCAAGCCGATTGCTGCGGGATCTGAAACAGAAAGAATTGGGTACTTTCTATATCCTTTGGGGAGAGGAAGATTACCTGTGCCGTTATTATTTCGGACAGATCAAAAATCTGCTTCTGGATGATCTGACGGGGGATTTCAATTATCACAAGCTTACAAGTGAAAATTTTTCTGTGGAGCTCCTCAGTGACAGCATGGAGACCTTGCCTATGATGGCAGACCGCTCTGTGGTGCATCTGGACGAGTTGGATCTCTTTGCCGTGGATGCAGGGGACATTGAGGCAGTTGCTCGCCTGCTGGAGGATGTACCGCCTCACTGCTGTCTGGTACTGACCTACAGGGAATTCAAGCCCGACAAGCGGAAAAAGAAGCTTTGGACCGTTCTGGAACAGAAGGCGGTTATGGCAGAATTCTCCTTCCGTAGTGAGAAGGAGCTGATCCCCTGGATCACCCGACACTTCCGGGATCAGGGGAAGTTTATCCGCCCCGAGCTGTGCGCATATCTCATGCAGGTGGCAGGCCGCTCCATGAGCCGACTGTTCGGAGAGATCACCAAGATCGTCGCATACAGCGGTGCGCCGGAGATCGTCCGTGAGGACATCGATGCCATGGTAGAGCCTACGGTGGAGGCTGTGGTCTTTGACATTACCGATTCTCTGGCAGAGCGGAATTTTGACCGCGCGATGGAACGGCTTCATGCCATCCTGAAGCTGCGGGAAGAGCCTATTGTCGTGGTAGGTGCAATCGGCAGTCAGATGCGCCGTTTGTACGGAGCAAAGGTTCTGACCAATGCCGACGAGTTGGCACGTGTATGCGGTTTGACTCCCTGGATGGCATCCAAGGCCATGACACAGGCCAGACGCTTCTCTCAGAACTTCTGCGAGAAGGCGGTGCTTCTGTGTGCTGAAGCGGATCGCAAACTCAAAAGCGTTGGGGAAGACCCAAAGCTTCTTCTGGAATTTCTGCTCCTCCGATTAGCGCAGGAGGCAAGGAATGATTAAGCAAGCCATTATCGTGGAGGGGCGTTATGACAAGAACACCCTTTCCCAGATCATAGATGCCCCGATTTTTGAAACCGGTGGCTTCCAAATTTTTAAGGACAGCAAGCGTCTTGCCATGCTCCGCCGTGTGGCGGAGGAACGGGGGGTGATCATTTTCACCGACTCCGACGGGGCAGGCTTTGTGATCCGCAATTTCCTCAAGGGAGCTTTGCCCAAGGATAAGGTGCTCCATGCCTACATTCCCGATGTTTACGGCAAGGAGCGCAGAAAGGCGGAGGCCTCCAAGGAAGGAAAATTAGGGGTAGAGGGTATGACCAAGGAGATCCTGCTCCAAGCCCTTGCACAGGCGGGAGCGGAGGAATGTGCCGAGCCCACAGACCCTATTACCAAGGCAGACCTGTTCCTTGCGGGACTGTCCGGCCCCGGCAGCGGGGAAAGACGAAAAGAACTGATGACACGGCTGCAGCTGCCGGAGCATTTGGGAAGCAACGGCTTCCTGGATGCCCTGAACCTGCTCATGAGCCGTGAGGAATTTATACAGCAATACGGAGTACAAGATGATTGATATATCGGTAAAAGGACTGGTCAAGTCCTTTGAGGTAGGGCAGACTCTTCTGGACGGTATGTCCTTTGACATCCATGAGGGAGAATGCGTTGGCATCATGGGCAGGAACGGCTGTGGAAAAACCACCCTCTTCCGCCTCTTGACCGGGGAGCTGTTCCCCGATGAGGGGGAAATTATGATCGCCTCCGGCAAACGGCTGGGACTGATCTCCCAGATCCCCCGCTATCCTCAGGGCTATACCGTGGAGGATGTTCTGCGCAGTGCCTTTGCACAGTTGGAAGCCCTCCACAAGAAAATGCAACAATTGGAAAGTAAGCTCACCGCTTCTGCCCCTCAGGCACTTTTAGACGAATACGACAGACTGAGCAATGCCTATATGGTGGGCGGTGGCTATGAGCAGGATACACAGGTAGACAAGATCTGCAACGGTCTGGGAATTCCCAAGGCTATGCGGGAACAGCTCTTTGAAAAGCTCTCCGGCGGTGAGAAGACCCGTGTAAACTTAGGTCGTCTCCTTCTGGAAAAGACAGATATCCTCCTGCTGGACGAGCCTACCAACCATCTGGATCTGAAGAGCGTGGAATGGTTGGAGGACTATATTCACAAATTTAAGGGCACTGTCCTGACCATTTCCCATGACCGTTACTTTCTGGATCGAGTGGTACAGCGGATCATCGAGATCTCCGCAGGCAAGGCAGAATTCTACAGCGGCAACTACAGCTTCTATCTGCAAGAAAAGCAGGAACGTTTCGACCGCCAGCTGAAGCAGTACGAGCAGGAACAGGCCAAGCTGCAACAGTTGGGCTACACTGTGGAACGCATGAAGGGCTGGGGCATCAACAACCGCGTCCTGTACCGCCGTGCCATGTCCATTCAGCACCGCATGGATCGCATGCGCAAGACTGAACGCCCCACTAAGGAAAAGACCCTCCGCGCCCGTTTCGGGGAAAAGGAATTCCACGGAGACGAAGTCCTTTCCGTTAAGAATATGAGTAAATCCTTCGGAGCTCGTGTGTTGTTCTCCGATATCGAACTGCGGGTCGGCGGGGGAGAACGGATCGCCCTTTTGGGAGACAACGGCACCGGTAAGACCACTTTTATCCGCTCCCTGTTGGGAGAGATCCCCTGCGAGGGCAAGATCAAATTCGGCCCCTCTGTAAAATCCGCATATTTACCCCAGGTCATCCACTTCTCCCACCCGGAGCGTAGCTTGTACGATACCATGCTCTATGAGAAGAAGTGCACCCCCCAGTCTGCCAGAGACCGTCTGGGTGCTTTCCTCTTCTCCGGGGAGGATGTATTCAAAACCGTGGGAACTTTGTCCGGCGGTGAACAGTCCCGTCTGCGTCTGTGTATGCTCATGGACGAGAAGATCAATCTCTTGATTCTGGACGAGCCTACCAACCATCTGGATGTGGCATCCAGAGAGTGGGTGGAATGTGCCATCGACGAGTACGAAGGCACACTGATCTTTGTTTCCCATGACCGCTATTTTGTGGACAAGTTTGCCACCCGTGTGTGGGAGCTGGACAATGGCACTATTCGGGACTTCCCCTGTGGCTATGCCAAGTACCGCTCCATCAAGGAGCATGAAGCTATGGTGGCACCCGTAGCCCAGAAAGCGGAAAAGAAGGAGAAAGGCTCCAAGCCCTCCGGCGGTAGTAAGGAACTGGAAAAGATTGTCCGCCGTCTGGAACGGGAGATCTCTGCACAGGAGCAGAAGCTTGCCAAGCTCCAAGAGGAACTGGAAGCCGCCTCTGCCGATTATCAGGAATACCTCCGCATCAGCGAAGAGCTTCAAACCGAAGAAGCCAAACTGGAAGACCTCATGCTCCAATGGGAAACCTCAGCAGCCCAACTGGAGGCCTAAAGATTGCAGAAATCGAAAACAGAAAGGAGAACGGTGTGAAAAAGAAAAGGATCCCATATTTTGAGGGGATGCGCGGACTTATGGCTATGCTGGTGGTCCTGTGCCATTTCCTCTGTGCATATTATCCTGTGGCACGCTATACGGACTTTACCGGTCCGAGCTATTCTTTCCTGCGTCTTTTTTCCGAGACCCCTCTGTATATTTTACTGAACGGAGACCTGCCGGTGTCCTTCTTCTTTGCCATTACGGGCTATATGGCCGGACGGGGGATCTTCCGCAAGGGGAATGCAGATCCCGGAATCGTACGGGAAAAGCTGGTGTCCAGATATTGCAAATTCCTGCCTGTGGTAGCCATTGCTACGATTTTTACCCATTTGACCATGGTGCTGGGCCTGCAGTATCATCTTCTGTTGACCGATGAACGGATCAATCGGGAATTTTTGGCGCGGTATTGTAATTTTGATGCCAACTTCGGCACCTTGGTTGCCAATATTTTCTTCAGAACCTATATTAATTTTAACGATTATATCGGACCCTTCTGGACTCTGCGGTATGAGATGTGGGAATATGTCCTGGCCCTGTTGGGGGCGCTGGTGCTGGGTAAGCATCCCCTGCGCAGAGCCTGGTACATACTGACCATCATTCTTCTGGTCAGATATCTCGGTCCTCAGTATTCTGCCGGCTTCTTCGGCTTGATCGTGGCGGATCTGCAGTACAATACAGAGCCTACTCCTTGGAGCAAGTATTATGAACCGATTTTGAAAAAGCGTTGGTTCCATATCCTCTGCTTTGTGCTGTCTTTGTATTTCTGCGCTGTGAGCAATGACGACAAGAATGTATTTTACAGCTTCTGGTATCGCATTCCTCTGATTTCTTATGATGTGCTGAGAGCCTTCGGTGCGTCCTTACTGCTGTTCTCTGTGATCAATCTGGAATTTTTACAGCGCTTCTTCTCAGGCAAGCTGCTGACTACCGTGGGCAACCTGTCCTTTGAGATCTATGCCATTCACTGGCCTTTGATGATGTCTTTGGAGGCAGGGCTGTTCCGCTTGTTTGAGAGAAGCCTGCCCTATGACGGTGCGGCATTTTTGGCATTCTTCCTTACCTTGCCGGTGGTGTATGTCTGTGCCAAGCTCATGTCTGTGGGCATTCAAAAGGGACAGGGCTTCCTGCAGGCACGGAAAGAGAAGAAGACTGCGGAGGCTGTCTGAGCTTTAATTGTAAACAATGTGTGAAATCACCTGCTATGGGAGGAAAAAAACCATGGCAGGTGATTGATTTATGCCGGAAAAGGAAGGATTCTTTCTTGACAATATGGGGCAAGAAGACTATAATAGAATGGATATAGAATAAGTTATTGTACAAGAAGGAGTATACCCATTATGAGTCAAGGATGTTCCGGGAATTGCAGCTCTTGCAGTGAGAGCTGTGGAGATCGCAAGCAAGAGAGCCTGCTTGCACAATTACACGAAGGCTCTACTGTAAAAAAAGTCATCGCTGTTGTCTCCGGCAAGGGCGGTGTTGGTAAAAGTACGGTCACCTCTCTGCTGGCTACCGCCATGCAACGCATGGGGAAGCGTACAGCTATTTTGGATGCGGATATTACCGGGCCTTCCATTCCAAAGGCCTTCGGTGTCAACGAGTGTGCCGGCGCAGATGATGCGGGACTGTATCCTGCAGTCAGTGTCGGTGGGATCCGGATCATGTCCATCAACCTGCTTCTGGATAACGAGAGTGATCCCGTTCTGTGGCGTGGCCCCATTATTGCCGGGGCTGTGAAACAGTTCTGGACCGATGTGATCTGGGAGGATGTGGACTACATGTTCGTGGATCTGCCTCCCGGAACCGGTGATGTTCCCCTGACCGTATTCCAGTCCCTGCCCATTGACGGGGTCATTATTGTGACCTCTCCGCAGGATCTGGTTTCCATGATCGTGTCCAAGGCAGTGAAGATGGCCTCCATGATGAATGTTCCTGTTCTGGGTCTAGTGGAGAACTACAGCTACTTCCGTTGCCCCGACTGTGGCAAGAACCACAGCATTTACGGTGAGAGCCACATCGACAGGATCGCTATGGAATACCATCTGCCTGTGTTGGCAAGATTGCCTATTGATCCTGCGGTGGCACAGTGCTGTGACAGCGGTCGTGCAGAGGAATTGGATACCACAGAAATCATGGCGGCTGTTTCTGCAATTTTGGCATAAGCCCCTCAAACATTTGGAGGAAAGATTATGAAGAAAAAACTTGTGATTCTGATTGCCGTTCTTTCTCTGCTGCTGTTGTTCAGTGGCTGTAAGGAAGAACTGCCCTCTGTCTATGTCCAGAGCGTTTCCGAGCTTATGGGCTACAGCAATACGGGGGCATACAACGTTACCGCCGGTGTCATTATGGCACAGGAGGAAGTGAAGGTAGAAAAGGATGCGGATCGGGAGATCGCCGGCCTGAGAGTTGAAGTCGGTCAGATGGTCAACGAGGGCGATGTGCTTTTTACCTACAAGACTGCCAATATCTCTCTGGAGATCGACAGAATGAATCTGGAGATCGAACAGCTCAAGAACAGCATCACTGACCTGAAGAATCAGATCGCACAGCTGGAGAAGGAGAAGAAGACTGCTCCCGAGGCGGACAAGCTGGGCTACACCCTGCAGATCCAGACTCTCCAGACCGATCAGAAGGAGCAGGAGTACAACCTTGCTCTGAAGGAAAAGGAACTGCAACAGATCCAGTCCAACACCGATACCGGGGAAGTCCGTTCTCCCATTACCGGTGAGGTCAAGAAGATCAATGCAGAGGGTGGCTATGACAGTTACACCGGCGCACCCCTGCCTTACATCGTACTTAGCCGTACCGGTGAGTTCCGCGTAAAGGGCTCTATGAACGAGCTGAACCGTGAGGAGTTCTATGTGGGGCAAAGCGTGATCATTCGCTCCCGCATCAACAGCTCCATGACTTGGACGGGCATGATCTCTTCTATTGAAAATCAGCCCGCCGAGAACGGGAACGACTACGGTTACGGGGAAGAGGAAGAAATGTTCAATTCCAGTAGCTATCCCTTCTACGTGACGCCCGACAACAATACCGGCATGCTTCTGGGACAGCATGTGTTCATTGAGCCCAACTACGGTCAAAGCACCGAAGGCAGTGGCCTTTGGCTGGATGCATCCTATGTGATCGTAGGCGAAGGCGAAGAGGAAAGCTTCGTATGGGCGGCAGATGCACAGGGACTGATCGAGAAGCGCATTGTGGAACTGGGAACTCTTGACCAGCAGCTCAATCGCTATGAGATCCTCAGCGGACTGAGCAAGGTGGATCGCATTGCCTTCCCCTCTGAGGAGATCCAAATCGGCGCTCCGGTGACCGAAGTCCTCCTCAGTGAATCCGGGGAAGAGGAAGAACCTTCTCAGGAAGACAGCGAACCCGCAGAGAACGATGATGTGACGGAAGATGACATCGTAGCGGATCTTGACAATATGGTACAACAGATGCCCGATGATGGCTTTGTTAGCTTTGATGAGCCTGTGGATGGCCAGATCGAGGAGCTTCCCGAAGATTTCGCTGATGACGAAGCAGGGAAGACTGACAATGGAGGAGGCATCTGATGCTACTGGAAATGAAGGATATCTGCAAGGATTACGTCCAAGGCAAAGAGCCTGTCCGTGTGCTGAAGGATGTATGCTTGCAGGTGGAACGGGGGGATTACCTGGCCATTATGGGTCCCTCAGGTTCCGGAAAAACCACATTGATGAACCTTATCGGCTGTCTGGACGTGCCTACCGGCGGTAGCTATCTCTTAGACGGTGTGGATATGGGACAGATGCGTTCCGGCAAGCTGGCACAGGTGCGGAACGAAACTCTGGGCTTTGTCTTCCAGAGCTTCTATCTCCTGCCTAAGCTCAGTGCCGTGGACAATGTTGCGCTCCCTCTGCTGTATGCAGGTGTTCCCAAGAAAGAGCGCAGAGCCAGAGCCGAGGAAGCGCTGCGGAGAATGGGGATGGGCGATCGCCTGAAATTCCGTCCCAATCAGCTCTCCGGCGGTCAGTGCCAGCGTGTGGCCATTGCCCGTGCTATTGTTACCAAGCCCAAGCTCCTGCTGGCAGATGAGCCTACGGGTGCTTTGGACTCCGCTTCCGGCAGTCAGATCATGGATATTTTCGATGAGCTGAACGGGGAAGGTGTTACCATCATCATGATCACCCATGAGCAGGAGGTTGCCGCCCGTGCCAAGCGGATCTGCTACATTCGTGACGGTATCCTCACCGGCGGTATGCCCGTATGCGAAGCCACAGCTCCGCAGATAGTGGAACAGGAGAGCAGTAGCTGTACCGAAGAAGCTGTAGCGCCCCTGTGGGAAGAACCTCAAATGCAGATCTCGGAGCCTGAGATCCCGGAATCTCTAATGGAGGAGTCCGTGCTCACAGAGACCGAAATCGAAGAACCCGTATTCCCGGAGACCGAGATGGAGAAGTCTGAGATCCCGACAGGATCTTCCGAGTTGAGATTTTCCGATGCCTCCTTTGCGGAGGAGAAGCAGACCGAACTTTCCTTTGTATCCGAAGAGCTTACCGATGCGGAAGGCTTTGAACGGGAAATTCCCGAACTCCACGGCTTTGAGGCAGAATTACCTGAGATAGAAGGTTTTGTAGTGGATTTCGGAGAAGAGGACACTGCTCCTCAAGACTCCGAAAACTTGAGTCAACTGAGAGAGGAGGGGGAAGAAAATGTCTAAAGGATGGAGAACCGCCCTGATCGTTTTCCTCTGCCTCCTGTTGGTCGGTGGCATTGCCATCGGCGGTTTGTGGTATCTTGCCAATCAGACCGAACCTGTAGCAGTCAGTCCCGTGAGCTATCATGTTCTGGGCTACAGTGACGATGCCCCCACCTATGACGGCACAGTCAGCACCAACAATCTGCAGGCCGTATACCTCTCCGGCACACAGACCATCAAGGAGATCTATGTGACGGAAGGACAGTCTGTAGAGAAGGGCGCGGCTTTGTTCCGCTATGACACCAGCCTGACCGATATCCAGTTGGAGCGTCAGCGTCTGACTGCAGAGCAGGCACAGCTTGCCCTGAAGGAGGCACAGGAGGAGCTTGTGGAGATCCGCAAGATGAAGCCCTATACACCGCCTCCCACCACCAGACCCACCACCGCACCCACCACAGCTCCCTTGGAGCCTGTTGATGAGCTTCCTTATTATATCTGCGGTACAGGTACACAGGCCAATCCCTACCGCTACCTGTGGGAAAGTGATCTGGAATTTGATGAAGATTTCCTTCTGGAACACTTCCGGCGGGATCAGATCGAGTGCTATATTGCCTTTGAGGTCAGAGAAAGCAACGCTCTGGCAGGAGAACTGCTGGATATCTGGGGTCTGCATGTGATCCGCAAGGAGATCGAGCCCGAACCCACGGAGAAGGAGGAAGAAACCGAGCCTACGGAAGCTACCGAGCCTACGGAGACTACCGAGCCTACGGAGACTACCGAACCCACGGAGGCCAACGAGCCTGCGGAGGCTAACGAGCCTGCAGAGGCTAATGAGCCTACTCTCCCCACCCTCCCCGACGGAGATCCCGTTTATGAAGTCAGCTACCGCTTCTTCTATCCCGATGAGATCGACCACGTGACCCGTCCCACTGTACCGGAGGTCCCTGAGACCGAGTGGGTGGATACCAGTTCCGGCTACACCTCTGCTGAGATCGCAGTTATGCGTCAGGAGAAGGAAAAGGAGATCCGTGATCTGGATCTGACCGCCCGTATGGAAAAGCTCCGTTACGAGTCCATGAAGCTGGAAATGGGTACTGCGGTAGTTACCGCTACCATTAGCGGTACGGTACAGGACATGCTCACTGCAGAGGAGGCCGCAAGTAGCGGCAGTCCCATTATGCAGATCTCTGAGGGCGGTACCTTCTATGTTACCATTACCCTGGGTGAATATGAACGGCAGAACTATAAGCTTGGCTCTGTAGCTACCATTACCTCCTGGGTCAATTACGGCTATTCCACCTACGGCTCTCTGGTTTCTATTTCCGATGAGCCTGTAACTCAGGATTATTACGGCTACTACGGCACCGGAAACCCCGATGTATCCAAGTACGAGGCGGTTCTGGCAGTTCCCGCAGAGGCAAAACTGCAAGAAGGGGAATGGGTCGGTGTCAGCTTCCGTGGAGATCAGGCACAGAACGGCGATGTGCTGTATCTGGAGAACGCCTACATCCGTGACGAAAACGGCAGATCCTATGTTTACCTCCGCAACGAGCAGGGTCTGTTGGAGAAGGTTTATGTCCAAACCGGCACCATCCAGTGGGGCTACACTGCCATTCTGGAAGGCCTGACGGAGGAAGACTGGATCGCCTTCCCCTACGGCAAGGATGTCAAAGACGGTGCTATGACCTACGAGGACGAAGAAGAGTACTATGATGAGTACTACGAAGTATATTAAGGGAGGAGAGTAAGGATGTTTTCCAGTGTATCGCAGGCCCTTCAGGGCATTATTTCTCACAAGCTCCGCTCTTTCCTGACTATGCTTGGTATTATTATCGGCATCGCCGCTATTATCAGCATCATTTCCACCATTAAGGGCACCAATGAGCAGATCAAAGAAAATCTCATCGGTGCAGGCAACAATGTGGTTACAGTCCAGCTGTACCAGAATGATATGGAATATGAAATGATGTATTACGGCAACCCGGTAGGTGTCCGTCAGGCAAACTCCGATGACAGAGATGCTCTGCGTATCCTGCAGGGGGTGAGGGAGGTTTCCTTCTACTGCAAGCGTGAGTACGCCGATCAGGTTTACTATCGTAACGAGCCCTTCAACGGTGCGGTTTACGGCGTGGATGAAAACTACTTTGAGGTCAACGGCTACCGCATCCGTCGAGGCAGAGGCTTCACGGAGCAGGATTTTGCCTCTGTGAAGAAGAATGTTCTTCTGGACAGCGTGGCAGTTCGCGCCCTCTTTGGAACAAAGGATCCCGTGGGTCAGATCATGGAGATCAACGGCGAGCCCTTCACTGTCATCGGCGTTCTGGAACGGAAACGGGAGTTTGAACCCGTGATCCAGACTTTGGATGACTACGAGCTTTATACCACCGAAGACAACGGTACAGTCTTTATGCCTATCACTGCATGGTCTGTGGTCTATCGCTTTGACGAGCCCTACTGTGTGGATATTGCCGCTCTTTCTACAGAGGATATGACCAACGCAGGCAAGTCTGCGGAGTCCTATCTGAATCAGAATCTGGTTGCGGAGGCAGTGGTCAAGTCCGGCGTGTCCTACCGTAGTAACGACCTGTTGGAGCGTGCGGAACAGCTTCAGGCTATGAGCAATACCACCAATCAACAGCTGATCTGGATCGCAGGTATCTCCCTGCTGGTGGGCGGTGTAGGTGTTATGAACATCATGCTGGTCAATGTGACCGAGCGTACTGCGGAGATCGGTCTGCGGAAGGCTGTGGGCGCAAAGCGTCGCAGAATTCTGTCCCAGTTCCTGATCGAGGCGGCGGTTCTCACAGGTATCGGCGGTGTTCTGGGGGCCGGCTTGGGCATTGGTGTTTCCGAGCTGTTATCCAAGCTGATGGAAACCCCCACGGCGGTCAGCATTCCCGCACTGATCGGTGCGGTTGTATTCTCCGTCATGATCGGTCTGCTCTTTGGTCTGCTTCCTGCCATCAAGGCCTCTAAGCTCAACCCCATTGAGGCTCTGCGACGGGATTAAGAAACAAAACATAGGACAGGGACTGTGGTACAAAACAGTCCCTGTTTCATGCCTGAGGACGGTCTTGGGCTACATACAGAATCGAGGTCATTATGAATCATAACCAAAGCCTATCCCAAGCGGAGCTTCATTACCGAAAAATGACACAGACCCCGGTGTCCAAGCTGATCCTTCGTCTGGGTATGCCTACCACAGTGTCCATGCTCATTACCAGCATCTACAATATGGCAGATACCTACTTCGTGGGAACTTTGGGAGAAAGCGCCCAGGCCGCCACGGGTATCCTCTTTGCCCTCCAGTCCATCATTCAGGGCTTGGCATTTATGTTGGGTCACGGCTCCGGCTCGTTGGTTGCCAAGGCTTTGGCAAGGAAGGACACAGAGGAAGCCAGTACCTATGTATCTACCGCCTTCTACACCGGCGGTGCCCTGGGTTTGGTCATTACCCTTGTGGGCTTGCTATGCCTCACACCCTTGGTGAAGCTCCTGGGCAGTACGGACACCATCCTGCCCCATGCACAGGACTACGGCATGTGGGTACTGATCGCCTGTCCCTTTATGATTTGCTCTCTGATCCTCAACAATAATTTGCGTTTTGAGGGCAAGGCCTTCTATGCCATGTTCGGTTTGACCACAGGCGGTCTGCTGAATATTCTGGGTGACTATCTGCTGGTCATCCGTGCGGACATGGGTGTTTACGGCGCCGGTTTGTCCACGGCGGTGTCTCAGATGGTCAGCTTCACCATCCTGCTCATTATGTATTTCACCAAGGCACAGAGCAAGATCCGCCTTTCCTTTATCAGCAGGAAGAGGAAGGATTATACGACTATTATGCGTGTAGGTCTGCCCTCCCTGATCCGTCAGGGTCTCACCGCCATTTCCGGCAGCTTGCTCAACAATCTGACCAAGCCATTCGGGGATGCGGCCATTGCGGCTATGAGCGTGGTCAGCAGATACTCCATGTTCGTCATGTGTGTGGGTTTGGGTATCGGTCAGGGCTTCCAGCCTGTTGCAGCCTTTAATTACGAGGCGGGCGAGATCCGCCGAGTCCGTAAGGGACTGCTCTTTACCATGGGCTTCTCCATGTTCTTCATGAGCCTCATGTGCGTCATCACCCTGTGGAAGGCGGAGCAGATCGTCCTGCTGTTCCAGGATGTGGAACGGGTTGTGGAGGTTGGCTCTCTTGCCCTGCGCTTTGCGGCGGTGGGTCTGCTGTTCCTGCCTCTGTCTATTCCCATCAACATGCTGTACCAGAGCATCCGAAAGGCGGGCACGGCATCCTTCCTGTCCACCCTGCGCTCCGGTGCGCTGCTGATCCCGGTACTTCTCATCGGCGTGCCCATGTTTGGCCTCACCGCCATCCAGATCGCCCAGCCTCTGGCAGACTGCCTGACGGGACTGATCAGTATTCCCTTTACGATTCACTTCCTACGCACAGGGAAATGAGTTATGAGCAAGTTGACAGTTGATAGTTGACAGTGGACAGTTTTCGTATAGTGAAAAGCAACTTTTGAGGGTATTCCTCGGAGGTTGCTTTTTCTATATAAATTCCGAAGAATGAGGGAATGTTATGGGATTTGTGACGATTCTGTCATGGAAAAGGCCTGTCATGTGTGGTATGATATATTCGGAGGTGTGTATATGATGTACAAGCTTTTACTGGTGGAAGATGATTCCGATCTGATTCGGACTCTGACTGCCTTTTTACAGACAGAGGGCTTCCGCGTGCTTTCCGCTACGGGACAGGGGGAGGCGGCGGAGCTTATGCAGGGGGAAAAGCCTGCTCTTGCTCTGGTGGATATTTCTCTGCGGGAAGGGAATGGCTTCGGTGTTTGCAGACAGGCAAGGGAGTTGGGGATCCCTGTGATTTTTCTCACGGCTTCCGCAGACGAATTTTCTGTGGTGGCAGGTTTGGATATGGGGGCGGATGATTATATTTCCAAGCCCTTCCGTCCCCGAGAGTTGGTGTCCCGCATCCGCAGTGTCCTCAGACGGAGCGGAGACTTAAAGCCCCTTTTGACCGTAGGCGACCTGCGGGTAGATGCCCATAAAGGCACGGTGACCAAGAACGGGGAAACGGTCTTTCTTTCCGCTCTGGAATATAAATTGCTTCTCCTGCTCCTTCAGCATAAGGGACAGCTTCTCAGCCGTGACCGATTTCTGGAAGAAATTTGGGACAGTGGGGGAGATTTCGTCAATGACAATACCCTGACAGTATATATGAAACGCTTGCGGGAGAAATTAGAAGACGATCCCAAGAATCCCAAACACCTGAAGACACTCCGAGGCCTCGGGTACCGATTGGAGGACTGACCATGCTGTTTCGGAATAAGGAAGTAAAAGTCGTATCGGGGCTGTTCGGACTTTTTGGGGTGCTTGCAGGCATTTTGGGGTTTCTCCATGCCTGGGAAACAGGTGTGGCAGTGCTTCTGTGTTGGGCGTTAAGCTTCACGCTCTTTCTTATGTTTGAACGGAAGCGCTATGAAAAGCTCCGCAAAATCAGCGAGGATTTAGATGCCCTCCTGTTCCACGGGAGAGATCTGCCCATTGAGGACTATGAGGAAGGGGAACTGTCTGTCCTTGCCCATCAGGTGCAGAAGCTGACCCATATGCTCACAGAGGCAAGGGATGCCATGCAGAAGGACAGAAACTACCTTGCAGATTCCCTTGCGGATATTTCTCACCAGCTACGTACACCCCTGACCGCCATGCACCTGACACTGTCCCTCCTACGGGAGCCGGAGCAGGAAGCGGGGAAGCATCGGGAGCTTCTGCGGGAGTTCCGCAGTCTGCTCCACCGTACCCAGTGGTTGGTGGAGGCTTTGTTGAAGCTGTCAAAATTGGATGCGGGCACCATCCGCCTACGCAAGGAAGAGGTTTCCCTACAAGGGCTTCTGCAACAGTCCTTAGAGCCCTTCACCATTGCTATGGAGCTACAGGAGCAGAATTTGGAGTTGCAATGTGAAGACTGCACCATTCTGTGTGACCCTGTGTGGACGGGGGAAGCCATCGGAAATGTGCTGAAAAATGCCATAGAACACAACCCTGCAGGGGCGCTGATCCGTCTGACAGGCAGAGACACCCCTATTTTCACGGAGATCACCGTAGAGGACCAGGGGGGAGGCTTCCTGCCTGAGGACTTGCCCCGTATTTTTGAACGTTTCTATCGTGGAAAGGACGAGGACAGCAAGAACTGCGGCATCGGCCTATCCCTGTCCCGTAGCATCCTTTCTGCCCAAAACGGAAGCATTACCGCAGAAAACCATGGAAAAGGGGCAAAATTCACCATAAAACTCTACAAACAGCTTGTGTGACGGTTTTCTCACTTTCTCCTCACTCCGCCGTCACAGAGCTAAGCTATAGTGTATAGCAGAAAAGCTCCCCGCCAACCTTCGATGGGTGACTTTTCAATTACCGGAAAGGAGTTCTTTTTTATATGGAATTACTGCGAGTGGAACATCTCAGTAAAATTTACGGCACGGGGGACAATGAGATCCGTGCCCTGGATGATGTGTCCTTCTCTGTGGAGAAGGGACAGTTTGTTGCCATTATAGGCCCCTCGGGATCGGGGAAATCCACACTTTTGCACATTCTTGGCGGTGTGGATCGTCCCACCAAGGGCAAAGTCTATCTCAACGGGCAGGACGTCTTTGCTCAGAAGGAGGATCAGCTTGCCATTTTCCGCCGTCGGCAGGTGGGGCTGATCTACCAATTCTACAATCTCATCCCCGTGCTGAACGTGCGGGAGAACCTCTCTCTCCCGGTGCTCATGGACGGACGAAAGGTAGATGAAGCCTACTTGCAGGAATTGATCTCCGTCTTAGGTCTGAAGGGACGGGAACAGCATCTGCCCAATCAGCTTTCCGGTGGACAGCAACAGCGTGTGTCCATCGGACGCGCCCTCATGAACGCCCCTGCGGTGGTGTTGGCAGATGAGCCTACGGGAAATTTGGATTCCAAAAATTCCCGGGAGATCATGGACTTATTAAAATTCAGCAACCAACGCTACGGGCAGACTCTCATTGTCATTACCCATGACGAGTCTATTGCCTTACAGGCAGATCGGATCTTGACCATTGAAGATGGCAAGATCGGGAAGGATCGGGTGCTTCGATGAACATTCTTGCCCATTATACCGCCAAGTCCATGAGGAAAAATCCCGGCAGAACCCTTGTGACCCTTCTGGGCGTGATCCTGTCGGCGGTGATGTTTACGGCAGTGACAACCTTGGCCTTCAGCTTCTGGACCTTCTTACGGGACGGAGCAGTGGCAAGGTCGGGGGATTATTATGTACGCTGTGATTGGCTCAGCACGGAGGAAGTGGCTTCCCTGAAGGAAGACCCCCGCATTACCCAATATGCCCAATACGATGCACTGGGCTACCTGAAAACACAGGAAGACGGCGATGGACCGCTGTCTACCTTCACTGTGGCGGCTGTGAATGAGACCTATTTTGCCTCCATGCCTGTACGCCTGTCCGCAGGTCGCTTGCCGGAAAACAGCAGGGAGATCCTGCTCCATGAAAGCATTCTGTCAATTTTGGAATACTATGGCATGGAGACCGCTGTGGGAAGCTCTGTTTCTATGGAGCTTCTGCGGTACTGTGCGGAATATCCCGTTGCAGCTCCCGACTTGGAGGAGCTTTCCTTTACGGCAAGCTATACTGTGGTGGGGCATATCCATATGGATGCTCTGCTGAACAACAATGGTCTGGACACCTACCCCATGCTGACTTTGGCAGATGGGGAGGAGGGAACGGCACTGTGGACACGGCTGTATGTGAAAACCGCTCCAAGAAAAGTCTGGGAACTGATCCGAGGTAAGGAATTCCATGATATTGATGTGAATGAAAGCTTACTTTCTCTCTACGGCCAGTCCCGATACGAAAATTTCACCGGCATCATTTTCTGGCTGGCTGTGGTTCTTTGCGGGATCATTGTGGTAGGCTCCGTGAGCCTGATCTACAACAGCTTTTCCATTTCTCTCAGTGAGCGGACCAAGCAATTCGGCCTCCTGTCCTGCATCGGCGCTACCAAGAAGCAGATCCGCAGGGCGGTGTATACGGAAGCCCTGTTTTTGGCTGTGCCGGGAATTCCCGCGGGGATCTTCTTCGGTTACGGTGGTATCAGTCTGACCTTGTATATCCTTCGGGGGAGATTGGATCTGATCTTAGGGGAGTATTCCGAAGGCGTGATCCTCCGTGGAGTGTTCTCTCCCTTGGCGCTGACCTTGGGTGGCGTGCTGGCCTTGTTAACACTGCTCCTCTCTGCCTCCATCCCCGCAAGGAGAGCCACTGCAATTACCCCACTGGAAGCTATCCGACAGAATCGGGATTACCGCATACCCAAAGGACGGCGGAAAAATATCAAGACTTCGGTCTTCGGTCTTCCGGGGACTTTAGCAAAAAGCTATTACCGCATCAGTCGGGGGAAATACCGTGCAACCCTGATCTCTTTGATCATCAGTCTGGTGCTGTTCCTCTCTGCCGCAGGCTTTACCACGGGGCTGAAGCAAACTGCGGATCAAGCCATCAATTTGCAGAACTACGATTTTGAGTGTGTCGTAGATCCGCAGGAGGGAGAGCAACTGGCAAAAATGGACTTTGTGGATCGCTCTGCCTATGTGGCACAGGAGTATTTCCTCGCACAGATTTCTGAGGAGGATCGTTCCCAAGAATTTTTGAAGTACCAGGAGGACTTGGGCAAGGCCTACGAGCAGGCAACACAGCCTGTGACCGCAATGCAGATTTATTATCTGGAGGATGGAGTACTGGAAGAATACCTGCTCTCTCAGGGCATACAGCCGGAGGAATATCTTCGCA
Source organism: Faecousia sp. (assembly GCA_045586205.1). Classification (GTDB taxonomy): domain Bacteria; phylum Bacillota; class Clostridia; order Oscillospirales; family Oscillospiraceae; genus JAZOXB01. The sequence continues at coordinate 1,333 of JAZMZW010000217.1, read as the reverse complement.
AGGATGACCCCAAAGCACTGGTCTGCTACAAGGAGGTCATTACCTATGCCATGAAGAATGAGTCGGGGCTTTACGAACGCTATACCTATCACTATGCCCCCTTCCGTGATGACCTGTCGGAGTTGTATCTTTTTCCCGACAGTGCGCCCACAGGCTTACAGCCCTTTGGACAGGAAGAAATGCAGTCCTACGGATACACCGTGGATACGGAGGGAAATCTGCTCCTTGGACTGACTCCTCTGGTGACCAATGAATATGGACACATTTCGAAAGATCCGACACGGACGCAGTATTACCGTGTGCAGTGGACACAGGATGCAGAGGGACAGACATGGGCAGACTATTACCTTGTGAATGGGGAAACGGGACGGCCTGCACAGACCTCCTCCTGCAGGGAACGGTTGGAACTGAAGAAGTATTCCCTGGGCATTACGGTACGGGAGCTTCCCTTCGGCATTGCCCAAAGCACCAAGGACAGCCCCTATTATACGACACTGATCCTGCCTCTGTCGCTGGCATCTCAGGAAAGCGTACATCGGATGGATCTGTGCTTCAGCGCCTCGGACTATGACGGGGCAAGAGCTTACCTAAAGAGTGATGCACCTCATATTGAGTATTATGATTATCGGGAGCAGGAGGAGGCCGCAAGAACTATGGTTCTGGTTGTGGATATTTTCTCTTATGGCTTTATCGTACTGATCTCCCTGATTTGCATTGCCAATATTTTTAACACCTTGTCTACCAATGTTGCCCTGCGACGGAGGGACTTTGGGATGCTCCGCAGTATCGGCTTCCGCAATCGGGATTTGGGGAAAATGCTGGGCTATGAGTGCCTGACCTACGGCACGAAGGCTCTGCTGTGGGGACTGCCTATTGGCCTTTTGTGTAATGCCGGCATCCAGAAGATTGCCGCCGACAGCGCCACCATAAGCTATGAATTCCCCATAGAAGCTGTCCTACCTGCCATCATCAGCGTTTTTGCCATCGTCTTCTCCACCATGTACTACGCCGCCCACAAGCTCCGCAAGGACAATCCCATAGAAGCCATTCGACAAGAGTGCATCTGAAAGTCAAAAAGGGGACGGTACAAATTGTCGGTTGACTGTGGAAAGTGTTTTTTGAATTGAAAACACCCTAAACCCAAAGGCTCTGCTGTGGAACTCGCTTCCACAACAGAGCCTGATTGCATCCTCAAATTTCAGTTTATCGTGCTTTCAGCACGATAATGAATTGCCCTGCCGGGCATGAATTGGCTATGCCATGATTTGCCTTACGGCATGATTTGTGCCTTACGGCACATTGTTTTTTGGCAATTCAAATCATGGAGCGTAGC
>JAZMZW010000216.1:0-8127 GCA_045586205.1 Faecousia sp. | reverse complement strand
GGGAGAGGAGGCCGGAGGAGAGGGCGGTTATTTCCGAGGTGAAGGGAAACGAGAGCGTAAGGGTATCGAAAGGAAATCGTTCAGCGCCTCTCCTCCGGTCGCTTCTTTGCTTACTTTCTTGTCGACACAAGAAAGTAAGGCCTCCGGCAGGAAGCAAAGCAATTCAGAGCCAACAGGGTAACCGTAATTCAACGCAACAAAGTAATTAAGAAACAGCAAGCCAAGAGGCTGTTTCAAAAGTACGCACTGCCTGCACCGGCAAGCTGAGGCAGCTTGCCCTACGATTGGCGAGTACAGCTTACATAGTTTGTTGTATATCTGCACTGCCATCTTCGTCGATCAGTGATGGTTGCTATGTATCCTTATGATCGCTTGTGTAAATTTCATACAGGCGGACAAAGTGAAATTGGCATCTCGGAGTTTCAATTACACTACCGCAGGTATCTCCTTCCAAATACCTCCTGTGGAATCCTTGACACGGATGAGCTTCCTTGATAAAATAATCTCATAAACCAAGCAAAGGAGCAAAAACCTATGGCTACTGTCTCCCTCCCACTTTTACAAGTCACTTCATCCACAGTCCGCCGTTGGATGCCCAAGCGAGATCCCTATTCACACAAGGGGAACTATGGCAGGCTCCTGCTCCTTTGCGGGGCGGAGGGGTATACGGGGGCACCTGTTTTGGCGGCTATGGGGGCGGCCAGAACAGGGGCGGGCTTGATTTTTGTAGGGGTACCCCGTTCCGTCTATCCCATTGTGGCAGGAAAACTGATCGAGCCTATGGTCTTCCCTCTGCCTGAGGAAGGGGGCAAGCTCAGCGCTGAGGCTATTGCTCAAATTCTTGACAGACTGAAGACCTGTGACGCCTGCCTCATCGGTTGCGGTCTCGGACAGTCCCAAGGGACGTTTGAGGTGGTGAAGGCGGTGCTGGAGCATGCACATTGTCCCGTGGTTCTGGATGCAGATGGTATAAATGTCATTTCCTCGCATACACTTATGTTGCGTGATGCAGTTTGTCCCCTGATCCTGACACCTCACCTCGGGGAGTACCGCCGCATGGGGGGTGACCCCGCCTTGGGCTTGCAGGGCGCAAAGGCTCTTGCCAAAGAGCTGGGGATCACTCTGGTACTGAAGGGACACGAAAGCCTGATCATCGGCACAGGGGTTTATAGAAACCGCTGTGGCAATGCAGGTATGGCAACAGGGGGAAGCGGAGATGTTCTTGCAGGGATCATTGTCTCCCTTTTGGGGCAGGGGCTTTCTCCAACCAAGGCCGCCGCTCTGGGTGCTTACCTCCACGGCACAGCCGGGGATCTTTGCGCCGGAGAGCTGGGACAGGCAGGGATGCTCCCGACGGATCTCATTGACAGACTGCCGCGACTTTTGGATTGAGGATGTGATCCTTTGCGCCGTTTGACCTTGCTCCTTCTTAGCCTGTGTTTCCTGACTGCCTGCAAGGGGGAGGAAAGTATCCTGTCCCGTGCCAATGTATTCCGCAGTGAGCTACTATCCCATGAGAGCTGTAGCTTCGTTGCCAAGATACAGGCGGACTCCGGACAGGAGATCCATGATTTCACCCTTTCCTGTATAGGCGATGCCCAAGGGGGAATAACTCTGCAGGTACTGGAGCCGGAGACCATTGCGGGGATCTGTGCCACCGTGGACGGAAGTAGCGGAAAGCTCAGTTATGAGGGACTTTCTCTGGGCTTTCCTCTTATGGCACAGGGGCAGATCTCTCCTGTCAGCGCACCTGCTGTGTTGCTGGAATGCTGGCGGGAATGCTTCATTCTCTCCGCAGGGGAACAGGAGTCCTTATATCGAGCAAGTTATGAGAAAAAAATGTTGAATGATGTACTTTTAGTTGACACATATTTTGAAAATGGTATACCAATTTCAGCAGATTTGTGGTATAATAAATCAAAAATCCTACACATGGATATTCTGGACTTCTCCTACACCTGAGATGGGGAGAGTATACCTGAGTAAGGGAGTACCTTATGGAATATTTAAAGAGAACCTGGGCGGATATTTCCCTGGATAATCTTCAACATAATTACAAACAGCTCCGTAGCAGATTGCCCTCGGGCTGTCGCTTTTTGGGGGTGGTCAAGGCAGATGCCTATGGCCACGGTGCAGTCCCTGTGAGCCGTTACCTGACGGAGTTAGGTGCGGAGTATCTGGCGGTTTCCAATCTGGAGGAGGCTGTACAGCTGAGGCAGGGAGGCATCCGTGCGCCCATTCTGATTTTGGGCTACACCCCCGACCGCTATGCCGAACAGCTGTCCCGACTGGGTCTGCGACAGGAGATCCACAGTCTGGAATATGCCAAGGCACTTAATGCCCGTTTGGCAGGGACAAACAGACGGATCCGTGTTCATGTGAAGCTGGATACGGGTATGTCCCGTCTGGGCTTTTTCGCCTACAACTGTGAGCAGACCGTGGATGAGATCAAGGCTCTTTCTGCCTTGGAGCATCTGGTCATTGAGGGGATCTTCACACATTTCCCCGTAGCGGACTCCATAGACGGGGCAGATGAGAATTTTACCCGTACCCAGTTTGACCGCTTCCAAGCCATGCTGTCCACCCTGAAGGCTGTGGGCGTAGATCCCGAAATCCGTCACTGTTGCAATTCCGGCGCAAGCATCCAATATCCGGAATTTGCCATGGATATGATCCGTCCGGGACTTGCTACCTACGGTGTCTTGCCCTGTCCCGACCTTCGGGGGATGATCGACCTGAAGCCGGTCATGCAGTTACGCTCCACTATTTTCCAGATCCGTGACTTTGATCCTCTGATCACAGTCAGCTACGGCAGAACCTATACCACCTTAGATCCTACCAAGATCGCTGTTGTGGGCATCGGCTATGCCGACGGCCTTATGCGGAGCTTCTCCGGGAACATTTCCTTCCTGCTTCACGGCAAGAGAGTTCCCCAGATCGGAAGGATCTGTATGGATATGTGCATGGTGGATATTTCCCGTGTGCCCGATGCCAAGGTGGGGGATGTGGTGACTGTTTTTGGCACAGACGGATCCGACAGCATCGGTGTGGACGATATGACCGCCCGACTGCGGACAGTCCCCTATGAAATGCTCTGCAGCATCAACAAGCGTATCCCCAGAATTTATCTGGACGGAGAAAATGAGACGGAGATCTTGCAATATATCGTTTGAGTCAACATAGAATAAAGCGGAACTTCCGCTGAATAAATTTTGCATTTGCGTGGGAAAATATTGTTACCGTCTATGACGGAAACAAAGGAGGCCCGTGAAGCAAATGGATACAAGTGTAAAGAGGGGCGACATTTTCTATGCGGATCTGAGTCCCGTTGTCGGCAGTGAGCAGGGGGGGACCCGTCCGGTCCTGATCGTGCAGAACGACACGGGCAACAAGCATTCCCCCACAGTTATAGCCGCGGCTATTACCAGCCAACTCAACAAGGCGAAGCTTCCCACGCACATAGAGCTAATCGGGAAGAATGTAGGTTTGACAAAGGATTCTGTGGTACTTTTGGAACAGATCAGAACCATTGACAAACGGCGCCTGCGGGAACATATGGGCAGGCTTGATGAGGGAATGATGAACCGTGTAGATGAAGCAATCGCCGTAAGCTTCGGCTTACCCCGTGCATAAAAGCCGTACCCTCTCGCATAAGCTGTGCGGGAGGGATTTTTATGGAATATGAAATTCTGGAAGGGAAGAGCCCGGTAGGCTCTGTGGAGATCCAAAAGCAGGGACTGTACCTGCACATACTGGGGAACTTTCCGAGAGAAAAAGCCCTGCAGCGGGTTTATGGCATTTGTGGCAACAGGGGAGTCTATCTGGGAATCATCGATCCTCTGGGAAAGCTGGAAAAACGCCTGTCCGCAGGGACGACACCTCTACCTGAGAAATGCATCCTGTCCCCCTTGGGACCGGAGGAATGGAACTTAGAAACAGAAAAAATGCTTCCCTTGCAACAGGAAGCCTCCGTAAGGGAAAATAGGGGAGTACCTGCTTCCCAAAAAGGGGAAGAACAGCCCCCTAACATAGAGAATGGAGATAGAGAGTATGAAAACATTAAAGAGAACGCTGGCATTGCTGTTGATCCTTTGCTCCTTGCTGACCTGCCTGCCGATTACGACTACGGCGAAGGCGGCGGGGCAGAAGCTGATTGCCCTGACCTTTGACGATGGTCCCAGCGGCTACACCGCCAAGCTCCTTGACGGTCTGAAGGCACGTGGTGTGAAGGCAACCTTCTTCATGCTTGGCTCCTGCGCGAAGAACTACCCCAAGACCGTCCGTCGTGCTTATGAGGAAGGTCATCAGATCTGCTCCCACAGCTATGATCACCCCACTCTGACCACCCAGTCCGACACCCAGATCTACAACCAGATGAACAAAACCAAGAACATCCTCGATGATGCTCTTGGAATGAACTTTACATACCATGTCCGTCCTCCTTACGGAGATGTGAATGCCCGTGTCCGCGGTATTCTGGGCAATCAGTTTCATGCCGCCAGCATTATTTGGTCCGTTGACCCACTGGACTGGCAGGATCGCAATGCGACCACCGTTGCAAACCGCATTGTTTCCAAGTCCTACAACGGCGCCATTGTTCTGTGCCATGACATTTACAGCACCACCGTCACCGGTGTCCTCAATGCTATTGATACTCTGAAGTCCTACGGCTATGAATTTGTCACCCTGAACGAGCTGTTCCGTCGCCGTGGCAAGACCCTGAATCCCGGTAGCAGTTACGCAGATTGTAAGAAAACGGATCGGGAATACGGCCCCATGCTCAAGCCCACCATTAGTGAGAAGGATGTCAACGGCAAGAAATATGCTGTGATGGAAAGCAATTACAGTGAAGCAAAAATCTACTACACCCTGGACGGCTCCAACCCCATTTACAGCAAGAAGGTTTATAAAGAGCCTATAGAGATCCAACCGGGTACAAAAATACGGGCAGTGGTTGCCTATACTTTAAACGGTAGCCGAAGTGAGGAAACGACGTATACAGCCTCGAATACCATTGAACACATCCTTACCGCTCCCACTGCGGAGAGCAAGTACGGCTTGATCTTCCTGCGAACCACGGAATCCAATGTTCGCATCCGTTATTCTACGGACAATACGGAAGTCACTGCAAAAAGCACCCTGTACACAGATGCCCTCGAACCCTTTGACGGTGTGATCCGTGCCAGAGTTTACAGAGGTGAAAGCTATAGCCCCGAGTTCTGTGTGTATGTCAGCAAGAATGCCAATCTATTTACAGATGTACCCTATGATGCATGGTATGCGGAAAGTATTGACCGCTCTGTGACCCTGGGCCTGTTTAACGGTGTAGGCCCTCTGGTTTTCGAGCCGGAAAGCAAACTGACCCGTGGAATGTTTGTAACTGTCCTCTACCGCCTCATGGAAGCCCACGCCGCCGATATGGCGGTAAAGGCTCCCGCAAGCTTCCCGGATCTGACCCAAGATTGGTACAAGGAAGCAGTGGCATGGGCATCTGAGAAGGGCATTGTCAACGGTTATACCGACGGCACCTTCGGCCCTGACAGAGAGATCTCCCGTGAGGAGATGAGTACCATCCTCGGCCGTACCCTTAACTGGTACGGCAAGAAACTGCCGAAGGGAGAGCTGTCCTTCACCGACGCAGAGATCACCAACCTCTGGGCAAAGGACTACATTGCCTCCATCACGGAGCTTGGCATCCTTAAGGGCTATACCGACGGCTCCTTCGGTCCTCTGAACACCGCCACCCGTGGGGAAGCCGCCACCGTCCTTCTGCGTACCTGGGACTATCTCAGACAAGAACCGGAGGAAGCCGACGTCTGGTCCCGCATTATCAGATTTATCACAGGACAGTAAAAGCAAGTCCATACCTCAAAAAAACACAACAATCGGAATTTGTCTAATTGTTGCACCGCACCAAAGCCTCCCTTGTGTAAAGGGAGGTGGCACGGCGAAGCCGTGACGGAGGGATTGTGCGGTAGGGTCTTGCATCCCTAGTACGGTTTCGGCGAAATCGTACTGCGGTAACAATCCCTCAGTCAAAAAAATGTGCCGTAAGGCACAAATCATGCCGTAAGGCAAATCATGGCATAGCCAATTCATGCCCGGCAGGGCAATTCATTACCGTGCTGAAAGCACGATAAACCGGAATTGGCTTAAATAATTGTATCTGCTATAAATAAAAAATCCTGCCTTGGATTACTCCAAGACAGGATTATTTTATGCAATTCGGAAAAATTACTTCATTGCTTCCTCAACAGCAACAGCTACGGAAACGGTCATACCGCCATGGGAGAGCAATGCGAAGCATTGCGGATGGGAATCCAAGCAAACTGCCGGGGGCAGTTTGCCACCTTGCCCATGGGAGACAAGGAAGTAACGACTAGATTACTTCATCGCTTCCTCAACTGCAACTGCGACAGAGACAGTCATACCGACCATGGGATTGTTGCCTGCGCCCAGGAAGCCCATCATTTCTACGTGAGCGGGGACGGAGGAGGAGCCTGCAAACTGAGCATCGGAGTGCATACGGCCCATGGTGTCGGTCATGCCGTAAGAAGCGGGACCTGCAGCCATGTTGTCGGGGTGGAGGGTACGGCCTGTGCCGCCGCCGGAAGCGACGGAGAAGTACTTCTTGCCCTGCTCGATGCATTCCTTCTTATAGGTACCTGCAACGGGGTGCTGGAAGCGGGTGGGGTTGGTGGAGTTACCGGTGATGGAAACGTCAACACCTTCCAGATGCATGATGGCAACGCCTTCACGGACATCGTCGGAGCCGTAGCAGCGAACCTTTGCACGCTCGCCTTCGGAGTAGGCGATTTCCTTCACAACATTGACCTTACCGGTAGCGTAGTCGAACTGAGTCTGTACGTAGGTAAAGCCGTTGATACGGGAGATGATCTGAGCGGCGTCCTTGCCCAGACCGTTCAGGATAACACGCAGGGGCTCCTTACGAGCCTTGTTTGCGCTTCTTGCCAGACCGATTGCACCTTCTGCAGCAGCGAAGGACTCGTGGCCTGCCAGGAATGCGAAGCACTTGGTCTCTTCACGCAGGAGCATTGCGCCCAGGTTGCCGTGGCCGATACCGACCTTACGATCGTCAGCAACGGAGCCGTCGATGCAGAATGCCTGCAGGCCGTGGCCGATGACTTCAGCAGCCTCAGCAGCGGTCTTAACGCCCTTCTTGATAGCCATAGCTGCGCCAACGCAGTATGCCCAGCAAACGTTCTCGAAGCAAATGGGCTGAATGTTCTTTGCGATCTCATAGGGATCGAAGCCCTTTGCCTTGCAGATCTCTCTGCATTCCTCAACAGAAGCGATGCCGTAGGGAGCAAGAGCCTTGTTGATATTGTCAATTCTTCTTTCGTAGCTTTCAAACAGTGCCATTTTCAGTACCTCCTATTATTCGTGACGGGGATCGATGTACTTGGCAGCGTTGTCGAACTGGCCGTAGTGACCCTTTGCCTTCTCCAGAGCGGTGTCAGCACTGTCACCCTTCTTGATGAAGTCCATCATCTTGCCCAGATTGATGAATTCATAGCCGGTGATCTCGTTGTCTTTGTTCAGAGCAACACGGGTAACATAGCCCTCTGCCATTTCCAGATAACGGGGACCCTTGACGCGGGTGGCAAACATGGTGCCCACCTGGCTGCGCAGGCCCTTGCCCAGGTCTTCCAGAGAAGCGCCAACTGCGAGGCCGCCCTCGGAGAAAGCGGACTGGCTGCGGCCGTAAACGATCTGCAGGAACAGCTCGCGCATTGCGGTGTTGATGGCGTCACACACCAGGTCGGTGTTCAGAGCCTCCAGAAGGGTCTTGCCGATCAGGATCTCGGAAGCCATAGCGGCGGAGTGGGTCATGCCGGAGCAGCCCAGAGTTTCCACCAGAGCCTCTTCAATGATGCCTTCCTTCACGTTCAGGGTCAGCTTGCATGCACCCTGCTGGGGAGCGCACCAGCCCACACCGTGGGTAAAACCGGAGACATCTTTAATTTCCTTGACCTGTACCCACTTGCCCTCTTCGGGGATGGGTGCGGGGCCATGGTATGCGCCCTTGGCGACGGGGCACATATGCTTTACTTCGGTGGTGTAAATCATAGTAATTTCCCTTCTATATTAATTTTGTTCCTTCTA
>JAZMZW010000215.1:0-10121 GCA_045586205.1 Faecousia sp. | reverse complement strand
CGACAAATGCACAAACCATCAAGTTTATTCGTAGGGAACGGTCTTGTGCCGTTCCGCCTGCAGGCACTTTCATTATCCGCGTCGAATTATAGTTTATCTCTCTGTTTACAGTATTGTATCTGTAGGGGCAGACGACCCTGTCCGCCCGCGTTGGCATCATCCTGTTTATTGACGCGATTTTGTAGCGGCGGACGTCCCTGTCCGCCCACGTTGGCATCATCGGTGAAGTGGAGTTGTATTATAAAAAGTAGGGGCTTCCAAGTTAGCGGCTCCCTCTGATGAGGGTAAGCGAAGCGACACCACGGGAGTGTCAGAGCCGTGGTGCGGAATCACCGAAGTGATTTCCCGAAGGGTGAGGGAGAGAAAAGCTTTCGATTTGCACGAATTTACTATAAATGGTACAGATTTTCGGCTTTTTTCTCTCCTTCCGGGCTTCGCCCACCTCCCTCATCAGAGGGAGGCACAAATTTGGAAGCCCCTACGGTTGATTACAGCTTTTACAACATAGAAAGTTCCTACACCGGGCGGACAGGGACGTCCGCCGCTACTGAAGCGATCTGCCAACAGAGCGATAAACCGAAATTGGTGATTCATATCCGCCGTCAATTTTTATGTCAAAAACCGGGACAAAGGAAATACCCTCTGTCCCGATTTCCGATTTACTTACGGCAAATTTTCAATTGTCAATTTGCAAAATATGCCTTTGCGCTGTCGCTATAGGCAAACAGTGCTTTGCACAGTTCTCCCAAGACTCCTGTCTTGTTGTTGCCGTAGGTATCAGCACTGTATTGCAGAGTGGTGGATACAGGTTCCTCTCCTGCGTAGATCTGCACCGTCAGCACTTCGCGAAGTTCGGATGCTAAGAGTGCGTCCACAGTAAAGGCATACAGTCCACGGTCTGCGTTGTATTCCTCCATCTCCGTGACAGTCAGTTCCATAGTCTCTCCGCAAATATCCTTGTAGCTCACACGGAGATACAGACTTTCCAATTCACTTGCGGAAATTGCGGTACTGAAGACGAACTTCACACGCACCTTGGAATCCAGATCCAAGGTCTTACCTGCCCAAGTGACGGAAGCATTCTCCAAATCTCCCAGATCGGTGTTGTTGTTCCCGAAGGTCACAGCCTCCAAGCCGGAGAGATAGGCCTTGTATTCCTCTGTCATATTCCCGTCTGCAAGAGAACTTACACGGTATTCCTTGTACAGCTGTGCCTTGGTGCCGTAGCGGAGGAGGTCTGCGCACAGGCTCTTCAGGCTCTCTGTAGCAGAATCCTTCCCCAACTGGGAATAGGCATACTGTGCCACGCTGTAAAGGTCTGCGGGGGAATAATACATCTGTCCGTCCTTTTCCCCGTACAGCATTGTGGAAATGCTATCGTTCATCTGCACCGCAGTGATGCCGGTCAGGGTGAAGTAATACAAGGATCCGTTCTTCACCGGCTCCATACGGACGATGCTCGTACCCAAGAAGGTCTCACCCTCATAGTTTTCCACCGTGCTTTCCGCATAGACGGTACTCATATCGTAGCCCTCCAACATAGATGCAGGGACAACGAAGTTGATGGAAATATCACTTGCCAAATTCAGGCTGTGGCTCAGCTTCAGGGAGCTGTCTTCCTTGGCTTCCGCTTCTCTCTTTGCGCCGCAGACACAGACACCTTCCGTATAGCTGTGTTCTTCCTTCAGGGTGCCATTGCAGAGAGTGCAGAGAGCTGTATGCGTGCCGTCACCCATGTTGGTATAGCTGTAGCTGTGGCCGATAGCAGGAAGGATCTCCTGTGCAACGAGGATCTTGCCGCACAGGTCGCAGTGGGCGCCTTCCGTCAGACCCTCAAGGGTGCAAGTGGGAGCAATATCTGCATCGGTAACAGCCTGATGTTCGGTGCAGGATTCCAACCAAATGGGTGCGGTATAAGCCACCTGATTATCGGAGGGCTTCACACGCACGTAGTAATAAGCTTCGGCAGCCTCCAGAGGGATCTCCAAATACGCATAACTGTCACTAATGGAAATGCTGTAAAATGCCTTGCCGTCTTTGCCGATAAGATCCACCTTGCCGATAGCCTCTCCGTCAGGCTGGAACAGCTCCAGAATGGCAGTCACCGTGGCATTTTCCCCGTACCTGGCGATATCGCCCATCTGGTAGGTCTGTCCGTCAACCACCATATCGTAGTAAATGCGGAAGTTCTGGTCAACGGTGGCATACACATGGCGGCGGGACAATGCCCAATACAGACCGGCTTCGGTGAAATCGTCTGTACGTACTACCGTACGCAGACCGTTGACACTGCCCCAATCGGTGCCGTGGTGATCCTGACCTGCGGTGGGGCCAATGTGCCAGCCCTCGCTCAGAGCCAGATTGTAACGGTCTTCATAAGTTGCACCGCCGTTGCGGATCTCTATGAGGCTAATGACTGCATCTCTGGCCTCTGTGTAGCCTGCAAACTTATTGAAATTGCCCCAATAATCACTGGGATGGTTCCACATGGCAACGATGGGTGCATCTTGGATGTACTTGGTGCGGCTCACAGCGGTTCCCTTTTCATTGACACCCTTTTCCGCATTGACCAGCATGTCGTAGAAGTAATACATGCCGCTGAAGTCCCCCTTGACGGAGTTGGTCTCCGTACCGGCGGTGAGACGGGAAATGGTGCCGTAACCGTTGAACACATTCATGTGTCCTGTTTCCTTCAGGTGGTCGGGGTCCACACGTTTCCAGGTCATTTCATAACCCTGGGCGATGGTTACATTGCGGTAAGCAGCGTTGTATTCCTCTGTAATGGCACGCTGTTCCTCCCACAGGCTCATAGTACCTGCGGAATTTTTCTTCAGGCCGGAGAGATTGTAGTAATCCTTGATCTTACTGCCGGTTGCCGTGCTGAAGTAATTGGAGTGGTCGGTCACCAGGAAGTAATCCATGTCTGCAACACCGTAAATGTGCTGATAGGCCTGTGCCGTAGTGCCGGTGCCGTCGGAGTAGGTGGTATGGTTGTGAAGCTGACCGAAGAGAAGGGTTTGTTCAAATTCATGCCCCTCTGTGGTAGCAATGGGTTCCAGATTAAAGGAGATCCGGCACAGCTTACCATTGGTGGTACGCTCTAAGAAGAAGAGTTGCAGGGTATGGTTGGTACCCTCTGCATAGGTATCTCCGTCCCATGCAGTGATCGCCTCACGAGCCGCGTCCTGATAACGCTGTAAGATGGTGTGGGTCTGGGTAACAGATCCGCCGGTGGCTGTAACCTTGCCGGTTGCGAAGTCGATGGAACCGGTCTTGAGGCCGTTGCCACCGCCCAGATCCAGGACCAGACAGCCGTCAATGAAGACCCATGCATCGTCCATACTGCTCAGCTCAAAGACGGTATTTTCGTCCGTCTGAGCAAAGTTCAGTTCCATGGTCATGCCGTACCAGTTGTCAGGCCGGGTGGAGTCATAGGTAAAGGGAGTGAAGCCATCCCCTGCCTCGTTTCTTACATAGAACTCATTAGTTTGAACATTATAATCCACACCGTTTTTGGTGCTGTCATAGGTATAATACGCTCCGTCAAATTGCAGAGGGGTATTTACAGGATCATAGGAGTGAACGCCCAGAGCATAGTCCTTGCCGAACAGGTGTCCCAAGCTGACAGCATTGAAATTGCTGTAATTTCTGGTCAGATCCACCTTGGGATAGCCGTCTGCGCCCAGTGCAGGGCTGACAGTAGAACCGCTTGCCTCATAGAAGCGGTTCCAACGGGAAGTACCATCGCAGAATACATTTCTGCCACAATCTGTAGCGTAATCATTCCAGAAGGGGAAAACATTCTCCAAGGTTCTGCCATAAGACAAGCCTGCGGGAGCATTGTCATTGACCCGATGGTTATAGTTATACAAGCCGAAAGAAATGAGAGAATTGTCCACAGTCTCTACGTCCGTTTCCATGGGAACGGGAGTTTCCGTAGCAGTGGTTCTGCCGGTATAGGCAGTGAACTTCTCCTCAGGTCCGATATAGATATAGTCCACATCAAAGTCGATGGAATAACCGTCTTTGCCCATAAATCCATAGAACAGAGAACGAATAGGAGTGCCCATAATGTAGCTATCCTCGGGAATCTTGATCGTGTATTCGTGGAAGGTACCGTCAATTTTCAGGTCTGTCGCCTTTACACTGAGGATGGTTGGCTTCCAGGTGCCCCAGTAGCCACGGCCACCGGCGGCAAGGTTCACACGCATATCCTCTAAAGTACCGGCGGTATTTTCATCCTTGGACAGATTCACACGGATCTTCATGACGTCTCCGGGCTGTACGATATAGCGAGTCTGGTTTTCATAGGTAACAGCCGCCCATGCACCGGTGCTGTTTGCCAAGGTAACGGAACCGAACATGGTGCTGTGCTCCGTGCCGATGCCAAAGGCATCCACTGTGTTGATACTGCTACCGGTAACACGCTGAGTCCAGTGGGTCACGGTGTTCACGGGGCTGTCTTTCTCAAAGTCCAGCATCACATGAGTTTGCTGTTTCTCGTCCCCGATGTAAATATAGTCATAGTCCAGACTGTGGGCAGTGGTAAAGCCATCGTAGGTCAGGAGGACGCATATATTGTAGATGCACTCCATTTGCCGCCAGCGAGCCAGTTCTTCCTCATTGGTGAAGCGGAGTACTACGTATTCGCCGCTTTTCAGGTCTGCCGCTGAGAAAGTCGTCTTGAGACGAACATCTACACCGTCTAACTGTTCGTAGCTTGCGCCGTCCTTGGTGCGTGCGCAGATTTGCAGGGTGCCGCTCTTGGTGCCATCAAAACCGTTGGCACGGACACGAATTTCCGCATATTTGTCGTTCTTGTTGCCGCTGTATTGGATGCCCTTGGTATTCTTGGCACCTGTTTGGATGGTCAGATAATTTTTACCCCCGGAGGATTTGACAGAAAGGAGGCCGTCTGCTAAGAAGCCACCGTCATCCCCACGAGTTTCCTCGTTGCTCAGAGTTAGGGTTCCGCCGTAGGCGTGCCAGTTGGACACAGAAGCGTCAAACTGTGTGCGGTTATAGGTGGTAATGCTATAGCGGTGCTGATCGTCGGGATCGTTGGTGAAATCGAAGAACAGATCGGAGCTTTTTTCCGACCAACCGGAGGGAGCATTTGCCGCAGGTCCGATATAGATATAGTCAATGACCATTGATGCGGTAATGGTCTTGTTATCCCCTGTGCCTTCCTGATAGGGGCAGAGGGTAATGCGGTTTAAGACCTCGCCCTTGGCGATCTCTACAAAGTCCGTGCCGTTCTGCAAAAAGGCAGGGAGAGTAATGGTCTGATACTGTCCCACAGGGGCATACTCGATCCCCGTATCGTGGAACCGCACGCTCTTGCTGACCGTATAGCCGTTGACGCTGGTATAGCAGTACACCGTGAAGCGGTCAGCGGTAGAGAGAGAACCGGAAGTAAGAGAATCGGTCTTGAAACGAATCTCCACCACATCGGTTTCACTGAGGACATGGTTGAGATCACCGCTGGACATAATGATCTTTTCCACAGTGGGGTCCAGATCCGCCTTCAGTAAGCCACTGCCGGCTGTAGCGGTGCCTGTCCAGTTGCTCCAGTTGCCGGTTTTCCAACTCCAAGAGGAGCATTCCTCACCGGCATTAAAAAAGTTCAGCAAAATACCGGACTTGGTGTCCACGCTGAAGGCTCTGGTCTCCGCCGCCCCGGCACCTATGCCAAGGACCAGCATCAGCACCAACAGCAGTGCGATTTTCCTCACAAATTTACCCATAGAAAAAACTCCTTTACCATCCCTGTTAGGGATTCCTAATTGGTATAATTTCATTATATTCGTCCAACCAAAAAATGTCAATCTAAAAAACGGTGATCATCCATAAACAAACGTGAAACAGTAATCTCCAAAATTCCCATTTATCGAACAGCCTTGCACCGCACTTCTGTAGGGGCGAAGCCATGTTTTCGCCCGAATGCAACACAGGGGGGACGGTTCCGTGTGTTGTGCGGAATAGTTCTGTTTTCTTTTCAAGCAGACGGTGTTTCTATGTTTATACCTATCAAAAAGTATTAAATCAAGCAAACACATAGAACGTCCCCTGTGTTTATGTGTTTATGTAACCACCCTTGGCTCTCCCTCCGGGAGAGCTGTCGCGAAGCGACTGAGAGGGCAGATGGCAGTATAAGTTAGAATAAACCATGGAAGCAACCACAAATGACTGTCTATCATGCTACGGGAGAAAGTATCTTAATGTTAGCCCCTACTGCCCTCTCCACCTGCGGCACCTCTCCCAAAGGGAGAGGCAAGGGGTCTGTACGAAATTCAAACAGGCCGACAAACCGGAATTGGTGATTCATATCCGCCGTCGATTTTTATACCAAAAACCGGGACAAAGGAAATACCCTCTGTCCCGGTTTTGGGTTTACTTACGGCGAATTTTCAATTGTCAATTTGCAAAATATGCCTTCGCGCTGTCGCTATAGGCAAACAGTGCTTTGCACAGTTCCCCAAGGACACCTGTCTTGTTGTTGCCGTAGGTATCGGCGCTATATTCCAGCGTAGAGGACACAGCTTCTTCCCCTGCAAAGATCTGCACAGTAAGCACCTCTCGCAATTCGGAAGCCAAGAGTGCATCCACGGCAAATGCATACATCCCACGATCGGCATTGTAAATCTCTGCCTCGCTTACAGACAGTTCCATAGCATCTCCGTAAATATCCCTGTAGCTCACACGGAGGCTGAGATCCTCCAAGCTACCGGTATATGCGGATACATTGAAAACAAATTTCACACGTACCTTGGAATCCAGATCCAGGGTCTTACCTGCCCAAGTAATGGGTGCAGAGGCAAGATTACCCAGATCCCTATTGTTATTCCCAAAGGTGACCCTATCCATATCCGACAGGTATGCAAGCTGTGCTTCCGTCATATCTCCGTCTGCAAGGGAGCTGACACGGTACTCCTTGTACAACTGCGCCTTAGCACCGTAGCGGAGCAGATCTGCGCAGAGGGTCTTCAGACTCTCCGTGGCTGACTCCTTTCCCAACTGGGAGTAGGCATATTTCGCCACACTGTAAAGGTCGGTCTTGGAATAATAGGGCTGACCGTCCTTCTCCCCGTACAGTACCGTGGAGATGGTATCATTCATCTGCACCGCCGTAATACCGGTCAAAGTGAAATAATACAGAGACCCGTTCTTCACCGGCTCCATACGGACGACGCTTGCACCTACAAGGGTCTTGCCCTCATAGTTATCCACCGTGCTTTCCACATAAACGGTAGACATATCGTAGCCCTCAAGCAAGCTTGCAGGGACGACATAATTGATGGAAATATCACTTGCCAAATTCAAGCTGTGGCTGAGCTGCAAGTTTTCATCCACCGCCGGCTCCTTGATGCCCTCGGATCCCACATAAATATAGTCCACCGTCAGCTTTCCCCCGGAACTACTCTTAATATGGCGGAATCGGAAACCAAAGGCCTGCAGCTCCTGTGCCTGCTTGAGCGTTTCCGTAGCCGGGATCCGAACAGTGATATACTCCTCGGAAACGAAGGTGTATTTTTGGATCATGTCCGTAGAGCCTTGGTAAACTCCATCCTTGGTGTAATAATACTCAAAGACCACGTCGGGGGACTTTCCGCTGTCCACCTGACACTTGTCCATCTTGAAGCGGATCTCCACATAATCAATGTCCTTGGGATCATAGGACAGAGCGCCGAAACGTCCGTCTGTCTTGGTGGGAGACTTGCCGTAAGCACTGCTAAGCTTCAGCCAGGGGCCGTAGGTCACATTGTTGGTATCCGCACTACCGCTGTGTCCCTGACCCACGTTGAGGACAAGGGTGCCGTTCTTGTTATTAATGCTGAAATCCGCCGTGCTGTCATTGGCGGTATAAGCAGTGGACCAATAGCCTCTGCCCCAAGTACCGTTGGAAGTCAGGTCGAAATTCCGATACTGATAGACGGGATCTGTATAGCGGTACTTATCCTCGTCCGTGTTGGAATAATCGAAGAACAATCCGTCACCCAAATGACGCTTGTCTCCGCAGACACATTTATCCTCGTTGTAGGTATGTACCACACGGATCACTTCTCCGCAGGAGGAACAAGTCCGGCTGTGGGTGCCGTCGGGATATACGGTGTAAGCCTGCCCGCTGAGCTTGTGGTTGCAGGTCTCTGCCACCATGAGCAGACAGGTGGGCAGAAGTCTGGCCCCCCCTTCATCGGAGGGAGAATTTTGCAACACCAGATCTCCGGTGCCGTTATAGCGCCCTGCCATAGTGGTGGATCCGCCACCGTCCATGTTGATGGCATTGACACAGCCTGCGGCATACATCAGTTCCGCAAGCTCGTGGATGGTCACACCCATGGAGTAGCCCTCCTGTCTGCCATCCAAGGCAAGCCAGACCACAGTACCGTCTGCCTTCAGACCGATGGCAGTGCGGGGTGCGGCAGTCACATCATCATTGGTGGTGACCAACACTCCGTCCCGAACCAGCCACTGATAGCCGGAAACCGCTTCCTTCACATCCCCCAAGGGATAACCGTAAGGACGGATGGCAAAACTCCCGTCTTTCAAAACGGCAAAATATGGCGCAGGGAAAGAATCATAGGTTTGGACAATATTTTCTTCCAAGACCAGATAGCCTCTGGGATGGTTGGTGTCACCGTCAAAGAAGTTGCCGTTGGTGACCATCAGTACCGTATCCCCCGTTGCGGCCTCATAGGCGGCGGCATGATCCGTTGCCACCATACGACTAAAGGGCATAGACATACAGGCAGTGCTTCTGCTCTCGGGGGTACTGCCCTTGGTATAATAGCTTGCATAGGATGCCTTAAAGGTGACCTTAGCAGAGGGAGAGACCGTAGCAAGATAGCCTGTGATCTGAGTGTTGTTGGTCTTGTCCTTCAAGACGATCTGGTTGCGGGTGACACCGGAGGTAATGGGGATAGCATTCTGAGACAGGAAGGTCTTATCGGAATGGTTCTTCATGACCAAGGGAGAAGAATTTCCGATATACATATAGTCGATGTAAATACGGGCATTCCCACCGCCCTTAATGTTACGGAAACGGAAGCCGAAGCCTTTGAGAAGATCTGCATTTCTCAGCTTGGAGCTGACAGGAATGCTAATTGCCATATATTCCCCATCACGGAAGGTATAGACCGCCTTCATATCATTGGCGTAGGTAGAGGTGCCGCCGGAAGTATAGTAATACTCAAAGATGATCTCCGGGATCTTATCCGTTACCACGGAGCAGTTCACCAGCTTGAATCGGATGGTAACGACCTTTACCCAGGAAGGATCAAAATTGAGAGGATAAAGATCCGGGCTGTTATAAGTAGGCATTTTGCCGTAAGTATTGGTAATCTTGATCCACGGGCCATAGGTGCCGGATGCATCGGTGCCGTCTGTGACATTGACGCGGAGGGTACCGCCGGAGTTGACGATGGTGTAGGCGGTGTTAGAGCCGTTATACCCCGTTGCCCAATAGCTGTTGCTCTCCTGATCGTAGTTGAGGCCGCCGTAGGCCGCCCCCTTGTAGCGTTCCTTGTCCTTGTCTCGGTTGTCGAACTCAAAGAGAAGATCCTTGGTCTCGGACAAGGTGCTGTTGTAGGATTCTACACTCTCCTCCCGTCCCTGCACCGGAGCGCCCCATGCAGCGGGCATCACGGACAGAAGTACCCCTAAAATCAGCAAAAGAGACAGCAATTTTTTCATCATATTCCATCAGCCTTTCCCTATTTAAATAACTACTTCCATTTTACCCCAGCTTCCAATCAATGTCAAGAAAAACCCAAGGATTTTCCCCTCGGCATTTAACACCCAAAACCACATTGACATTGCCATTTGGGTGTTAACTTCGCAAAAAGAAATCACAGTTTATCGCTCTGATGATTTGACACTTTGTGTCATGAATTGATGCGGGGCATCATGATTTCTCGCTACGCTCCATGATTTGAATTGCCAAAAAACAATGAAGTCGGATCGTAGCCATGTCGTTCTGTGAGCCAAGGAGTTGAATTACTAAGTTGTCTTCCTAAGACCGCTTGGCCTCCGACTTTGATTTGACACTTTGTGTCATGAATTGATGCGGGGCATCATGATTTCTCGCTACGCTCCATGATTTGAATTGCCAAAAAACAATG
>JAZMZW010000214.1:0-1855 GCA_045586205.1 Faecousia sp. | reverse complement strand
AATTGGCTATGCCATGATTTGCCTTGCGGCATGATTTGTGCCTTACGGCACATTGTATTTTGGCAATTCAAATCATGGAGCATAGCGAGAAATCATGATGCCCCGCATCAATTCATGACACAAAGTGTCAAATCATCCATTCAGGAAGGGGTTGATGATTTTCCTGCGGCATTTGGGGGGGGCGGTCAGGAGGGGGAGTTTTTTGTGCTTATACCCAAGGCGGTCAGGAGAGGGAGAAAATCCTCTTCCCGGAAGCCTTGGGCGAGGGTTTCGCCTTTGTGTTTGCCGTGGTAGTCGCTGGCAGCGGAGGGGAGGAGGCCGTATTCTTTCGCAAGAGCACGAAGGGACTGCCGTTGCTCCGGGCTATAGGCGGCGTAGTCTGTTTCCATGCCGGCTCGATCACCGGCAAGGGATTTGAACAGGCGAAGAAGCTCCCGTTGTTCCGATTCCTCCAGCTGATAATAATACAGGTGTGCCAGAATGGGGATGCCACCGGCTTCCTTAATGGCTTGGATGCACTCTTGGGGGCTGACATAGGTCAGGGGATTTTCCACATAGGCTCTGCGACGGCCGAAGCCTCCGATGTATTCATCAAAGGCCTCCTCCGGACTGCTGACATAGCCCAGTAGGTGCATCTTCATGGCAATATGGGTTCGCCCCACATGGAGGCTGTCGGGATGCTCCGCCATAAGCTCCTCATATGTGCCTATATGGATATCCAGCTCCCGTAGCTTGGCCAGAATAGCATTGATATAAGGCTTGCGGTTAGGCTGATTTTTCCGCAGAACCTCCCGGATCAGGGGGTGCTTGGGATCGAAGCCCAGACCTACAATGTGCAGTTCCTTTTCCTGTCCCTTGGAGTTGAGATATTTACTGCTGAACTCACAGCCTTGGATCAGGCGAATGTCGGGATAGGCCTCCCGGTAGGGGGCGGGATCAAGGGCGTGGTTGTGATCGGTAATGGCCATGATGCCGATACCGCAGGCTCTTGCCTGTGCGAGAATACTTTCCGGGCTGTCCGTTCCGTCGGAGCGGACGGTGTGTACATGAAAATCCACAAATGCCATTTGTATTTCCTCCTTTTTCTTTCTACATACAATATTCTTCCTTATAATACCACGATTTTCCTCTTTTGGAAAGAGAAAAGTTATTAAATTTCCGATTCCCATATTCTGTATGCAGGGAGAAAAAAGGATTGACATATGGCAGATTTGGGTCTATAATTGTATTCGTAAAAATAGAATTTTTTTGGAGGTTTCTATGTTAAAAAATACCGAAAAAACCATGGAAAAAATCGTGGCTCTGTGTAAGGGCAGAGGCTTTGTTTTTGCAGGCTCCGAGATCTACGGCGGTCTGGCAAACACTTGGGACTACGGTCCTCTGGGCGTTGAGCTGAAGAATAACATCAAGAAGGCTTGGTGGAAGAAGTTTGTGCAGGAGAATCCCTACAATGTAGGTCTGGATTCCGCTATCCTCATGAACCCCCAGACTTGGGTTGCTTCCGGCCACCTTGGCGGTTTCTCCGATCCCCTTATGGACTGCCGTGAGTGCAAGGAGCGTTTCCGTGCCGACCAGCTGATCGAGAACTACTGCGCCGAAACCGGCACTCAGCTTCCCAAGCCCATCGATGCATTCAGCAATGAAGAGCTGAAGGCCTTCATCGACGAGCATGAAATTGCCTGCCCCACCTGCGGCAAGCGTAACTTTACCGATATCCGTCAGTTCAACCTGATGTTCAAGACCTTCCAGGGTGTTACCGAGGATGCAAAGAACACTGTCTATCTCCGTCCCGAGACTGCACAGGGCATCTTTGTCAACTTCAACAATGTTCAGCGTACCACCCGTCGCAAGCTGC
>JAZMZW010000213.1:0-9425 GCA_045586205.1 Faecousia sp. | reverse complement strand
CCTTGGAACCGTGCGGTATATTCCTCTATGAGTGCTTGGGTGCTGACTTTGGTATCTTGTGCAATGTCCAAAAGAATGGGTTTGATCTCGTCCTCGTAAATGGCAACAGAGGGGCAGGTGTCTGCGCCGTTCTTGATCTTTCCCGAGCAGTCCCATCGGCTGTTTTTGTTGCCTTGTTTGTCCTTGGATTCCCGACGGTAGTAGGCGGCACCGCAGTGGGTGCAGAACAGCTTTCCTGTGAGCAAATTGGCATGATTGCAGATGCCCTGACGGGATTTTACATCGTCGCTCCGCCGTTTCAGGATGGCATTGGCGACATCCCAAAGCTCCTCGGAAACAATGGCAGGAACGATCTCTCCGCTTTCATCCTTGAACATGACCCATTCCTCCGGTGGAAGGAATTTTTGCTTCTTGGTGAACATATCAATGACCTTCACCTTATTGCCCACATAGTAGCCCTTGTATTTGGGATTGGCAATGATATTGGCCATAGTGGTGTGAGCCAGCTTGTTGCCATTGTGGTTGCGGTAGCCCTTCTCCCAGAAAAGGTTTTCGATCTGCTTCATGCTGTATTCGTCCGTTGCATACAGCTCATAAAGCTCCCGTACCATAGCAGCCTCTGTTTCGTCAATGATCAGCCTGCCGTTGGCCTTCACATAGCCGAAAATACGGCTGTTTCCCAACACAACATTATCCTTGATGGCCTGTTGATGTCCGAACTTTACACGGCTGCTGAGCTTCCGCAGCTCGTCCTGTGCAATGGAGGACATAATGGACAGCCGAAGCTCCGAATCCTCATCCAAAGTATTGATATTATCGTTCTGGAAGAACACTCCCACACCGTAGCCTAAAAGCTGACGGGTAAACTGAATGGAGTCCAAGGTGTTACGGGCAAAACGGGAGATCTCCTTGGTAATCACGAGATCAAATTTCCCCTGAGAAGCATCGTCGACCATGCGGTTAAAATTCTCACGCTTCTTCGTAGAGATGCCCGACAAGCCCTCGTCGATATACCCGGGTATAAAGGTCCAATTCTTGTTCCGCTTGATCAGATCCTCGTAATAGGTGATCTGATTCCCTAAGGAGTTCAGCTGCTCATCACTCTCCGAGGACACACGGGCATAGTAGGTCACCCGCATGGGAATATCATAAATTGATTTTGTCTTCATCCAACTCCGTGCAGAAAGGATATCCATTACATCAACTCCCTTGTTCATTGTATCATCATTCGGATTATAATGCATTGCGAAAAGAAAAGCAAGTTAATTTTTATAAACAGATTTATATTCATATATGGTATTGAAAAATGTGCAAGCTATATGCTATAATTATATTGGATTGAAGTTCTTATTCCCAATTATTTGAATCACGAGGAGGTACGAACTATGAAGAACAAATCAATTGGAAACAGACTTCTAAGCTTGGTACTGTGTTTCTGTATGGTACTTAGTTTGTTTTCGGGCATTTCTCTCATGAGAGCCAATGCTGCCGGGACAGATGGGATGATCACCATCGATTTAACCGACAGCTACGGTGACGGTTGGAACGGCAATGCTATCGAGATCTATGCCAACGAGGCTCTGCTGGACACTGCTACCATAAATTCCGGCAATACCGGCACATGGACGGTGGCTTGGGATACTCACATGACCTACACCTTCAAGTGGGTCAGTGGGCAATATGCCGAGGAGACGAGCTTCGTCATCTATTCGGGCACAGAGGAAAAGCTCAATGCCCGTGGGGATTCCTACAGCACAGGCGACACTCTCTTGACTGTGGAGCCCATCTGCTCTGAGCCGGAATTTGAGAACGGCATTTGCCTTCATTGCGGAAAACCCTGCACTCACAGCTTTAAGGACAGTGTGTGCACCCTTTGCGGCTTTTCCTGTGGTACTCATGAGCCCCATAATTGGCAAAACAGTATCTGTACAGTTTGCAAATTGAACTGCCCCCATGAGAGCCACGAAAACGGTTTCTGTTCCGAATGCGATAGCCTTCTGCCTGCAGTAGATGCAGATGGGGACGGTTATTATGACATCGCCAATGCAGGTAATCTCTATTGGCTTGCGGAGGAGGTCAACGGCGGCAATGCATCTATCAATGCTGAGCTGATCACAGATATCGTCGTAAATGAAACTGTTCTGAATGCTGACGGTACTCTG
This sequence comes from Faecousia sp., assembly GCA_045586205.1. Taxonomy (GTDB): domain Bacteria; phylum Bacillota; class Clostridia; order Oscillospirales; family Oscillospiraceae; genus JAZOXB01. The sequence goes on along the minus strand of JAZMZW010000213.1, from coordinate 7,263 downwards.
AGGGAGAACGGCAATGGTCTGATGAGCTGGACAGCCATAGGCATTTCCCGTCCTATACCCTACTCCGGAAAATTCAACGGCAACGAGTACACCATTTCCGGCCTGTATTGTGCCAAAAATGATGCTTATGCAGGCTTGTTCGGCTGTGTTGATGGTGGAACCATTGAGTATGTAGGGGTTGTAGACAGCTATTTCTACACGAACGCTGCCTTTTCCTATGTGGGAGCAGTAGCCGCCCGCTTAGATAATAATACAGATGGCAAGATTCTTCATTGCTTCAATTCCGGAACCGTTTGGGGTCGCGACAACGCAGGTGGTGTTGTAGCCAGTGTTGAGAGCGGTACGGTCACAGACTGCTATAATACCGGCTCGGTCAAAGGCCAAAACGATACCGGAGGCGTAATCGGCTACGCCCAGAACGCAACGGTTGCCAACTGCTATAATTCCGGCATGGTTATGTCCCCCTATGGCTATATCGGAGGTGTAGTTGGTTGTTACACGCGAAATGACGGGGTCGGTACGCCCCTCTCTCATTGCTATAATATCGGCGATGTGGTGGATACAGACGGCGTTGCCTATGCAGGCGGCATAGTTGGATCGATTAGCGGTAATATGTCTGACTGCTACAGTACTGGCTCGGTTCGCGGTGGCTATACCGGTGGTATAGTAGGAATTGTCAACTCAAGTAAATCTGTTGTGAGCGATTGTTACTACAACAGCGATGGGTTTGTAGGCGAGGTTTACGGAGAGTGCCATGGAACCGTTACCAATTGTATCGGCTTGCCTATGGAAAAGTTCTGCTCCGGTGAGGTCTGCTGGCTAATGAACGGCTCTTCCTCTGAGGGCTTGTGGAAGCAGACTCTCGAAACCGACTCATCCCCTGTTTTTGCCGGAGGGACTGTATATCAGGTCAGCGGCACTTACTGCACCGGGGAAGCAATCACCGCATATTCCAATACCAATGCAAGTGTCGCTGCCGTCCACAAGGATGAAAACAACGATCACCTCTGTGACAGCTGCGGCGAGACTGCCAGCCAGTGCAGAGATTGGAACAAGGACCACCTGTGCGATGTATGCAGCCAGGTGTTCAGCCAGCATTCCGGAGGCACCGCAACCTGCAGTGCGAAGGCAATCTGTACCGTCTGCGGTCAGGCGTATGGGGAAACGGATCCTGCCAACCATGACAGTGGGGTGGCCTTCGACAGCAATGGCTTCTGCCCCAAGGGCTGCTACGAGCCGGCGGTAGACACTGACAAAGACGGCTATTATGAGATCGGCAAGGCCGGTCAGCTTTATTGGTTTGCACAGCTTGTAAATCTCAAGGGTGAGGTTACAGCAAAGGCGGTTCTCACTGCTGATATTGACCTTGGTGGAAGAACCTGGTATCCCATCGGTCTGTATAACGATCCCGCTGTTCCTGAGGGAGAGCCCCTGGTGGTACAATATAACGGCGTGATCGACGGTAAGGGACATACGGTATCTAATTTCAAGGCCATTGGCTACGGGTCTCAGGGACTGGTCGGTTACAGTGCAAGGAATGCCATCGTCAAGAATCTGGGTGTGATCAATGCCGAGGTCAGCGGTTGGAATGCAGGCGCGGTAATGGCATATATGGGAAATGTTGAAAACTGCTATGCTATAGACTGCAGCATTACCGGCAGCACCGATGGCAGCACTACGGTTTATGTAGGTGCAATCACCGGCACTCAGCAGTCCTTTGTCCGAAATTGCTTTGCCTACAACTGCACTCTGAGTGCAGGTGCTGACGAAATCGCAACCATAGGTGCTGTTGGCGGCTATAGCGTTAGCAACTCCTATTACGGAAGCATTGAAGTTTCTGTCGGCACTCTCCGTTCCAAACAGGGAGAAACCGAAATGTCCCAAGAGCAGTTTGCCTCCGGCGAGGTTGCCTACCTCCTGGGAGAGGGCTGGGGTCAGTCCATCGGTGAGCAGGCTACCCCCATCCTCGGTGGCGAGACGGTCTATTACACCTACAGCTCCTGTGACGAGACGGTAATGGATATGGGCTACAGAAACAGCACCGGCAGACCGGACCATACTCCCGGTGAAGATGACGGCGACTGCACCACTGCAATCCGGTGTGCCATTTGTGATGCTATGGTAACTGAAGGGAATGCCACCCATACTCCCGGCGAGGACGACGGCGACTGCACCACAGACATCAAATGTGCCTTCTGTAACGCTGTGGTAGTGGAAGGGAATGCTGCTCATGATTACCAAAACGGCTTCTGTGAAGTCTGCGAAGCTTATGAGGAAGCAAGCTGTAACGCCGCCGGCTATTACGAGATCGACAACGGTGGCAAGCTGTTCCGCCTTGCACAGAAGGTCAACAGTGGCGAGAATGCAAACCTGATTTTGATGAACGACATTGACTTGGAATCCCGAGAATGGACACCTATGGGCAGCGAAGAGCAGCCCTACACAGGTGTGATCGACGGCAATGGCTATGCCATCCGCAATTTGTACATTTCTGAAAGTGCAAGAGATGTTGGCTTCATCGGTAAGCTCAGCGACGGCGGTGTGAAGAACCTGACACTGAGCGGTACGGTCAGTGTGGAAACTGCTGTCAATGGGGGTATACTTGTGGGCTTTATGGTGGACTCCGCCCTTTATAACTGCTACACCTCCGGCAGTATATCCATAACCAATGCGGAGACCTACAGCAACCAGGGGGATACCTTGGGCGGTATTGTCGGTTTGTCCCAGCACGGCATTGTCCTGAACTGCGGTACAGATGCCGGGGTATCCTATGCAAGCACGAACAAATCCGGGGGCATCTATGTAGGCGGTGTTGTGGGCTATTTGACCGCAGGCTATGCCGCCCCCATCTGTATTCTGAATTCCTACAGCCATAGTCAGATCTCTGTCACTCTTAGTGATTTCAGTGGGAATCCTGACTATATTGGAGGGATTGCAGGCCTTCTCTTTGACGATGCGGTAAACAACTACTTCTGTGGAAGCATCAGCGTTCCCCAGAGGGAGGATATCCTCGTGGGCTATGCTTTTGGCGATGTGGAGAGCAATATTACCATCAATGAAACCACCTATGAGCTCCTCGTCCACCGGAATTACGCACCTGCCGGCACGAACTCCCTCGGCGGGGGGGATGCGGACATTGCTACCTTCACAGAGGAAGAACTGGCCGCCACTACCGGTGAAGCTGCACTGGTCAGCCTCCTAAACGAAGGCTTAGAGGATGTGGCACAGGTCATTGATGCCCACTCCGGCATCCTTACGGAAAGCGAATGGGCGGCATTGTTTGAGAAGTTTGGCGGCGAAGCCTGTGTGGCTCGACACTGGAAGGTGGAGGACGGCAAGCCCGTCCATTGCCCCGAACAAATGGAGACCTGCAGCTGTGATGCATGCGGTCTTACAGACCACACCTGGAGCGAAGCAACCTGTACTGCTCCCAAGACCTGCACCGTATGTGGGGAAACCGACGGAGACCCGATACCTCACTCCACTACCGCCGACGGAGACAAGGCTGCCACCTGCACAACTCCCGCTTACTGCTCTGTGTGTGGTGAAAGCTATGGTGAGCCTGATGCAGATAATCACACAAGCACTGATTATACCTACACATATAAACTGACACAAAACTTTGCAGAGCATGAAAAATTCCATGCCTGCTGTGGTACGCCCCTTGGTTGGGAGAAGCACAGCTACAATGAGCAGACCGGCTGCTGCAATGAATGTGGGGCAGAGATCCTTATTGCTGTAGATGTGGGTGGAGAAACCATTGAGTATCTGACCCATGTGGAGTATGCATTACGCAGAGGCGGATCCACTGCAACGCTCCTTAAGAATTACACCAACACCGGGAGCTACAAGGTAGCTGTTAAGGAACTGCTGTTTGCCGAGGGTGTGACTCTGACCAACAATGGTACCCTGGAGCTGCTTTCCTTCACCTACGCTACCATCCCCACCGGTATTACAGGTGGAACTGTGATTGTTGGAGGAAGCTCCTACACATGGAACGGTGAGAAGTATGTCTGTGCTCAAGGCACCCACACCGAGGAAACGATCCCCGGTAAGGCGGCTACCTGTATCGAGCCCGGCCTGTCTGACGGTGTGATCTGCTCTGTCTGCGGTGAGATTCTCACCAAGCAGGAGGAGATTCCTGCTAACGGGGAGCATATCTTCGAGAACGGCAGCTGCATCTATGGCTGCGGTACTACAAATCAGTGTACCGTCACCTTCGCAGGTTCCGGTACAGATTATCTGCAGAGCATGACTGTAGAATCCGGTTCAGTCATTACCCTGCCCTGCAGATGGACAGACCTGTTCAACCTGGACGGCTATGTCTTTGCAGGCTACAATACAGAGGAGGACGGCTCCGGTGAGACCTATATGGACTGCACTGCCTACACCGTTACCGAGAGCGTGACCCTATATACTCAGTGGGCAGAGATCGCCGTTGGAGATGTTCTGCTCAATAGCGGTGAGTATGTGGATACGGAGGGCAATATTACCTCTACTATGCCCCAGGGAGGCTATGCTTACTTTGATAACGGCACTCTGACTCTCCACGACTATGTTTACGAGGGTGAGGGCTATCTCTTCATCCATTATTCTGACAGTGGCATGACCTGCACTTCAGTAATTCATTATGAAATGGGCGATCTGAAGGTAGTTGTGGAGGGTGAAAATTCTCTGACCAACACCCATGACGATAGCTACGGCCTTCGCAGCCATGGGAATATGACCGTCTCCGGAAACGGTAGTTTAAACCTGAATACGAAAGGAATCTCCCTCTTCTCCTCCATGAACCTGACGGTGGAAGGAGATGCTCTGGAACTGACTGCTACAACGATCGGTGACGATGCGATCTATGCCGTTGGCGGTATTACAATGAACAGCGGCACGGTTTCCCTTGAAAGCGGAAACTTTGCCATGAATGCAGAGGGCAGCACCTCCATAGGCAATATTACCATTAATGGTGGTATTCTGAACATGGATTCCGAGCGGAACGGTCTGATGTGCATGGGAGCTTTCATCGTTACCGGTGGCACAGTAACCATAAGCGCAGGAGAAGGCTTCGATGCTGTATGTGCCTATGGCGGTATCACCATAGAGAATGTGAAGCTGCTTGCCCCGGAAAACGGAAAAGTAATGCAGAGTGGTTCTTATTTCACCATTGTTGACAGCATGGATAACACCGCTATCAATGTGGTCATCGGCAAAGAGCACGCCCATACAGAGGAAATCATCCCCGGCAAGGAGCCCACCTGTAGCGAGACCGGCTTAACTGAGGGCGTAAAGTGTGCTGTCTGCGGCGCGATCCTTGTGGAGCAGGAGGAGATTCCTGCCCTGGATCACAGCTACGGGGAGGACGGCCTCTGCATCCATTGCGGCGAAAGAGGGGTCTATGATATTTGGATTCAAGATATCCGTGTTACAAGTGCCAATGCCGCCGACATTTTAGGAGATCTGGACGAGGGGGCTACGGTCACCTACGATGCTGCCTCGAATACGCTGTATCTGAACAACGCTACCATTACCGGCACGGAAATCGGCATTAAGACCCTTGGAGATTTAGATTTACATATCACCGGAAACAATCTCATTACTCCTATAGCCGGCGGAGATCAAAGCATTGGTATCGATGTCTTGATAGGTCTGCTTACCATTGACGGAACCGGAAGTCTGACCGTTCAATCCGGGGCAGCTACTTCAAGCTACGGCATCCTTTCCGGAGACCTCCATGTTAAGGGTGGCACTGTCACCGTTGCCGCCGGAGAAGGAACAATCTCTATGGGGATCAAGTCCAGCGGAAAAACCACAGTGACAGTTGATGAGGGAGCCTGCCTTACTGCCACCGGCAATCCCGACGGTCCCTTCTTTGGCTTCGGTATAATGGCACAAACCATTGTGAATCATGGAGCCCTAAACACCATTGCCATACTTACTCCCAATATGGATATGAACGATTTTACGGAATACCTGTTGGTTTACGGTACGGCATCTCTGGAAGAGAATTGTCCTGCAATGGGCTTCTATCACATTACCCGGGGTGCTGTTCTGACCATTGCAGAAGGTGTTACCATGGACATGTCCCATGTAACTGCTGACAAGATCATAGCGGAGGGCAATATCACAAGCAACGGTACTGTGATCCTTCCCGACAGCTACAGCTACTCCACGATCCCCACCGCTATTACCGGTGGCACACTGACCATTGGCGAAAGCTCATACATTTGGAACGGTGAAAAGTACATTTGTGTTACCCATGTGGATGCCGATAACAGCGGTTACTGCGATACCTGTAACTGCCAAATGGAGATTACTAGGCTCTATTCCTGCTCCATTAGCCTGAAGGGCAATATCGCCATTAACTATTATATGATCCTTTCCGATTCGGTTGCGGCAGACGAAAACGCCTATATGCAGTTCACTATGGTAGATGGTGAGATCATCAAGCTCCCTGTGAGCCGAAGTGTCAAGACCGTCCTTGAGGGCGTGACCTTCTATGTCTTCACCTGCGAGGTGGATGCAATGGAAATGACCGATCAGGTGGTCAGCCAATTCTTCTATGAGGGTGGATCCACTCAGGAGCATGCCTACAGCGTACAGACCTACGCACATAACATGCTGAAAAATAAGTCTAATGAGAAGTTAGAGACGCTCATCAAGGCGATGCTCCACTATGGCGCAGCATCTCAGATTCATTTTGAATACAACACCGATAAGTTAGCAAACGCCGGTTTAGAAGTTCCCGACTACTCCAACATGACGATCCAAGGCTTCGAGACCCCTGAGTCGCAGGGTACCGATTTGGCAAAGCTCTATGCTACATCGCTGCTGCTGATGTCCGAAACCACTCTGCGGTTCTTCTTCCGGTTGGATAGCAGCGCAGAAACCTTCTCTGCTACCTACGATGGTCAGAGTTTAGAGGTGCTGGAGCGTGACGGTCTATACTATGTAGATGTGGTCGGCATTGCAGCAAAGGATCTGGACGAGTATGTGACCATCACCATCAGCGATGGTGTCAATACCGCTGATGTGACCTCCAATCCTATGTCGTACTGCCGAAGCGTATTTAACAATAGCACCGGTGCTTTCGACCGAGAGCTGAAGGACCTGGTTGCAGCGCTGTACCTGTATAATCAGGCAGCTAACGAATATTTCAAGGAGAGTTAAGTATGAAAGAAATCAAAGAAACATATTTGGAATATGATGAAAAAATCGGGTAGGAGGCTACCCATTAGTTGAGTAGCCGTCCTCCCACACCACCGTACGTAC
>JAZMZW010000212.1:0-1657 GCA_045586205.1 Faecousia sp. | reverse complement strand
CCTACGACAGGATGAACCGTCTCACAGAGGAAACAGACGGTGACGGAGGAAGGACCATCCACCGTTACAACCGAAACGGTAACCTGCTAAGCCGTATCTACCCTGAGGAGTATGCAAAGTATGGTGAGAAAGCCACCGGCTACCGCTATACCTATGACGCTCTGGGCAGGGCAACGGATATCCATTCCCCGGAGGGAAGCCATATCCAGAGAAAAACCTACAACATGTTCGGAGAAACCGAGCATGAGGGAGACGGTATCAGTGGTGTCAGCATCACCTATGATTTCGCAGGCAGAAGAAGCAGGGTCACCACGGACGGTGGCAGAAGCCAGGAGTACCGCTATGACGCCCTGGGCAATATCATCGGGCTGAAGGATGGTAACGGCAACACCACCACCTATGCTACCGACCTGTGGGGCAGAATCACCACCCTGACCACCCCTGACGGTACCAGGGAGCTGTATACCTACGATGAAGCCGGAAACATGCTTACACCCACGGACGGTAACGGCAATACTGTTAACTACCGCTTCAACTGTATCAACAAGCTGGCAGAGCGTACAGACGCAGCAGGAGAAACAGAGAAGTTCTTCTATGACTTAGAGGGAAGACTCTGTGAGCATGTGGACAGAAACGGTTTACGCAGCTTATACCGCTACAACATGTTCGGAAGCCCCACCCTGCACCAGAGCCCGGAAACGGGTCTGACGGAAAGCTGGGAATACGATTCCCTGGGCCGCTTAAAGAGCGCTACCGCAGGGGGCATGCGTTACGAATACAGCTACTATGCAAACGGCTTGGTTAAGGAGAAGAAAGCCAGTGGCAGAACCCTGCTTTCCTATGCCTATGACCTGGACGGCAATAAGATAAGCAGGAGGGATGTAACCGGCAAGGAGACCGCCTACACCTACAACAGGGACGGTTTATTAACCGCTGTGCGGGAGGGCGGCAAGACCCTGGCAGCCTACACCTACCATGCAGACGGCAACGTGGAAAGACTGTGTATCGGTACAAGTCTGACTACCCAATACGATTACGACATCGACAGGAATCTGCAGGGTATCAGGACCATGGACGGCACCACAGTATTGACAGACAGTACCTTCTCTTACGATGGCAATGCCAACCGTACGGAAAAGAAGGGCCTGGAGGGCCTGACCCGTTACAGCTATGATGCAAACAACCGCCTGATAGAGGTGCAGTATCCGCATATACTGGGAAGCTTAAAGGGAAGTCAGAGTGGAGCATCGGGAAGCGGAGAATTAAATGTTACTACATCCTTTGAGAAGTTGAGCTACGATAAGGCCGGTAATAGAATCCAGAGAGTAACTGAAAGTCTGACGGAGCAGTACAACTATGATAACTGTAACCGCCTGACCAGACTGGACACCACTCCTACGGATTTGGACAAGCCCCAGACTGTGAAAAATTATCAATACGACAAGCAGGGCAACATGCTTTCAGACGGCAGCAATACCTACAGCTACGACGGCTTCAACCGCGTGGCAGAGGTACGTACCGCGGAGGGCAGCATCCAGAAGAACCACTATGATGCAGAGGGCCTGCGTCACGAGATGGAAGAAAACGGCAAGCTGGTGAAGTTCCTTTACAATGAAAACCGTGAAGTGGAGGCCGAGGAAGAAGCAAGCGGCAATAT
>JAZMZW010000211.1:0-14324 GCA_045586205.1 Faecousia sp. | reverse complement strand
CTGAAGGTCAGCTATAAGGATGTATACGGGGAAGAAATGCATTTGACCCTCACGGATCCCTACGATTACAGCGGTAACGGCCTCCTCTAAGTCGGGAGGCCAAGCGGTCTTAGGAAGACAACTTAGTAATTCAACTCCTTGGCTCACAGAACGACATGGCTACGATCCGACTTCTGAAGGTCAGCTATAAGGATGTATACGGGGAAGAAATGCATTTGACCCTCACGGATCCCTACGATTACAGCGGTAACGGCCTCCTCTATGCCTTTACACTGGATGCCCTCTTGGCTTCCGAGCTGAGAGAGGTGGTCTCCGTGCAGATCTACCACGGGGAAGCTCCCGTATCGTCCACCTTGCAATACAGCGCCGACACCTACGGCAACAACAAGAAGGGGGATCTGCTGGAGCTGTGCAAAGCCCTCATTGCCTACAGTGACAGCGCAAAGGCTTACTTTGTGGCAAGCTGACAGCTTTTGTAATGGACAATGATATTCAATTTGAAAATTGAAAATTTTCTGTAATACGCAAAGCACCGATCACCGACTCTCAACAAGTCGGTGATCGGTGTCTTACGTTTTGGGGTGGTGATTTATGGGGCAACTGTCAACCTGCACACCACGCATCACGCATAACTGCTCCCTCAGTCCTCTGTGGCGCTGAGGAGGGGGTAGCGGAAGATCAGGTCTCCGTCCTTATTATAGATTAATGACAGAGATGCGAAAAAGGGAAACGATCGTTTAATTGGTGTATTACAACAGCTTGAAATGCTGTAGTGCCCGAAGGATGCCCTCCTCGTCACAGTCGGGGGCGATGTAGTCTGCGGCGGCTTTGCACTCGGCAGTGCCGTTGTCCATTGCCACGCCGATACCGGCGGCTTGGAGCATTTCAATGTCATTTTCGGAATCTCCGAAGGCGATGACCTCAGAGGCATCTAAGCCAAGTCTGCTGAGCAGTTCCAGCATACACAGCTTCTTGCCACCCTTTTGGGAGATAATATCCTGTCCCATGGGGTGCCATTGAGTGGTACGGCTGTGAGGCACAAGGGGCAGAAGCTCTTCAATCTTCTCTCGGGAGGTAAAGAGTACCACTTTATATACAGGCTGCTCCGACATGGGGCGCAGATCACCCAAAGGAGGAAGCTTGGTGTGGATGGCATCCATGACCTCTCTCGTCACATCGTCTGCGTGGCTCATGAGGCTTTCCTTGGCACTGACCATCCAGCAGACAATGTTGTTCTCCTGCGCCCATTGGTAGGCAGTGCGGACATCCCGGGGATCTACGGGGGTGCCGTAGAGAAGCTCCCCTTGGGGATTGTAGGAGTCCTGTCCGTTGTTGGTCAGGTAGCCGTCAAATTCGATGCCGTCCAGAAGTCCTTCTTCGGCGATCTCGAATTTGGATCTGCCCGTGGCGACATAGCAGGCAATGCCCTTGCTCCGCAGAGCGTGAATGGTAGAGGGCAGGGAAGGGGGATAGACCTTTGTTTTTAAGGAAACCAGTGTTCCGTCTATATCGAAAAAGGCCGCTTTGATCACAGGGCAAGCACCTCGACTTTGTCTTCGGTAGCTTGGAGCTTGATCTGAGAAATGGGGGCTTCAAAGCTGTCGATGATCTTCTCGGCAATGGCGTCCTCCAGATCCTTCTGAATGGTACGGCGGAGATTTCTTGCGCCGTAGGTCAGGGAGTAGGACTTCTTTACCAGATAATCAATGACACTGTCCTCCCAGCGGAGGCTGATGCCACGCTCCTCCAGATTGTTCTGCAGTTCAGTGAGCATGATCTTGGCAATGCCACGGAAGTCCTCCTCGGACAGGCGGTTAAAGGCAATGATCTCATCTACTCGGTTGATGAACTCGGGACGGAGGAACTGGGACAGAGCCTTCAGGGCCTTTTCCTTGTTCTGCTCACTTGCGGAGCGACCGAAGCCCACAGAGCCGTCTCTGCGCTCGGAGCCTGCATTGGAGGTCATGACGATGACGGTATTCTCAAAATTCACCACACGACCCTGTGCATCGGTGATCCGTCCGTCATCTAAGATCTGCAAGAGAATGTTCAGCACATCGGGATGTGCCTTTTCCAGCTCGTCAAAGAGAATGACGGAATAGGGCTTGCGACGGATCTTCTCCGTCAGCTGTCCTGCCTCGTCATAGCCCACATAGCCTGGGGGAGAGCCGATGAGCTTGGAAACGGAATGCCGTTCTATATATTCCGACATATCCAGACGGACAAGGGAGTCTACGGAGTCGAAGAGCTCCTCTGCCAGACACTTGACAAGCTCCGTCTTGCCCACACCGGTAGAGCCTACGAAAATGAAGGACACGGGGTGCTTCTTGGTGGCAATGCCGATGCGGTTACGGCGGATGGCGGAGGTCACGGCGGGTACGGCCTCGTCCTGACCGATGATGCGCTTCTTCAGGTTCTCACCCATGGTACGCAGTTGCTTGTATTCCTGAGCTTGGATCTTGCTGGCAGGGATCTTTGTCCACATCTCAATGACACGGGCAAGATTTTCCATAGTCAGAACGGGGAGGGGAACGGCTTCCAGCTCCGTGATCTCTCCGTCCAGACGGAGAATGTTGCTACGGAGGGTGGCAAGGCGCTCAAAGTCCTGCTCTGCCTGAGAGTCTTCCGTGAGCATTTTCTCTTCCAGTGCGTAGTCATCCCGTTCCTTCCGCTTCTCCAGCAGGAGGGACAGCTCCTTGCTCCGCAGATTCAGATCGGAGCAGGCCTCGTCCAGCAGGTCAATGGCCTTGTCGGGGAGGTAACGGTCGGTAATATAGCGTTCGGATAAAATAACAGCCTGTCGGGCGATCTCCGGGGAGATCTTGACGCTGTGATAGGCTTCGTAATAATGGGCAATGCCACGGAGAATGGCGGTGGCTTCCTCAATGGAGGGCTCTACCACGGTGACGGGCTGGAAACGGCGTTCCAGAGCAGAGTCCTTCTCAATGTATTTGCGGTATTCCGTAAAGGTGGTTGCGCCGATGACCTGGATCTCTCCGCGGGACAGGGCGGGCTTGAGGATGTTTGCCGCAGACATTGAGCCTTCGGAATCTCCCGCACCTACAAGGCTGTGTACCTCGTCAATGACCAGAATGATGTTACCGCATTCCTTGATCTCGGTGATCAGGCTCTTCATACGGCTTTCAAAATGTCCGCGGAACTGTGTGCCTGCAACCAGAGCCGTGAGATCCAGCAGGTAGACCTCCTTGTCACGGAGCTTGAAGGGCACATCTCCCGCAATGATCCGCTGGGCAAGACCTTCCGCAATGGCGGTCTTACCGACACCGGGCTCACCGATGAGGCAGGGATTGTTCTTCTGACGGCGGTTGAGGATCTGCACCACTCGTTCGATCTCTACCTCACGGCCGATGAGACGATCCAAGGCATTGTTCCGTGCCTTTTGGGTCAGATTCAGGCAGTAGGCATCCAAGAACTTCCGCTTCTTCTGCTTCTTGCTCTTTTCCGCAGGGGGTGCTTTCTCCTTGGGGCTGTCGTGGGGTGGCTCTTTGGAGCTTTGCTCCGGGGCAAGAGAGCCAAACAGACGGCTCATATGGGGGAAGGTGGCGGTGCGACTGCCGACTTCGTCCTCATCGTCCTCCTCGGGCTCTTCCGCTTCCTCGTTCATGCCCATGAGGGGGTTCATAAGGGCGGCCATTTCCTCGCTGAGACCGTCCAGATCCTCCTCGGACAGACCCATGCGCTTGACGATCTCGTCTACCTGAGGAAGCTTCAGCTCACGGGCGCATTTTAAGCACAGGCCTTCACTGGTGGAAGTGCCGTTTTCTAATTTGGTGATAAAGACCACTGCAAGATTCTTCTTGCAACGACTGCAAATGGTAGGTTTCATAACTTATCTCCTAGGGTCAAAATACATGGAATTGCTCAATGCCGTCATCGTACCAAAGCCGGGTCATATACAGTCCTCCGGGAGGAACGGTAGGCCCTGCGGCGGTGCGGTTTCCGCTTTCCAGAAGGGCGCCGATGCCTTGGGGGGAGATCTTTCCCTCTGCGGCATAGACGATAGTCCCCGTCATGGCTCGTGCCATGTTGTACAGGAAGCCGTTGGCGCAAACCCGACACAGGATCAGGTTGCCTTGCCTCTCCACCTCAAAGTGGTGGACGGTGCGGACAGTGGACTTGACATCCGTGCCTACGGAGCGGACGGCGGCAAAATCGTGAGTTCCCACAAAGGCGGAGGCCGCCTCCTGCATGATGCTTTCATCCAGATGCTTGGGATAGAACCAGGCACGGTTTACATAGAAGGGATCGCGGATGTGGGAATTGTAAATTTGATAGGTATATTCCTTCCGCACACAGGAGCCGATGGCATTGAAATTCTCGTGGGTCTCACGGGCATCGAATACCACGATGTCTCCCGGCAGATGGGTGTTCATGGCATAGGGGAGGCGGTCAACGGGAATGCGAGACTCTGTGCGGAAATTGGCAACATATACACGGGCATGGACACCTGCATCGGTCCTTCCGCAGCCGGTAATATGCACCTTGTGTCCCACCACACGGGCGGTGGCTTCTTCCAGAGTTTGGGCAACGGTCACAGCGTTTTTCTGCACCTGCCAGCCGTGATAGGCAGAGCCGTCGTATTTCAGGAAAAGGATGATATTACGCACAGTGCGCCTCCTTTCTGTTACAGTCCCATGCGGGACAGAATGATGATGCCTGCAAGGACAAAGACCGTAACTACGGCGGCAATGGCATCTTCTTTGTGGTACTTCAGCTGTTTCATCTTGGTACGGCCTTGACCTCCGTGGTAGCAACGGGCTTCCATAGCGGTGGCAAGCTCGTCGGCACGGCGGAAGGCGCTGATGAACAGGGGAACTAAAATGGGGATCAGAGCCTTGGCACGGCGGAAAATGTTTCCGCTTTCAAAGTCTGCGCCTCTGGCCTTCTGGGCGGAGATGATCTTGTCTGTTTCCTCAATGAGGGTGGGGATAAAGCGCAGGGCAATGCTCATCATCAGAGCCAGCTCATGGACGGGGAAGCGGAGCTTCTTCAGGGGGCTGAGGAGGGACTCCAGTCCGTCTGTCAGATCAATGGGGGAGGTGGTGTAGGTCAACAGGAAAGTACCGCTGATCAGCAGGACGATCCGCAGAACCAGAAACAGGGCGTTGAGCAGACCCTCTGCGGTGATCTTCAGCACCCAGAACTCCACCAGAACTCTGCCGGGGGTATAGAACATATTGATCAGTGCCGTAAAGACAATGATGATCAGCAGGGGCTTGAGACCCTTGAACAGGGATTTCAGGGGGATGCGGGAGATAAAAATAGCTACTGCCAGAAAAACCAGAGCCAAGCCGTAGGAGCAGAAGCTTTTGCACAGAAACAGGGCTACGATGAAGACCATGGTCAGAATGAGCTTTGTTCTTGCATCCAGCCGGTGCAGGAAGCTGTTGCCGGGGAAGAACTGGCCAAGGGTAATGTCCTTGAGCATATCACAGTCCTCCCTTCAGGGCAAGAAGCTGATTCACAGCCTCCTCCAAGGTATAGGTGGCAGGGTCAACGGGGAGTCCCAGCTCCTTCAGCCGCAGGAAGAGGGAAGTGACCTGCGGTACGGTGAGACCGATCTCTTGCAAATGAGCCCCGTCACGGAAGACCTCTGCGGGACTGCCCTTGATCTCGATTTGACCGTGATCCAGTACCAGCAGACGGTCTGCAAGGAGGGCAACATCATCCATGGAATGGCTGACCATGAGGATGGTTGCTCCTGTGGCTCTGCGGTATTCGGCAATGTTTTGGAGCAGGGAGCGACAGCCTGCAGGGTCAAGTCCGGCGGTAGGCTCATCAAAAATGATGATCTCCGGCTCCATGGCAATGACACCGGCAATGGCCACACGGCGCTTCTGTCCCCCGGAAAGCTCAAAGGGAGATTTTTCCATCAGCTCTTCCGGCAGACCTACAAAGGCGGCGGCCTCATAGACCCGACGGCGGATCTCTGCGTCCTTCAAGCCCATGTTCTTCGGGCCGAAGGCAATGTCTTTATAAACGCTTTCTTCAAAAAGCTGATATTCCGGATACTGGAACACCAGTCCCACACGGAAACGGGCGGCACGGGTATGCTCCTTGTCCTTCCAGATGCTCTCTCCGTGGAGGAGAATGTCACCCTGCTCCGGCTTCAGCAAACCGTTCAGGTGTTGCATGAGGGTGGACTTACCGGAGCCTGTATGTCCGATGATCCCGAGGAATTCTCCCTTTGCGACGGAGAAGCTCATGTTCTTCACTGCCGTATGCTCAAAGGGCGTTCCCCGGCTATAGGTGTGTGTCAGGTTTTTTACTTCTAAAACAGGTGTCAATTCAAGTCCTCCTTGTGGTCAAGCCTTTGCCCATGAGCAAAGTGCCTGCGCACATTCTTCTGTAGAAAGGGCTTCGAGAGGCAGATCATAGCCTGCCTTATTCAATCGGTAAAGAAGCTGTGTGGTAGCGGGGACATCCAGTCCTGCCTGTTGCAGGGCTTCCACCTGTACAAAGACCTCCTTGGGCGTGCCGTCCAGAAGGACTTTGCCCTTGTCCATGACCACGACCCGTTGGGCGCGGATGGCTTCGGTCATGTGGTGGGTGATGAGGATCACCGTAATGCCCCGTTCCCGATTGAGCCGTTCAATGGTCTCCATGACCTCCTGACGGCCATGGGGGTCAAGCATGGCAGTAGGCTCGTCAAGGACGATGCACTTGGGCTCCATGGCAATGACACCGGCAATGGCGACTCTCTGCTTCTGTCCCCCGGACAGGAGATGGGGAGCGTGACGGCGGTAGTCGTACATGCCCACAGCCTTCAGAGCCTTATCCACTCTGGTACGGATCTCTTGGGAGGGAACACCCAGATTTTCCGGAGCAAAGGCCACATCCTCTTCCACCACATTGGCAACCATCTGGTTGTCGGGGTTCTGGAAGACCATGCCTACGGTACGGCGGATGTCAATGAGGCTGTCCTCGTCCTTGGTATCCATGCCGAAAACCCGAACACTGCCACCTTCCGGCAGAAGGATGGCATTGAAATGCTTGGCAAGGGTGGATTTTCCGCAACCGTTGTGTCCCAGAACGGCAACAAAGCTACCTTCGGGGATGCTTAAATTCAAATTGTCAAATACAAGGATCCCGGCGTTATCCTGTTGGGCATAGCTGAACTGCAGGTCCTTGATGGCAATGGCGTCGTTCATAGTTGTTTTCTTTCCTTTAATCCTTTACCCAACGGCCTGTGGAGCCACAGGGAAGCACCAAACCTGTAGAGGTGGGCAGACCCAGCTCGTCGGATTCCGTGTGTCCGCCGTATTTGGGGGTCACAACGCTGTCCAGCAGACAGGTAAGTACAGAGGGGGCAAGGCCTGTGGTATAGGAGTTGATGATGAAAAATTCCGGATCGTCGGACAGAACACCGGCGACCAGCTGTAGGAAGGGGAAGAGATCCTTTTCCAGCTTCCAGATCTCTCCGGAGGGACCTCTGCCGTAGCTGGGGGGATCCATAATAATGGCATCGTAGCGCTTTCCGCGTTTGATCTCACGCTCTACGAACTTGGCGCAGTCGTCAATGATCCAGCGGATGGGAGCTTCGGACAGGCCGGAGGCGGCGGCATTTTCCTTTGCCCATGCCACCATGCCCTTTGCCGCATCCACATGGCACACAGAGGCCCCTGCGGCGGCGGCAGCCAGAGTGGCACCGCCGGTGTAGGCAAAGAGATTCAGTACACGCAGAGGTCTGCCGGCCTTGCGGATACGGGCATCGATGAAGTCCCAGTTTGCCGCCTGCTCCTGGAAAATCCCCGTGTGCTTGAAGTTCATGGGCTTGACATTGAAGGTCAGCTCCCGATAGCGCACCTGCCAGCGCTCCGGCAGGCTGTGACGGGACCACTGTCCGCCACCGGTGTTGGAACGGGCGTAGCGGGCATCGAATTTCCTCCAACGGGGATCTTTCTTGGGAGTGCTCCAAATGACCTGAGGATCGGGGCGAACAAGGATATATTTGCCCCAACGCTCCAGCTTTTCTCCGTCAGAGGTATCTAAGACCTCGTAATCTTTCCAATTAAGGGCTTTCCACATGGTATCAGCCTCCTGTAATGATGTTTCCCTCATACCAGCGCTCAGCGGTAGAAGGGGTCTGTGGATCGACGGGGGCAGGGGTAGTAGTGCCACCGTTATCGGGGGTCGTGCCGGGTTCTGTAGGCTCAGTCTCCGGTTCCGGAGGAATGATGACGGAAAGGATGGAGTGCAGGTTGCAGATATATTCATCTTCCTTTTCCTCGTCGTAGAGATGATCCATATTCTTGGTCTCCGTCCAGTCCTTGTCAAGGATCAGCATGGCGCTTTCCTTCACGGTATTGCCGGGAACCAGTGCGCAGTAATCGTTGCACAGCTTTCCGCTGGCTGTACAGATCTGCACCTTGATGTGGCAGGTACACTTTTCCTTGGGGGCATCCTGCCAGTAGAGGGAATATTTTTTGGTGCGGTCTCCGCGCATTTCGATCCTGCACTGCTCGTCTGCCAGCAGACCGCAGTCCATGCAGATCTCATAAGAGCCTACGTCTCCGGATTTCTTGAAGCTCTTCCATTCCAGACCTTCGTGGATGGGACGCATGACCTGTCTCCACAGGGAAATGGCGGGGTTGGTGGAGCTGTCCTTCAAGACGATCTCTTCCGGCTCGTCATAGCCACACCAGACAACGGCGGTGTAATAGGGACTGTAGCCCGCATACCAACGGGTCTGGTCATTGTGAGAAGTACCGGTCTTACCGCCGGAGGGAACATTGCTGATGGCCGCAGGCTTGCCGGTGCCTTCTTCTACGACCTTTTGCAGGAGGTAGTTCATATAGAAGGCAGTCTTCTCACTCATGGCGGTGTGATTTTCCTGGGTGTTGTCCAGAATGATGTTGCCTTCGCTGTCAATGACGGTGGTATAGGTTCTGGCTTCGCGGAACACACCGTTGTTGGGGAAGGTGGCATAGGCCTGCGTCATCTCTCTGACAGTCATGCCGTAGGTCAGTTCGCCCAGACCCAGAGGTGCAAGGGCAATGTCGGTATATTCCTTGCCACCCTTTTCAATGCTCTCCACCAAGGTGGTGAAGCCCAGCTTCTGGGTCAGGAAGGCATAGCTTGCTTCTACAGTCAGGTCATTGAGAACCTTGACGGAAATGGTGTTCAGGGACTGTTTGACGGCATCGACCACATTGATGACGCCGGAATACTTACGGTAATAGTTTTGAGGCCACTTTTTGTCCTTATAAAGAGGGGAGTCCTCATATACGCTGACGGGGGTGATGATGCCTGCTTCGATGGCGGGGGCATAGACTGCAATGGGCTTAATGGCAGAACCCGTGGGCAGACGGCTTTCTGCACGGTTGAAGGTCAAGCTGCCTTCCTTCTGTCCCACACCGCCGACCATAGCCACGATGTCGCCGCTTTCGTTGTCGATGATGACCATGGCGGACTGGAGCTGCTGGACACTGACGGTCTTGGGAATGTTATCCAAATTTTCATAGATGCGATCCATCTGTGCCTGGACTTCGGGATCCATGGTGGTATAGATCTTCCAACCGCTGGACAGCAGAAGCTGTTGGGCGGCAAGCTGGCTCAGATCGTACTGTTGGCACAGATCATCCACCACATCACGGTAGACCGTATCGACAAAATAGGAATAGCCGGTATCGGAGTCTACGGCAATGTTTTCCGTATCGCAGTCGGGGCAGTAGAAGTGAGAACCGTCCTTGCGGTAGTCGGAACGCTCGCCTACAAAACCGCAGGAACTGCACTGATATTCCTCGTTGTCATACAGACCGTTGCGGAAAACCAGCTCCTGTGCCTTGACTTCTTCGTAGACCTCTTCGCTTTCAATGTAGCCACGCTTACGCATTTCGTTGAGAATGATGACCGTGCGCTTTTCGTTGCTCTGAGGGGCAATATAGGGATCGTACATAGAGGGGTTGTTGGTAATGCCGATGAGACAGGCGCATTCCTTAACGGTCAGCTCCTCCAGATCCTTGGCAAAGTAGACCTTGGCGGCACTTTGTACGCCGTAACAGCCTTCCCCCAGATAAATGGTGTTCAGATACCATTCCAGAATTTCTTCCTTGGTATACAGCTCCTCCACCGCAAGGGCACGGAAAATCTCCTGTACCTTACGGTTGATGGTTACATCGTCTTCCTGAGACAGGTTCTTGATGAGCTGTTGGGTAATGGTGGATGCACCGAAGGAGGAGTCACCGCCGATGAAGTTCCGCACCGCAGACAGGGTACGGAGCCAGTCTACGCCGTCATGCTCCAGGAAGCGTCTGTCCTCAATGGCAATGGCCGCATGGATCAGATCCTGAGGAATATCCTCATAGCTGACCCAGATGCGGTTCTGGGAGGAGTAGAGCTGTTGGAGTTCCTTATAAGTGTCCGTTGCGGGATCACGGGCATAGAGGATAGAGGTCTGGGACAGGGAAATATTGTCCAATTGCAGGGAGTCTGCATATTCCTCTGCCTTGGGGATCACGTCGGTCTTCAGGTAGTCGGAGAATTTTTGATAGAAGATCACACCGGCAATGGCACCCACAACAGTCAGCGTGGCGGCTATGACCATGAGCCACAGAAGCACCTTGCCCAGAATGTGCAGAAATGCACGGGAAATACGCCACGCAAGGTGGGGCTGTTTGGCGGGAGGTTGATTATGATTATCCATGACGGTTCCTCGCTTTCATATGATTTCCATATTTAATATGGTATGGATCGGCATATACTAAGGGCAGGGAAGTGAGCGGATCCTCTACATTGGGAGAGGGGGACATAAGAAACCCATTTTCCCTATTATTATATTATACCACGCTTGTCAACAGGATATTATGAATAATGAGTGGATTTTTTACCTTCTCAAAAAGAAAAATTTCATCCGAAAGGAAAATTTTGCAAAATACAAAAATCCTACCCTTTTCCTCTTGATTTTTTTCTTGGAACAGGCTACAATAAAGCCAGAACAATTCAGGAGGAAAACAGACTATGGAAGAATTCGGACCCGAGATCATCAGCATCACCGACGAAGACGGTGTGGAATTTGAGCTGGAGGTTCTGGCACGGGTAGACTATCAAGGTAATGAGTATCTTGCTCTGACCCCTGCAAATGCCGCCGATGAGGCTGAGGAGCTGGAAGTCAGCCTGCTCAAGTCCGTGGTGGAAGACGGCGAGCCCATCCTTGTGGCCATTGAGGACGAGGAGGAGCTGGAGACCGTTTACGATCTGCTTATGGAGCAGGTCTTCGATGATGAATACGAAGACGATTTCGACGAAGATGACTGAGTCTTCTGCCTACTTAGACGAAAAGAATATTTGAACGTTCCCTGCGGAGTTCGTGATAATTCCTTTTAAACCCACATTTTAACATCGGGATGTTGAATTTCCCCGTTGTCGTGCAGGCCTCCCGTCTGCGGCTTTGACCGTAGGCGGACGTTGGAAGCTGGTAAGACGGGGATAGACAGCCCACCTGCCGATCGTGCAGGTTATAATTGGGGTTACACGGCTTTGCGGGGGACTTTTTTGTTTTAAAAAATTTTTACAAATTTATGCATTTAGGACTTGAAACATTGATAAAAAAATAGTATAATATCAACTGTTGTACCCTAGACGATAGTTTAGGGGAGATTTTCACGATTGTGAGGTTAGAAACATGAGCGCATCCCGAGAAAGAAAAGAGCGTGCAAACAAGATCGTTGCACAACCCGTCAAGCAGGAAAAGAAGAAGGTTTCCGAAGGCCTGATCCTTGCTATCAGCGTCATTTTGGTCCTGGTCGCTGTGTTCGGCACTATCCTGTGCATCCGTACCACCCAGATGAACCAGACTGTCATGACCGTTGGTGAGAAGGAAGTCAAGGTCAGAGAGTTCAACTATTTCTTCAGCCAGGCCGCCAATAACTTTGGCAGCTACGCTTCCTACCTGGGCATCGACACCACCAGCCCCATTGACAAGCAGACTGTCAACTCCGAGAGTGTCAGCATGATGGGCCTGCTGGGCATGGACACCGAGATCCTCGATGGCTACAAGCAGGAAGATGGCAGCTATGACATCACCTGGGCAGGCTACTTTGCAGAGGTTGCAAAGGAATCCGCAGCTCAGACCTATGCCCTGTATCAGGCTGCTGAAGATGCCGGATTCAAGGTAAGCGAGGAAGTTTCCACTTCCATCACCAACGAGCTTCTCAACGTAGACCTCTATGCACAGATCTACGGTATGAGCTCCGACAAGTTCATTGAGGCACAGTACGGCGACGGCTGCAACAGAGAGAACTATGAGGAATACCTCACTGCTTCCTACACTGCTACCGAGTACGCTTCCAACTATGTCTACAGCGATGCAGAGATCGATGCAAAGTACCGGTCCGCTGTTGAGGACTATGACGTAGCTACTTACATGCTCTACTCCGCAAACGCAGAGGAATTCGAAGAGACCGAAGAGACAGAAGAAACTGAGGCTACCGAGTCCACCGAGACTACCGAAACTACCGAAGAGACTCCTGTTTCCGAGGAAGCTATTGCCGCAGCAAAGGCTGCCGCAGAGGCTATGGTAGAGAACTTTGACGAGACTGACAGCTCCGTCAACCTCTATGCCGACCATGTAAAGAGCTCTGTCCAGACTTACATCAACGAAGAAGCCGCTACCTGGATCTTCGAGACTGCTCAGGCAGGGGATGTGAAGTACTTCGAGGATACCGAGAACAACATCTACTACGCTGTTAAGCTCATCACCAACGATGTGAACTATCAGACCTTCAACAGCTTGATGATCTACATTGCTGACGATGCAGAAGACACCGAGACCACCGAGGACCACGAAGGTCACGATCATGAAGAAGGCGAAGAGAGCGAAACTCTCACCGCTGAGGAGAAGCTTGAGGCTGTTAAGTCCGGTCTGGCTTCCGACGCTTCCGAAGAGAACTTCCGTGCTCTGGCAAGCGAATACTCCGGCGAGACCTCCGTTGATCTGGAAGATGTCAGCTACGGCTACATCAACGGCAACATCAGCTCCGATGCTCTGGTATGGTTCATGGGCGATCGCAAGGTCGGCGACTACGAGATCTTCGAAATGTCCGGCGCAAAGGTCGTTCTGTACTACAACGGTCTGAGCGAGACCTACCGCAAGCTTAGCGTCAACTCCGCTCTGGTTAACGAGATGGTTGAGGCTCTGAGCGAGGAAGCTGTTGCTTCTTGCAACTTCGATATGGAAGCTGCTATGAACGGTTCTGTTAGCCTGACCTTCACCGCTAACACCGAGGCTTAATCAAACAATCAAAAGTCTGTTGCAAGACCCTTGCAACAGACTTTTTTATGGAAAAAACATTCAGGAGGAAGCTATGTATCGTGAATCCTTTCTTCGACAGGAAATGCTTCTGGGGGCAGTGGCTATGGAGCGACTGTCCCAAGCCCATGTGATCGTCTTCGGCATCGGTGGGGTGGGAAGCTATGTGGCAGAGGGACTGGCTCGTGCCGGTGTGGGGGAGCTGACCCTTGTGGACAGTGACACCGTGGGCATCAGCAATCTTAACCGCCAGCTGTGCGCCCTCCATTCCACCATTGGGCAATATAAGTCCGATGTTATGGCACAGCGGATTTTGGATATCAATCCCCAATGCAAGGTGCGCTCTGTGCCTATGCTGTACAATGAGGAAAATAAGGATGCTTTTTTTGACAGACCGTATTCCTATATTGTCGATGCCATTGATCTGGTATCCTGCAAGCTCAGCCTGATCCAAAATGCCAGAGAGCGGAATATCCCCATTATCAGTGCTATGGGTACGGGGAACAAGCTGGATCCCACCCGGTTCTGTATTACGGATATTTCCAAGACCAGCGGTTGTCACCTTGCACGGATCATGCGCAAAGAGCTGAAAAATCGGGGGATCTATGACCACAAGGTTCTTTATAGCACGGAGCTTCCCCAAAAGCCCACACAGGAGGAAGAACCCCCTCCCGGCAGACGATCCATCCCCGGCTCCCTGTCCTGGGTTCCCTCCGTCGCCGGCCTCATGCTGGCAGGCTATGTGGTTTTGGAGCTGGCAAAGGAAAACTAAGATACTTTCTTGTCAAATAATGCAAATTATGATATGGTATAAGTTCGGATGCTTCTCCTGCCTGCGTATGCTTACAGAGAAGGAGAGAAAAACCTCCAAGCTTGTACGAATTCACGACCAATCGTACAGACCTTCGGCTTTTTTCTCTCCTTCCGGGCGACCCCCACCTCCCTCATCAGAGGGAGGCACTAATTTGCAAGCCCCCACCTGCGTGGGAGTAAGCACCCATTGTAAAGGTACAAGCTACCGACAATCGACACGGAATAAGAAAACGACTTGAGC
>JAZMZW010000210.1:0-6544 GCA_045586205.1 Faecousia sp. | reverse complement strand
CACGATCACCGCCAGAAGTAACCCGTCTAATATCCACTCCCCCGGTCCCTTCAGTGTCTACGGTGCTTATTCCAAGATCTTTGTAGACGGTGCTACATTGAACGGTGCCTCCGGATTCTGGGCAGCTGTGTCTGTTGGTTCTAGCAACACTAGCGATAGCAAGGGTACGCTCTCACTGATCTCCGGCACGGTCATAAGCGCCGGTAGCTCCGGTGCCATTGAGTTGGATGCAGGAAACGGCAGAGTGACCATGGAAGGCTCCTTTATTCTGGATTGCGTAGACGAAGGGGCAGAAATCAATCTCTACGGAAACGCTCCGCTCCTTACGATTACCGGGGCCTTGAATCCTCCTGTTGAGAACGGTGTAAGAGAAACCTATACCATTTACACTGAAGATGCTAAGCCCACAGCAGGCAATCCCGTACAGTTTACCGAGGGCTGGGGCAATTATGATCATGGCGGTTATATCCCCTTTACCAGCTATCAAGGCTATGTTGTTCGGGAAAAGGAGGTTACATACACGAACTCTTTCGGTGAGGAAGTAACCTGCACGGAACTCTTCCTCTGCTTGCCCGAGGTAGAGTGCTTCGTCGAGCCGGAAGGAACCGGCACGCTGACAGCTTCTCCCGCAACTGTTTCCCAGGGAACTGTCGTAACCCTGACTCCCACCCCCGGCTTGGCTTATAAGCTCAGCCACATCACCCTTGAGGCCATTAGCGGATCCGAACAGATCACTGTGGAGCCGGTAGACAACGGTGACGGCACTTACTCCTTCACCATGCCTCTTGCTTATGTCAAGGCAACTGCCTACTTTGAGACAAAGCATCAGCACTATATGTCCAACACCCCGGATTCCGGAGCAGCTTTGCCTGACGGAAGCACTCCGGAGTATGTGAAGTTTGACAAGGTCATCGATAGCGTCGAGACCCTCAACAGTTATCTGGTAGACGGTGTCCTGCCTTCCGGTAGCTATGTCCTTCTGGACAACATCACCTATGATGGAATTCTCACCATCGGCGGAGATGTAGACTTCTGTCTCAACGGCTACACCTTCACCCTGTCCAAGCGTGAGAATAACATCGTCGTACAAGAGGATGCGACTCTGAACATCTGCGATTGCAGTGAGGAGCATACCGGTAAGATTACCAAGACTGCTTCCGAGTCCGGCGGCGGTATGCTGATCGACTTCAAGGGCGATCTGAACATTTACGGTGGTACACTGGATGCGGTCTATGGCTACGGCGTGCAGTCCACCACTGTAGAAAATGTAACTCGTGAATTCCGCATGTATGGCGGTACCATCACCGGCACCGGCGCTCCCGTTGTTACCATTGTAGACACGGATATGTACCTCTATGACGGTACGATTTCTACCACTGCTGTGGGTATTAATGCAACCGGCGGATCCAAGGTCTACATGCATGGCGGCAACATTACCTCCACAGGCAGCGGCATCAGCACCTCCGGTGCAAACGAGATCTACATCTATGGTGGTAACATTACCTCCAACGGTACCGGTGTTACTGTGGGTTCCTTCAGCAAGGTCTATATGAACGGTGGTACCATCGATTCTAAGTCTACCGGTGTTTCCGTCGATATTTCCAACACCTGGAATGGCGAGGAGCATACCTTCTACATTGGTGAATTCACCATGAACGGTGGCTCTGTGACCGGTACAAGCTGTGGTATTGATGCCAAGGGCAATGTCACCCTTAACGGCGGTACTGTCACCGGTGCAACTGCTCTGAAGCTGACTGCTGATGTCCGTACCTATGTGGGTGAGTATCTCATCGAGTTCGGCGGCAAGGTGGTTATGAACGACGGTGTCCTCAACGGCAATGTCCATAACGAGTCCGATATTGAGGTCAACGGCGGTACCATCAACGGCACTGTGACCAACACTACCCGTGAGCAGACCTTCGTCGGCCTGACTCATACTCACGAGGGTGTGCTCACCATGAACGGTGGCACCATCAACGGCGGTGACTACGCTGTCTATCATGAGGGCGGAGAATTCACTGTTAACGGTGCAGTCGAACTCAACAGCTCTGTTGCAGATGTTTATCTTGCAACGGACGAGACCATCACCATCGGCGAGAGCTTTGTTGCTCCCACCGAGGCCTACACTGTAAAACCCGAAGTATCTCCCACTGACGGCAGCTATGTCAAGTTCACCACAGGTTGGGGCGCAAACGCTACCACCAATGCTATGGGCAATTATCCCTTCGCATATGTGGGCGAGACTGAAGGCGTTATGATCTGGAAGTTCCGCGATAGCGCAGAGGAACTCTCCGAGCTCCACTTCGCAGTACCTCATACCCATACCCGTAAGGACAAGGACGGCAATGTGACTACCATTGTCTTTGACCGACCCTTGACTCTGGATATTTGGAATGCGGGCATCGATCCCTCCGGTACACTTCTTGCCTCCGGCAACTATGTTTTCGTTGAGGATATCGCAGTTAGTCAGATCCGTATCAGAGGTACACAGCAAACCGCAAACTTCTGTCTCTGTGGACATGATTTCACATCAACCGGTGCCTTTACTGTATTAAGCGAAGCTGCTATTTCCTTCGCAGATTGTGCAGAGGATCCGGCACAGGTTGGTGAGATCAAGGCGACTTACTTCCATGATGAAGTGGTCTGCGATATGTACATGGATAACATTAAGCTCACTCTCACCGATACCAAGGGCTATAGGAACTATGGAGTGGCGATTCTTGCCAGAAAGTCTCTGATCCTCAGAGGCTGCCAAATCAGTGCCAATACTCCTTTGGGTATTAACGGTATTTATTACTCCGGCAAGTCCGCGGCTTCAAACTATACCTTTATCGACTGCTCCTTCGATATTCCCAACGGTTATGCCTTTGACATCGCTGATTTGGTGAAGTTCAACCTTGGCGGTACATTAACACATACCGGCAATAAGGCCTATGACATCAAGCTCTATCCCGCTCAGGATGCCAGCAAGATTTCTTTCTTGGCAAACGAGCCCTTCGTTCCCAACGGTATGACTTACGGCGTAGAATTGGGTAGCACGCTCAGCCCTTCTAATCCCACTTTCCGCTTCACCAACGATTGGGAATCCAGCGGTTTGGCATCTACCGAAACCACGGCAGCACAGATCCCCTTCTTCAGCACTCAGGGCTATGCAGTCATCGAAATGGTCAATGAAGAAACCGGCAAGAAGGAACTCTACATGGTACTGCCCAAAGTTACCACTGTAGTCACTCCCGAAGGCTCCGGTGAGCTCACTGCTACCGAAGAATATTGCCTGCCCGGCACGACCGTCACCCTGACCGCAACTCCCAACGAAGGCTACATGCTTGAGAGTGTTGTTCTCACCTATGTACTCAACGGCGAGGAAGTTCGCGACGTCATTACCATGTATAACGAAGATAATTCCTTCACCATGCCCGGTGCTAATGTAACCGTAACGGCTACCTTCCGTCCTCTCCATATCCACGATGACGGTATGGTATTCGACCGGGTACTGACACAGGAGGTTCTCGATGCCATGGGCAGAAGCCTCCCCACAGGGAACTTCGTTATTGTAGGCGATATCGATACAAGCACGATTTATGTTACCAATGGCGGAGAAACCAATCTCTGTCTCTGTGGCGCAACGGTTAAGCAGTCCGGAGAAACCAAGGTTTACAACGGATCGACCCTGAAGGTCTATGACTGCATGGGTACGGCTAATTGGACCATGACCCGACTGTCTGCAGGTGACGCTAATAAATCCGCCGGTACTGTGTACCTCTATGGTGGTAACATTGTAGCAACCAAAAACGAGAGCGCGAATGCACAGGGCGCGCCCTTCAAGGTTGATGATTATCGTTCACACATCTATATTGACGGTGCAACTCTGACCGGCGCAAATGGCTACTGGGCTAGTGTGGCATCTGTCCGTGAAGACAGTGGCGCAAATAAGGGTTCTATCCACTTTATTTCCGGTACGGTTATCAATTCCGGCTCCAGCGGTGCTGTTGAACTGGATACCCTCAACGGCAGAGTATACATGGAAGGCTCCTTTATTCTGGATTGCGTAGAGGATGGAGCAGAAATTAACCTGTATGATGGAGCAGAAACAGGCAAAGCTCCCTTACTTACCATTACAGGCCCCCTGAATCCCCCCACGGACAACAATGGCGTAAGAGAAACCTATACCGTTTATGTGGAGGGTTTGGCACCCACCTACGGCAATCCTATACAGTTTACGGAAGGCTGGGGCAACTACGATCACGGCGGATACATCCCCTTCGTCAGCTACGACGGCTATGAAATCCGTGAGATCAAGGTCACTTACACCAATTCCTTCGGTGAGGAAGTGACCTGCAAGGAACTCTTCCTCTGCATTCCCATGAGCGAAGAACTGCCTCTCTACCTCCGCAAGGATCATAAGACTGTTGTCAGCGAGACCATGCTTATGGATGCACTGCTTGCTCTTGATCCCTCTCATAAGGTCTTCAAGGCAGACACTACCTACACTCTTGAGGATGTTCAGCTTGTAGCTCCCGAGGGCGTGAACCTGGAGTATGTTGACGGCGAGTTCGCCTTCACCGCAACCGAAGGTGGAAAGTATAGCACTGCAATCAACTTCATTTGCAAGGCCGAAAACAGCGAATCCATCTTTATCGTTTGTGCCAATATGGATATCCGTGTCTATGACATCAACGATACCGTTTATGTTCTGGACTACAGCGGTTCCGTACTGCTTAACGATTCCGTCTTTGCAAACGACATCCTTCCCGGTACGGCTTACGGCCTGACCAAGGAAGAAACTCCCACCGATGTAGTGGATTTCGAATGCTTCACCAAGGACCAACCCGCTCTTGATGAAAAGGGTCTGAGCATTTCCGGCATGGACGGTGATGGACAGGGAATCTACGGTCAATTCTCCATTGAAGACGACCTGGCAACCTACACCTTACAGAAGTTCCTGAACGGAGCAGATGAGATGTATTTCCGTTTCCGTAGCTATGCCGAGGGAACAACTCCCTCCGAAAACGGCCTCATCAATCCCTTCAAGGAGATCGCTGCCTACAAGATGATCACTGTCATCCCCGCAAATGTCATCTACTATGAAGATAACTTCTACGCTGAACTGATCTATTCCAAAGAGGTCAGAAGCGGAACCGCCAATGAGATCGAGATCATGGGCGACGAGAAAGGCACTATTTACCAGGATCCCATCGGTGGCGAACATGGCAATGACTCCTCCTTCAGCCAGGTACAGGACAAGGGCTCCGGCAATGTCCAGCACAAGATCAAGATCAACGGCATCGGCACCATCCTCACCTTCGACTTCGTCGGTAGTGGTTTCGATATCATTGGCAGAACCTCTTACAACACCGGTTCTTTGTCTGTCATGGTCTACGCTCTGGACGAAAACGGCAACAAGGGCAAGCTGGTTTACGCAAAGCCCGTTGATACCGTCTTTAACGAGGCCAACGGCGAGATCTTCGAATCTCCCATTGTCCACTACACCTCCTTGGCACACGGCTCTTACAGAGTTGAGGTCATGTCTGTTCCTAAGAATGACTACAGCACCGACACTCCCGTTGTGAAGGAAAGCTACATCTACATCGACGGCATCCGTATCTACAACTCCATTGCAATGGATAATGAATACCGTGAGTATTATGAAGAAGGGGAGCGCAATGCTCAGTTCACCGAGATCCGTAATCTGGTGATCTACGGTCAGGCTGCATCCGCCAAGATCGAGAACGGCACCTTCCGCTTCGGCTCCGGTACCATCTCCTACACCCAGACTGCGGAATCGGACTACAACTTCGAGGGTAACAACGTCAGCTCCGTCAATGACTATCTGCTGGCAGGTCACAACAACGAGCTGTTCTTCAACGCCGATACCCAGGCCATTGTCCTCTATGTCAAGCCCGGCGACGGAGAGTACGCACCCATGCTTCAGGTAGGTCTGCGTAACCTGAACCCCGAGGCCTTCGATAACCGTGACATCCCCGCAGACGGCGCCCTGATCCCCGAACTGTATCAGCTCACCGCTAAAGGCGAAAAGCTCCTCTTCGGTGGCGGTACTGCAGAGCCCGGTTACACCGAGCAGTACTACACCGTGGATCTGGACTCCTGCATCAAGGAAACCATCGGAGGAGAAGCGTATTACCGTGTTGTCCTCATGGCAAAGGGTTCTGCATCCTTCTCCATGACCAATGTGAAGCACAGCAACCTGAGCTTCTACACCATCCCCGGTCTTGCCGCAACTCTCCATTACAACGAGCATGGCGAGCTTATCGAGACCACCGATCCCACTGCAAAGGATCTGCCCAACCTGCAACAGCTGGCATGGCAGATGAGAGCCGCCGCAGGCATGCTCCCCGAGGACGAGCTGGAGCCGGAAGATATTGAGCTCAATATCAACAACATCTCCCTGTCCCTGAAGAGCAGTATCGGTCTGAACTACTTCGTACAGGCTGATCAGCTGAAGGATCTCACCGATCCCTACATCGAGGTCAATAAGGCCATCTACGATGAAAAGGGCAACATGATCGGCACCGAGACCCTCAGC
>JAZMZW010000209.1:0-11328 GCA_045586205.1 Faecousia sp. | reverse complement strand
TCGTTTTCGCATTGATTTTATTTTATGTTATAGTGCTTACCGCACAATCCCTCCGTCACGGCTACGCCGTGCCACCTCCCTTTACACAAGGGAGGCTTTAGTGCCTACCGCATCGGTAAACAGAGCGATAAACTGAAATTTCAAGATAACAATAGGCTCCGTTGGGAAGGGGTTTCCGCAACAGAGCCTATGTTTAATCTTCAATTGTCAATTCAAATTTGTCAACTTCCGAAAGGCTATTCCTTACGCAACAAAGTACCGTCTTGCGCTGTCGCTGTAGGCAAAGAGGGCTTTGCACAGTACCAGCAGGTCATCCTTCTTGTTGTTGCCGTAGGTGTCGGCACTGTATTGCAGGGTGGCAGATACCGGCTGATCTCCGGCATAGATCTGCACGGAAACCACTTCTCTCAATTCGGAAGCCAGAAGGGCATCCAGCGTGAATGCATATAAGGTGCTGTTAGTGCCGTATGCCTGAGGCTCTGTGAGGGTGACAGACATATCTTCTCCGTAGATGTCCTTGTAGCTGACTTGCAGACTCAGATCCGCAAGAGCACCGCTGTAGCCTGCGGGGTTGAAGATGAATTTCAGGCAGACCTTGCTGTCCAGATCCAGTCCCTTACCTGCCCAAGTGATGGGGGCATTGGGCAGATCGTTCAGCACCTTGTTGGTGTTGCCGAAGGTCACAGCCTCCATATCGGAAAGGTATGCCATATGGGCTTCCGTCATCTTGGCATCTGCCAAAGCGGAGGTGCGGTAGCCCTTGAAAAGCTGTGCCTTTGCCCCGTAGCGCAGGAGGTCTGCACACAGGGTCTTCAGGGTAGCGGGAGCGGAGGTCTTGTTCAGCTGAGAGTAGGCATAATCGGCGATCTTGTAGACATCTGCATTGGAATAATAGGGCTGTCCGTTCTTTGTGCCGTAGAAGACAGAGGTAATGGTATCATTCATCTGCACGGCGGTGAGACCGCTCAGGGTGAAGTAATAGTAATAACCGCTGTCCACGGGATCGATACGGATGGTAGTTGTGCCCTTGTACTCCTCGCCTTCGTAGACCTCAACAGTGCTTTCCATATAAACGGTACTCATGTCAAAGCCTGCAAGGAGAGTCTTGGCAACACCAAAGTTGATGGAAATATCACTTGCCAGATTCAAGCTGTGACCGATCTTCAGATTGGGATCAAGCACAGGCTCTTTCACCTCAAGTTCTCCGCAGATGCAAGTACCTTCGGTAAAGCTATGGTCTTGGATCTCACTGAGTTCACAGTTCTCACAGCCCTGCTTGTGGGTCTGTCCGTCGAGCTTCTCATAGGTGTAGCTGTGACCGGTGGCAGGGATAGCTTCCTGTGCAGTGAGGATGGCAGAGCAGATGGCACAGTGCTTACCCTCTGTCAGACCGCTTGCGGTGCAGGTGGGAGCAACTGCCTTGTCGGTGACGGGGCTGTGACCTACTGCAGATACAGCCTCTGTTTTGCTTGCCTTACAGATTGTGCAGGCATAGGTCTTGACACCGGTGGCGGTGCAGGTGGGCTGAGTGGTAACAGCTCCGTCGTTCCAGCTGTGGTCCTCACTGACCTTGTATCCGCAGGAGCAAGTACCGCTGTGCTGAGCCCCGTTGGGAGAGTAGCTGAAGCTGTGAGCAACTGCAGTGAATTTTGCGGTGAAGACCGTGTCGGCGGTGATGTTGCTCAAAGCCTTATCCCAACCGCTGAAGCTGTAATGCCCCGCACTGTCGGGAGCTTTGGTGGGAGTTGCACCTGTATAGCTTGCGCTTTCTCCCTTGTACAGGGTCTGCTGCGCAAGGGTCTGTCCCGTTGCACCCTTGAAGGTCACAGTGTAACGGGGCAGGGGTAGGGAAGCGTTCTTGCCGATGGCAATATAGTCAATATCCACAGAGCCGTTGGCACTGCTCTTGATGTGCTGGAAGCGGATGCCGAAGCACAGGATCTCATCGGCGGTTTTGAAATTGTTGGTGGTGGGAATGGTGACCACCTGATATTCGCCGTTCTTCACAGTGTAGGTGGTGATCATATCCGTAAAGGTGGTATAGACTCCATCCTTGGTGCAGTAATATTCCAGAACCACTCTGGCGGTCTTCCCTGCATCCACCTGCACATTCTCCGTTTTGAAGCGAATCTGGAAGGCATCTGCATTCTTGGGGTCGTAGTTCAGGGGGTAATAATCATAGGTGGTTCTTCCGGTGAACTTGTTGTAGGTGTTGGTGGTCTTGATCCAGGGACCGTAAATAATGTTACCGCCTTCGGCATTACTGCTGTAGCCCTCGGTGACGGCCACACTCAGTGTACCTGCGGAATTGTTTACGGTGAAGTTGGTGTAAGCACCGTTGTAGTTGCTTGCCCAGTAGCCCTTACTTGCAGTATCGAAGTTGATGTAGCTGTAGGCGGGATCCTGATAACGCTGTCTTGAGGCACTGCTGTTGTCAAAGTCGAAGAGCAGAGTTTCCTCCGGGGCTTCTCCTATATAAATATAGTCAACAGTGATCTTGCCACCGGAACTGCTCTTGATGTTGCGGAACCGGAAGCCGAAGCCACGGAGGAGATCCGCAGAGGTCAGAGCAGAAGAAGCAGGAAGGGTCACGGTCAAATATTCCCCATCGGTGTAGCTGAATTCAGTGAACATGTTTGTGGCACCGGTATAAGTGCCGTTTTTCTCATAATAATATTCAAAGTACAGAGTAGGAATGGTATTGTCCACGATCTGACAGTTGCTTATCTTGAAGCGGATCTGTACAATGTCTGCATTTTGGGGATCGTAGTACAGGGGCGCACTTGCGTAAGCGGTCTTGGTAGGGGCGAGGCCATCTCCGTTGGAGATCTTCAGCCAGGGACCGAAGGCTTGGTTGCCGTCTGCTACCGTACCGCTGAAGGCTTCCGTTACCGGCAGAGTCAGCGTGCCGGCGGTGTTGTTGACAGTATAGTCACTGGCGGTATCGGTGTAGCCTGTGTACCAGTAGCCACTGGCCCACTTGCCGTTGTTGGTGGTGTCGAAATTGTGGTAATTATAAGCGGGATCGTAGTAGCGGTAGGTGTCGTAGCTTGTGTTGCTGAAACCGAAGAACAGGCCCTGCAAATGCTGTTTCTCTCCGCAGGCACACAAACCATTGGTATAGCTGTGGGGCATGGTGGCAGTCTGACCGCAAGAACTGCAAGCTACGCTGTGAGTGCCGTCTGCAAGGATCTTGTAGCCTGTATTGTACTTGTGTTTGCAGCTTTCCGCAACCAGCAGGAGCGTGGAGGTTACTACTCGTTCGCCGGTGCTGTCCGAGGGGGAGTTGCGGATCTTCAGGTCGGACTCGCCGTTGCTGTAACGGGTGGCAAAGGTGGTAGAGCCGCCACCGTCCAGATTGATGGCATCCACACAGCCTGCATGCTTCATAAGCTCTGCCAGATCCTGTATGGTCGTGCCCATAGAATAGCCTTCCTGTCTGCCGTCGGTGGCGAAGATGAAGACTGTGCCGTCTGCCTTCAAGCCGATTGCCGTACGGGGGGCTAATTCCACGTCGTTATTGCTTACCACAGCCCCGTCACGAACCAGCCAGTGATGACCTGCCACGGCTTCCCGTACATCGGCTATGGGCTCGCCGTAAGCGCGGATGTCATAGCTTCCGTCTTTCAGTACCGCAAAGAAGGGGGTAGCACGGGTACCGAAGGTCTGGATAATATTGCCCTCCATGACCAGCTGTCCTCTGGGTTGGAAGGTATCCATATCAAAGAAGTCTGCATTGATAGCCAGATAGACCTTGTCTCCCGTGACGCTTTCATAGGTGGCGGCTTGGGCGGTGGTTTTTGCGCCCTTGAAGGGCAGGGTGGGAGAGGCGGCCTTTCTGCTAGCCACAGTGCTGCCGCTTGTGTAATAACCGGGATAGGAGGCCTTGAAGGTCACCTTGGCAGAGGGGGCAACGGTTGCAATATAGCCTGCAATGGGATTGCCGTCCGTGTTGTTCTTCAGATAGACCTGAGCCTCATTGACACCGGAGAGGATGGGGTTTACAGACTGGGAGTGGAAGGTCTTGTCACTGTGGGAGCTGAGGACAAAGTTTGCATCCGCACCGATGTAAATATAGTCAATATAAATTGTGCCACTGCTTGCCTTCACATTGCGGAAACGGAAGCCGAAGCCCTTCAGCACATCTGCATTCTTCAGCTTGGAGCTGACGGGAATGGTGACCGTCTGGTAGTAGCCGTTGTCCAGTGTGAAGGATGCCCACATATCGTTGGCATAGGTGTAGCTGCCGTCCTTCATATAATAGTATTCAAATACCATCTTGGGGATCTCTCCCTCGGGAACGGAACAGCCGGTAAGCTTGAACTTGATGGTCACGGCTTTCACATTGGAGGGGTCAAAGCTCAGGGGATAGTAGCTACGGCTGGACTCGCTGTAGGAGGGGGCTACGCCGTAGGTGTTGGTGACCTTGATCCAAGGACCGGGGACACCGTTGGCATCGGCACCGCCTGTGACATGGACACGGAGAGTGCCGTTGGTGTTGGAGATACTGTAGTCGGATTTGGAGTCGTTGTAGCCGGTTGCCCAGTAGCCCTTGCTCTCTTGGTCGAAGTTATATCCGCCGTAGGCAGAGTTCTTGTAGCGGGTCTGATCCGTAGTCTTGTTGCTGAAGTCAAAGAGCAGATCCGTCTGGGTGTTCAGGGTACCGCCAAAGGCGGCAGTGTCGGTCTCCGGCTCGGTCAGTGGCTTTGCACCTACAGTGGGGAGCAGGGAAAGCATCATGGACAGGGCTAAGATCCACGACAGGAGTCTGTATTTCATAGAGTAACATCCTTTCTCGGTGAAGTATAAGTCCATAGTACCACAGGCGGCAGAGAATTGCAAGGATCACGCCCTTGACTTTGGAAACTTTTTGCAAAAAATGAATAAAAAACCACCCCGAGCAAGTGTGGCATTCACTTGCTCGGAGTGTCTTCTCGCTTACAGAAGAGTCGGCTCACCGTTGGCATTATCCGCAGAGATTTCTACGGCATCGGTGATCCGATGTAGATCCTTCCCTCGCTTACAGTATAGCAGACTTATGGGAGGAATGTGTGAATAAACGGTAAATCTTCCGAATTTTCCCTCAAAGCTCCCCGGAAGGGCAATCGGAGAGAAAAACCGGGGGAGAGGCTTTTTGCAGAAAGGCGGGGGAATTGCGAAGAAAGGAAAAATATACGAATAATTATCCATAAAAGTCTTGACAAAACCCCGGTATAGCTGTATAATCTCTAAGAACACTGGATATCGATTGAAAATTTCGGTTAAATATTCGCTATATACATAAAATATACAACCTTTTGGAGGAAATTATCATGGGAAAAGCAACTGTTAAGAAAGTCGTTCTTGCATACTCCGGCGGTCTGGATACTTCCATTATCATCCCTTGGCTGAAGGAGAACTACAACAACCCCGAGATCATCGCCGTTGCCGGCAACGTCGGTCAGGCTGATGAGCTGGAAGGTCTGGAAGAAAAGGCCATTGCCACCGGCGCATCCAAGCTCATCGTTGCCGATCTGGTTGACGAAATGGTTGATGACATCATCATCCCTGCTCTGAAGATGGGCGCTCAGTATGAGACCTATCTCCTCGGCACCGCATTTGCCCGTCCCGTCATCGGCAAGAAGCTGGCAGAGATCGCTCTGGCAGAAGGTGCTGACGCCATTGCCCACGGTGCTACCGGCAAGGGCAACGATCAGGTTCGTTTCGAGCTGGCCATCAAGCGTTTTGCTCCCGATATGAAGATCATCGCTCCCTGGAGAGAGTGGGACATTAAGAGCCGTACGGAAGAGATCGACTACGCAGAGGCTCACAACATCCCCCTGAAGATCAACCGTGAGAACAGCTACTCCAAGGATAAGAACCTCTGGCACCTGAGCCACGAAGGTCTGGATCTGGAAGATCCCTCCAACGAGCCCAATCTGGATGCTCCCGGCTTCCTGGAAATGGGTGTTTCCCCCTATCAGGCTCCCGATGCTCCCACCTATGTGACCATCGACTTCGAGGCAGGCGCACCTGTTGCTGTTGACGGCGAGAAGATGAAGGCCTCCAAGATCATCGAGAGGCTCAACGAGCTGGGCGGTGCAAACGGCATCGGCATCATTGACATTGTTGAGAACCGTCTGGTAGGCATGAAGGACCGTGGCGTTTACGAGACTCCCGGCGGCACCATCCTGTACTTTGCACACCGTCAGCTGGAGATGCTCACTGTTGACCGTGACACCCTCCACCTGAAGCAGAAGCTGGCTGTGGACTACGCAGACCTGCTGTACAACGGCAAGTGGTATTCTCCCCTGCAGGAGGCTCTCACCGCTTTCGCTAACAAGTCCAACGAATTCGTTACCGGCTCCGTGAAGCTGAAGCTCTACAAGGGCAACATCATCCCCGCCGGCACCACCTCTCCCTACTCCCTGTACTCCGAGAAGCTCGTTACCTTCGAAGAGAGCGACTACGACCAGAACCAGGCTACGGGCTTCATCAACCTCTGGGGTCTTTCCACCAAGGTGCAGGCTCTGAGAGAACTGGGCAGACTCTGATACTATTATAATATGTGTACCCCCTCTTTCGGGAAGGGGGTAGAAAGGACAGCAATATGGCAAAAATGTGGGCAGGAAGAACCGACGGTGCTACGGCGCAGTTGGCAGATGACTTCAATTCTTCCATTGGATTTGACTGTAAGCTCTACAAACAGGATATTACCGGATCCATGGCTCACGCCGCCATGCTGGCCGCCAAGAATATTATTACCAAGGAAGATGAGGCACAGCTTTTAGAAGGTCTGGAAGGGATCCTGCAGGATCTGGAATCCGGTGCTTTGCAGATCGACATGAGCTGTGAGGACATCCATATGTTTGTGGAACAGGTTCTCACCCAGCGCATTGGAGATGTGGGCAAGAAGCTTCACACCGCCCGTTCCAGAAACGATCAGGTGGCTCTGGATATGCGTATGTATGTCCGTGAGCAGATCGACGAGCTCGTCTCCCTCATCAAGGGCTTGGTCTCTGTCCTGACAGATAAAGCAGAGGAATACAAGGCTACCATTATGCCCGGTTATACCCATTTGCAGAGAGCCCAGCCAATTACCTTCGGTCATCATCTCATGGCCTATGCCATGATGCTCCTCCGTGATCTGGATCGTCTGAAGGATTGCCGTGTCCGTACCAACAGTTCTCCCATCGGATGCTGTGCCTTGGCAGGTACTACTTATGATACCGACCGCTTCTTCGAGGCACAGAAGCTGGGCTTTGACAAGATCTGTCTCAACAGTCTGGACGGTGTTTCCGACCGTGACTTCTGTCTGGAGCTTATGAGCAATCTGAGCATCCTCATGATGCACCTGTCCCGCTTCTCCGAGGAACTGATCCTCTGGTCAAGCTGGGAGTTCCGCTTTGTGGAGCTGTCCGATGCCTATACCACCGGCTCGTCCATTATGCCCCAGAAGAAGAACCCCGATATGGCAGAGCTCGTCCGTGGCAAGACCGGCAGAGTTTACGGCAACCTTATGGCCTTGCTGACCACCATGAAGGGTCTGCCCCTTGCATATAATAAGGATATGCAGGAGGACAAGGAAGGTCTCTTTGACACCTGCGAGAATGTGATCATGTGCCTGAAGGTCTTCACCGGCATGATCGAGACCATGAAGGCTCGCCCCGAACAGATGAAGCTGGCCGCACAGAAGGGCTTTATCAATGCTACGGACTTGGCTGACTATTTGGTCAAGAAGGGTCTGCCCTTCCGCAGTGCCTACAAGATCTCCGGAGAGCTGGTGGCCCTGTGCATCTGCAACAACACCGTTCTGGAAGACCTGACTCCGGAACAGTACCGTGGCTACAGCGAGCTTTTCGCAGAGGATCTCTACGAAGCCATTGACCTTGCCAAATGTGTGGAAACCCGTATCTCCTTCGGTGGTACCTCCGTGACCTCTGTAGAGCACCAGATCCGCACCGTCCGCGAAGAACTGGCACAGTCCTAAAATGATATAAAGACCATAAACGAGCTTGGAGCACCTGTCCAAGCTCGTTTTTTCTTTTGCGTAGAGGCAGACGACCCCTGCCCGCCCGTCACGGGAACTCTCTATCCGGTATCCAACTTCCGATCTAACGATCCAATCACCCGTAGGGCAGCTTGCCCTACAGTCGGTTTTTACAAGATTCCGAAAAAACCTTGACAAATTCACTCTATTGTGATAGAGTGTATATGTACTCTACTACAATAGAGGAGGAAACGACTATGGATGTACCGAAAATTTTTGAAAGCGAATACCGCTTCTGCCTCATTCTCTGGGAGCAGGAGCCTATCAAAAGCGGAAAACTGGTGGAGCTTTGCCAACAGCGTCTCGGTTGGAAGCCCACCACCACCTACACCGTCATGAAGAAGCTGTCCGAGCGTGGGGTACTGAAGAACGAGAACACCGTCGTTACCTCCCTCATCAGCAAAGACCAAGCCCAGATCAGCCAACTGAACGAAATGGTAGACAAAACCTTCGAAGGCTCTCTCCCTGCCTTCATTGCCGCCTTTACCAAGCACCGCAAACTGTCCGAGGCAGACATTGATGCGGTACAGGCCATGATCGACCAAGCACGGAAAGGAGGGACTTCGTGAACAAGCTTTTCCTGACCATCCTGAACATGAGCATCTCTGCAAGCTGGATCATCCTTGCGGTGCTCCTGCTCCGTTTACTGCTGAAAAAAGCCCCTAAATGGCTCCCTGTCCTCCTGTGGGCTGTTGTGGCAGTGCGCCTTCTGTGCCCCTTTACCGTAGAAAGCGCCCTGAGTCTGCTCCCGAGCAAAGAAACGATTCCTTTGAATATCGGAATGAATACCACGCCCACCATCCAAAGCGGTGTGGAAATCATAGATCGTGTGGTCAATACTTTGATCGAGGATTCCAATACTCCTGCAGTGGGGGCAAGTGTCAATCCCTTGCAGATCACCCTGTGGATCGTACAGAGCCTTTGGCTATTCGGCTTGGTGGCAATGCTCCTCTATGCCGCTGTCAGCTATTGGCGCCTGTACCGCAAGGTAGCAACCGGCATCCTTCTGGAAAAGAATATTTTCCGCAGTGAGCAGGTTGCCTCTCCCTTTGTCCTCGGCGTGATTCGTCCCAAGATCTATCTGCCCTTCGTTGTGGCAGAGGAAGACCTTCCCTATGTGATCGCCCATGAACAGGCACATATCCGCAGGAAGGATCACCTTTGGAAGCCCTTGGGATTTCTGCTTCTGTCCATCCACTGGTTCAACCCCCTTATGTGGCTTGCCTATATCCTCCTGTGTCGGGACATCGAACTGGCCTGTGATGAGCAAGTGGTGAAGGAACTGGGCATGGCAGAACGGGCGGACTATTCCCAAGCCCTCCTGAATTGCAGTGTGAGCAGACGCACTGTTCTTGCCTGTCCCCTTGCCTTCGGAGAGGTGAGCGTAAAGGATCGTGTAAAATCCATCCTCAACTACAAAAAGCCCGCCTTTTGGATCCTTCTTGCAGGTCTTGTGGCAACGGCGGTGCTGTCTCTGTGCTTCCTTACAAATCCCGACTCCGGCAACTTAGGCACTTTGGCAAATATCGAATTCCTCACCTTGGAGGAACGGGTGGAAAACACCGTCTGTGTCTGGACTTCTGACGGCGAGACCTATGAATCTGTAGGAACTATCAGCAAGGATCTCCTGCGGGATCTGGTAGAGCTGAAAATCTCGGAAAAAGAGCTTTCCTTAAACCGTTCCGAGGACAGAGACCGCAGTCACACCCTTGTTCTGCAAAGGGAAGAAAATACCCAAGCTACCTTCCAATCCTATTTGGACGGACTCTATATTCACTTCAATTCCGACTTCACCGCCGTATGGGTCAACAACGGCGTGAAGCCGACTCTGAGCTACAAGGTCATAGAGCCCAAGCAAGCGAAGGAAGTATACGACCTGATTGACGGATACAATGTGAAAACTCCTGCGGTACCGACAGATACATACATTGGGGCATCTCCCGATTATATGGATGCCGTTGAGCCTCTGAAAGAAGAATACCCGATGTATTTCGGGCTGGATACCTCCAATGGTTTGGATATTTACATTTGGCAGCTGGCAAAAAACTCCTATTCCTGCATCCTGCTCCCGAGTAGAACGGAGATCGACACCCGGACGGAGATCCTTGCTCGCCAAAGGGAGGCTCTTACTATGGAGGATATGAGGAGCGTTGCGCTGTATTATGTGCTGTCGCAGGGGGTAGCCCGCGAGGATATTCGCATTATTCCTACGGCTGTTCCCCA
This sequence comes from Faecousia sp., assembly GCA_045586205.1. Taxonomy (GTDB): domain Bacteria; phylum Bacillota; class Clostridia; order Oscillospirales; family Oscillospiraceae; genus JAZOXB01. The sequence continues at coordinate 1,076 of JAZMZW010000209.1, read as the reverse complement.
TTCGAGCTATCTCTATGAAATCAACGACACCTACACAGAAGCATTGGAAGCTTTGTTCTGGGAGCCTTTTACAGTGGAATCTGTCTCGGAGGACAATATACTGCCTGCAATGGATGAAGCCTATTGGGACATTGACGGAGACGGACGTGAGGAATATATTTCCTTGAACTGTGGCCCCACATCCGGGATTTTTACCTTCTCCCTTGCGGTGTATGAGAAAGGGAAACCGGAATATTTCAATTTGTTCCATGGGCAGTTTGGATCTGTGGAATTTATGGAGACTCGGCAAGGGCAGCTTGTTTTGATGGCAGGCAATACAATGGGTTATAAGGAAATGACCCTGTCGGTGGAAGGGGAAACTATCGTCATTGACGGTAACGGCGAGGAAATATCCTACTGGGGAGAGCAGGGAATTGCTTCTCCTTATGCCTCACGGGTGAAAGCACCGCCTGCGGAGGATCCCGTAGAAAAAGTAGAAGCCGACTTCCGTACCTATTATAAAATGAGCGACGGGACATGGATGTTCCGGGGCTATACCTACAAACACCGTCTGGTGATCACAGGCCGTATGCCCAATGCAAAAGCCGATAGCACCTTTGTGTATTTGAGCAATCTGGAGGACATTTCTTTTGAAAAAGCTATGTGGGCATCGGGCTTAAGCAGTGATTTGAGTATGTATTTTACTGCCGAGGAAGCAGTTCTTGTGGAATTAAGCACAAATTGATGAAAATTCATTAACACTACGGAATGTGGGCAGTTTCCTGTAAAATGGGAGACTGCCCATATATCTTGTGGTAAGGGGAAATAAGGGGAAAAGTGCGGAAAAAATAATTTAAGAAAATGTGAAAAAAAGTAAAAAAAGTGCTTGACAAAATGGGATTCATGTGTTAATATATCGGAGCGCTTGAGGCGAGCCCCTCACGGGGAGCGAAAGTGCGGTGTACCTTGTAAATTAAACAACGAGAAACATGAACAAACACCTTGGACAATTTGATTATAAAAAATTAAGTTGTTCTTGATGATGTCAATTGAGACATTTGCGAGAATAGCCAACGAAAATTCTTGAGTATAGCTAA
>JAZMZW010000208.1:0-11769 GCA_045586205.1 Faecousia sp. | reverse complement strand
CTACCACCTTGGTTTGGTGTGTCTTTTTTTAGGGGGATTTTCGTTTTTTATGCACAAAAACCTAACAATCTGTGCATAACTCGCTCGTGGCGAGCCACCGCAGGACAGCCTCCGAAAATTTTATTTTGAGACAGCCCCTTTCATCTTTTATATCAGTCACATCAGGCACTTTCTGCACAAATCACTTTCCTAGGATCCTCAAGCCCCTTGAGAGCAAAAAACGCTCCCAAGGGGCGTTGTTTTCATCGAAACAGTCTTATGAGGCAGTAGCCTATATAGAAAACTTCCTCCCGTGCCAGAAAGGCCAGTTTGGTTTTGACACTACGGTACATGGTGGTGGGCGTGGGGGAACTGTAGGCCTCCATGCCTTGATCCTTGGCCATAAGCATGGCTCGTTTCATGTGGAGAGGATCACTGACCACAAGGGCACTTCGGAAGCCATGGGCCTCCATGATTTTCTTGGCCTCGGAAAGATTTTCCTCCGTAACGGTAGAAACCTCCTCTAACAAAATACGCTCACGGGGCACGCCGCTCCTGATGGCATAGTCCATAGCCGCGGCGGCATCGGAGCGATTGCTCCCCACGCCGTAGCCACCAGTGAAGATCAGATATTCTGCATAGTCATTGTTCAGAAGCCAAATCCCGTGGTTGATCCGCTCCCGATAGACCGCTGAGAGATGTCCGTTAAAGCTACCCGCTCCCAGAACAATGGCCACATCACAGGGTCGTTTTTCATCTCTGTTCCCATATCGGACGATCCCCAGGGCTACGATTTCCGTGATGCACAGGCACAGCAGGAGGCAAAGGCTCAGCGCCTTCAGGAATCCTTTCCACTTTTTCTTCATACCGGATCTCACCTCCCTGTTAGTTTATGACGATCTTTCAAGATTATAGCATCCCGTAGCTTACTTTGTAAAGGAATTCGATGCAATCGCTTCTTGATTTCGTCCTTATTATATGATAAAATCAGAGGTGAAAGCAGGTGATTTCTGTGGATTGTCGTATTTCCTATCCCTTTCTTTGGGAAGAGATCGATCCCAAGAATGATAATGTAGATGTTTGTGTCACCTTTGAGGATGGAAGAAGCTATACCTTGACAGTAGCTACCCCCGACAATGCGAAGGGCCTTATGGACAAGGCCTCCCTTCCCTATCTGCCTCCGTCAGCCCCCTTCCTCTTCGTGGAGACCCTGACCCAAGCGCATCTGCAACAGCTTGTGGAATCCCTGCTGAATGATCCCCCTTTGCCGGAGTTGTACGGTAGCGATCTCTGCCCCTAAGTACAGTTCCAAAAACCAGCTTTATATCGGAAGGAGTTTATTTCATGTTCGCACAATTCTTACAATGGTATCAAGGCCTGACCGACAGTCTCGCCGGCTCTTTGCTCCTCTTTGCAGTAGGTGTCGTCCTGCTGATCAAGGGTGGCGACTGGTTCGTAGACAGTGCTGTTGGCATTGCCAAAAAATTCCGTGTACCGGAGCTCCTCATCGGTGCTACGGTAGTCTCCATCGGCACCACCTTGCCTGAAGTCATGGTTTCCGTCACAGCCGCCGTCAATCAAAACGGCGCTATCGCCTACGGCAACGCTACCGGCTCCATCATTTGTAACACCGCACTCATCGCCGCTCTTACCCTTGCCATCCGTCCTGCAAAGATCCAGCGGAAGACCATCGTACTTCCCGTGATTTTCTTCTTTACTGCTTTGGCCGTGTATTGCGTCGGTGCTTATGTCCTCGACAGCTTTAGCAGAACTCTGGGTATCGCCCTACTGGTGATGTTCGTGATCTATATGACCGTGAGCGTCATCAAGGCTCTGAAGACCCCTGCGGAAGCATCCGATCATAACGAGGAAGAAGACGAGAATATTGCTCCCCTGTGGAAGAATCTCTTAGTCCTCATTTTCGGTGCCGCTGTTATTGCCGTTGGTGCAGACATGCTGGAAGGATCTTCCGTTGCCCTTGCCACCATGGCAGGTATCCCCACCGAGGTCGTCGGTGTCACCGTCGTTGCCCTGTGTACCTCCCTGCCGGAGCTGGTCACCGCTGTTACCGCCCTTGTGAAGGGTCACGGAGCTCTGTCTCTGGGTAATATCATCGGTGCAAATATTTTCAATCTGGTATTGGTCACCGGTGCCGCCGCTACCATTTCTCCCTTCCCCATTCCCGAGGGTAGCCAAATCGCCGGCATCCCCACATCTCTCCTTGTGGAGATCCCTCTGGTACTGGTTGTCATGTCCATCCTGACTATCCCCAGCCTCATCAAGGGCAAGCTTCGCCGTTGGCAGGGCATCGTCCTTCTGGGGCTCTATGCCGCCTTCATCGTCATGCAGGTGTGCATTGCCCTGCGCTGAGCCCCACTCAACCATAGAGCGAATTTCATTCAATTTTACCGTCATTGTTTTTCTCTCCTTATTCCGCTACAATAATGCCATCAGAAAAACAAGGAGGTCATCCAATGAATGAACAGTTTGGAAAACGAATCAAAGCCCTGCGTCTCAGCCGATCCATGACACAGGAGCAGCTTGCACAGAAATTAGGTGTTTCCCCCCAGGCCGTCAGCAAATGGGAAAAAGGTGCGAATATGCCCGACATTCTCATGCTCCCGGATCTGTCCGTGATCTTCGGTATAACCATTGACGAGCTTTTTACCATAAGTGAGGAAGACCGTATGGATCGCATTGAGAATGCCCTGTATGATGTGCGTTTCCTCAGCCACGAAGAATTTTCACAGCACGAAATCTATCTAAAGAATTTGGAAAGCCATTCCGACCACGGTGCCAGAGCGGGGCTTCTGCTGGCCATGCTGTATAACAAGCGTGCAGACGAATATCATGCCCTTTCCAAGCCTCTGGCCAGACAAGCCCTGCGCTCCATCCCCGGATGCAAGGATGCCCACTGCGCCGTCTTTGATGCGGAACGCGGTCCTTATTCCGACTGGAATTTTGCCAACCATGCAGAGCTTATTTCCTTCTACAAATCTGTCACTGCTGAGCATCCGGAAGATATCCGTAATTATTTCTGGCTCCTGAAGCTCCTGATCACCGACAACCGTACCGCAGAAGCAAGGCATTATGCCGAACAGATGAAGTCCATCGAGCATTCCTACCATTACGAAATGTTCATGGGCGAGATCTGTCAGGTCGAATGCAAGCTTCCGGAAGCTATGGAGTATTGGGATAAAATGCTTCATGATTACAAGGATAATTGGCAAGTATGGTTTGAGTACGGCAGTATTCTGGCAAAGCTGGGACGCTATGAAGAAGCCCTCCCCTATTTCAAAGCCTGTCAGCCCATGCGTCCCTCCCCCAGATTCACGGACTGTGAGGATGCCATTTCTCAGATCTGCGAGATCCTGGGGGACATTGACGGAGCCATCGAAGCCCAAAAGCAAATGCTCCAAGTTACCCAAGAAGACTGGACCACCGAAGGGGAACTGGTAGATTCCATCCACCGCAACATCAAACGACTGGAAGCCCTGAAGACATAATTTCCTTCAAATATCCCAAAACCGCCTCGAAGCTCCCGTGCCGGAGCTTCGAGGCGGTAGCCTTTTCTGTATGAATTTATTCCATTTTAGGGAGCTTCTTGATGATACCGCTGTCCTCGTAGCACAGGAAGGTACATTCCCGCCCCACATATTGCCTTGTTTGGGATTTGATGTCAAATCGTTCAAGCGGGGGATCTTCGTGGATCTCATAGAATTTTTGCCCTTGCTCCCCCACAAAAACCGTGCAGATCCGGACAGCTGTATGCTTTGAAACAGCTTTATTCATAAAACGAACCCTTTTACACAGAAAGCGAACTTCCTTCCCCGCAGGATTGCTTATCCTCTGCACCTTCCGCAACAGGGAAGCAAGGCGGATTCCCCCCACAAGATAAGCGCCTGCAAGGACAAACAACAGGCAATAAACGCCCCAACGCCCTGCACCGGAGGCATCGACTCTCTCCTCACCGGGTAGGAGCATCAGAAGGACGGCCACCGCACAAATCAGGATCACTAAGCCCAACTTGTTCCACAGGGCATTGTGCAAAACCTGCTCCTTCCTCACCAAGGACTTTGCCCGAAGCTGATATCCTCTTTTCATCGATTTTTTCAAGAGCTCCCCCTCTTTGTCCGTATGATTCTACATTCGTATTATATTGCGATTCCACCGACCTGTCAAGCTTACAAAATCCCCATCTGTATACTGTCCTTGCCAAGACTCCGTTTTTATGCTACAACGGATGCAGGGATCGGAAAAGCAATTCTTAACATCCTACCGGAAAACAAACACTTCTGCATGTTCACTTTGAACACACAGAAGCGTCTGTCTTATTTTTGTTCCTCATGGAAATACAGGATCAAGCGGTAAATGCCGCACAAAGCCAGCAAATAGAGAAAACCGCCCAGCCAAGCGAATTGATTGGCTTCGGTGCCTAAGTCGGCTACCGTCTTGTCAAAATCCAGAAGAAGGGCACCTTCATAATAAAGCTCTACGATCTTATTCTGATTGGGATGGATCAGCATACTTAGGCTTCCCCCTTCCTCCATCCCGTACACTGTTTCCAAGAAACTGTCGGACAGACAAACTCCGTCTACATCATATCGTTCCCCATTGGAACAGTCTATGGCGATCTCATTGACACGAAGGCTTTTCCCGGCATACTTCTTCTCATAGGACACAAACTCTGTTTGAACAGAAGCACATTCCTCCCCGGTGACAGCTTTGTTCCAATACTGCATCCCGAAGGTAAAGACTGTTCCCATAAGCAGACCCGCCACCATTAAAAATATAGCTTCTCCCATAGACATAGAGCGGAAGGAACGGTCAAATTTCCTTTTCCACTTGCGGAACATAGGCTGTTCCCCTTTCTGTGTACCGTATAATACCGCCTTATTTTCTCTTGCTTCTGATCTTGGAAAACAAGGAAAAACGGGCTTTCGGCTGTGTGGACACCCTCACAAAATTCTCTAGCCAGCGGAAGCCCTCTTGCAATTGCTTGTGGACTTCCACACAAATCTCCCGAGCCCTATCCTCGGCAAACTTTTGCACTAACCGATAGCCCTCGGGGATTCGGAAGCTGTCTGCCTTATTTTCCGGCACATCTATATAGTCCATACCGGAAAAGGGTATGCGCTTACAGTACAAGTCCCGATAATAGAACCAGCCGTCATACATGCCCTTCAGGCGATAGCGCTCCATGGTGTTCCACACAGTCACTTGATCCAAAGTCAAGCCCTCCCAAGGCACATAGTTTTTCCTCTCAGATAAAGGAAAAACTGCGGACAACTCCACAGTAAAAGCTCCACCCCATTTATTGATTTGAAAAGAGATCAACTCCATACAGCCCTCATTCTCCCTCCGAAAATGCGGCCACTTCCCCACAAACCCCTTGTCAACCAAATCCTTGATCACCAAAGCCTCAAGGGCCTTCTTCATAATTTGCATATTAGTCATGGAGTATTCTCCTTGGCAGTCTTGCAGGATGCAACCAACATCACGCGGAGGGCAGTACACTTGGCAGACAACATTTTATAGGTCTGATCATCTATGTATTCAGTTCTGTATAACAATTCAAGCCAATACCCTGTCTCACTAGCCTCTTTCAAGGCAATTTCCAGTTTCGATATAAAATCTCTCTTGCCTTGTGCATATTTTGCCTCGAAAATATTTGCACCAATACTTGTTCCGCTACGACCGATTTGGTTGGAAATCACGGACTCATGTTTGGATTTCAGAGATTTTACAAGTTGAATGATATCCACGGAGAATTCCATAGAAAGATCTCTTAATTTCGATTCTGCCATTTTCTCCTCTCTCCTTCGTATGCACACAGCACATATTTCGTGATGTATCACCTTCGGCGAAGTGATGTTTGCTACGCAAGTGATGTTGCTACGCAGTGATGCGATGTTTGCCCAAAAAACACTAGCGAAGCGACATCACTTGCTCCGCATACATCACAAGTGCAACGCCATCACTTGCGTAGCAAACATCACTGAACCCCGCCAATGCGACGCATTGGCGGGGTTCTGGCACGCCGGAAGGGACTCGAACCCCCAACCGTCAGAACCGGAATCTGATGCTCTATCCATTGAGCCACCGGCGCGTGTGAGAGTATTATAACAGATAACAGGCAGAAAGTAAAGGACTAGATGTAAAAATTTTTTAGACAAAATCGGATTTTCTCCACAAATTTTTCTGTTTTTCTCTTGTGTTTCTTCCAACTTCGTGTTATAATTAGTTTCGGAAAGGTATGTATGAATACAACCGCAAAAATGAGGACAAAATTCTTTGTCACATTCGTAGGAGGGTATCAATTATGGTAGCAGGAGCATTTACCGAAAGTTTCCGCAGCGCACTCAATGGTTTCAATCGCACCGATGTGGTGCAATTTATCCAGCGTCAGACTGTAGAACACGAAAAGGCTATGCGCGCACTCCGTGAGGAGAATGCAAGGCTGAAGCAGTCCGCTACCGCCGGTGGCAACAGCGAACAGCTTAAGGCCGAGGTTGCCCGTCTGCAACAGCAGATCGCCGAGTATGAAGCCCAACTCCGTATGGCTAAGGAGCAGAATGTAGCCCTTGCCACCCAGAACAGCAATCTCATTGCCGAAAAGGAAGCTCTCCAGACCGAACTGGCAGAGAAGGAAGCCGCCCCCGCACCTCAGGCTCCTGTAGTGCAAGCTCCCGCAAGAGCCTTGGACCGTCCCATGGCAGCTCCCGGAGGAATGGCATCCGCTCCTCTTGGCTTCAATGAAATGGAGCTGGCCGCCTATCGCCGTGCAGAGCTTGCAGAGCGTATGGCCAGAGAGAGAGCCACTGCCGCCGCAGAGCGTATGCAGAACATCTACCGTCAGGCAGATGAAAAGCTGAACATGACCGCCAACGACATGGGAAGACTTCTGGATGCACTGCGTCTGAACTATGAGCAGATGGTCGCTATGCTGGAAGACAGCCGCAACATTTTGGCAGAATCTAGCGAAAGCATCAAGGCCTCCGCAGAGCTTTCCGGCTTGGTATAATTACAAACTCAGACCGATACAAGGATCTTTCCAATTCCTTGTATCGGTCTTTTTCTCTCTCCTTCCCGCCGTAAAGGTCTCCAAATTAGCGGCTCCCTCTGACGAGGGTAAGCGAAGCAACACCACGGGAGTGAATGACAGTCCGGTGGACTGTCAGAGCCGTGGTGCGGAATCACCACAGTGATTTGGCGCGGAGCGACTGAAGGAGAGAAAAGCTTCCGACCTGTACGATTTATCGTGAACTCGTACTAATCGGAAGCTTTTCTCTCCTACCGCCTTCGACACGCCTTACTCATCAGCGGGAGGCACTGACTTGGAAATCCTTACCTTGAATTTTGTCTTTTATGATATCGAAAGTGCCAGCATCGCCGGTCACTGACCGGCGCTACACCGTTGATCGATAGATCCTACAAGACTAACAGTGCAGGCAATTCACTATTCACGGGAGAAACTTTCTATCCCTCACTGCGATACTTCCTAATTATAGGTAGATACTAGGTAATAGTCCCTAGCTTAGACTTAAATATGCATACCGAATAATATCTAAAGATCTGATGTGGAAAAAGACCCGGAACGGTGGTGGGCCGTTTCGGGTCTTTTTTGGGGGTATGAAAGGAAGTCTGTACAATCTTATTGATCGATGTGACGCTGGATGCGGTCGATGATCATTTCCAGTGCGACAAGGTTCTTGCCACCCTCAAGAACAACCAGGTCGGCGTTCTTCTTGCTGGGTTCAACAAACTGCTCGTGCATGGGCTTAACAGTCTCCAGATACTGATTGAGAACAGACTCAATACTTCTGCCACGCTTTGCCACATCGCGACGGATACGGCGGGTCAAGCGTACATCAGCATCGGTATCTACATAGATCTTGATATCCATCTGGGAGCAAAGCTCCTTGTTCTCGAAAATCAAGATGCCCTCAACGAGGATAACCTTACTGGGAGCCACCTTGGTGGTCTCGGCAGAACGGGAGTAGGTAGCATGGTCGTAAATGGGGCATTCAATAGTCTTGCCCTCCTTGAGCAACCGCAGATGCTCGATCATCATCTCCGTCTCGAAAGCGTCGGGATGATCGTAGTTGACCCGCTTCTTCTCCTCCATAGTCATTTCATCAAAGGGGCGGTAGTAATTGTCATGGCTAAGAACCGTTACATCGTCTCGGAACCGAGCCAAAAGGTTTTTCATCAAGGTGGTCTTGCCGCTGCCACTGCCGCCTGCAATACCGATGACGATTATATTAGGCATAGACGATCCTCTTTCTGTTTGAATAATCTTTGTCCTATCCCCGCAAGCGAGGATAGGACAAATGCGGTAATTGTAATTATCTCTGTCCCTTGTCGTAGGGGATACCTTCAGCCTTGGGAGCTCTGGAGTTCTTGGAAGTCAGAACCAGAACGACCATGGTTACGATATACGGGATCATGTTATAGAGATTGCCGATCTTAGCAGTGATACCTGCCTTCTCGAACTGTTCAGTGAAGTCAAGGAAGGGGAACAGAGCATACTGTGTAGCAACAACACGGAAGAGTGCAAAGAACATTGAGCAAAGCAAAATTCTGAACGGCTTCCATGCGCCGAAGATCATAACAGCCAGTGCCAAGAAACCATAACCGCCAACAGTAGCAGAGAAGCTGCTACCGGCTGCGATAACATATGCAAAGCCACCGATACCTGCGAGGAAACCGGAGATCATAACGCCTGCATAGCGCATCTTGTAAACATTGATACCGACGGAGTCAGCAGCCTGAGGATGTTCGCCACAGGCACGCAGACGGAGACCAAAACGGGTCTTGTACAAAACAACAGTCGCGACAATAAACAGAACAATTGCAATGGGAGTCGTCAGATAGAACTGCTTGAACAAAGTCGGCAGAAAATCTACATTGACAGTTCCTGCAATGCCGAGTTTTTCGGGCAGAATTCGAACCCAGTTCGGGATCATAATGTCTCTGCCGGCACCTTCCTGCAAAGACCATGCCAGAACGACTGCAAACGCAGGCGCAAACTGGTTCAGTGCCGTACCACCGATGGTCTGATCAGCCTTGAGGTTGATCGCAGCAAAGGCCAGGAACAGAGAGAACAGCAAACCGGAGATAGCGGCAATCGCAACAGCTATCAAAACCGCAGCTGTCGGATGGACTTCGCCCCAGCCGACCATAACAGTCGTCTCGACCATCGTCTTGCCTCTGGCAACCATCTTTGTAATTTCAATGGAGGGCTCGTTCATGTACTTAAGGGCAATGCAAGCACACAGTGCGCCAATGATCATGATACCTTCCAAGGAAAGGTTGATAACACCGGAGCGTTCGGAGTACATACCACCCAATGCAACAAGCAACAGGGGTACTGCGAAACAAATCATCAAGCAAATAACATTTGATAACAACACGCCTACACTAAGATCCATAATTACGCCTCCTTCGCAGTGTTGTCCTGCTTGGGCTTTTGAACCTCAGCATTGGCATTGGTGCCGTCGCCCTTGATGAACAGACGGGTGATAATACCACGCAGGAAGAAGCTCAAAGCAGCAAGGTAGATAATAACAGAAATAACGATGTCGGAAGCCTCAGTTGCATAACCAAAGGTCTGGATCGCATAACCACCAAGATCAATGTAGCTAATGAAGATTGCACTGAAGATACAAGCAACGGGGTTGCAGTTTGCAAGCAGAGCTACGCAAATGCCGTCAAAGCCCATGGTTGTAATCTCCTGCAGGGTGATGTACTGAACACCACCGGAGAGGTAATACATTGCACCGCCCAAACCGGACATAGCACCTGCGATCAGCATGGAGAAAATAACATTTCTCTTGGAGCTGATACCTGCATATCTGGAAGCGTGGGGGTTCAGGCCACATGCCTTCAGCTCATAACCGAAGGTAGTCTTGTTGAGGATAACCCACAGGAAAACTGCAAGCAGAATTGCCAAAATAAAGCCAATGTTCATGTAGGGATGTCCGGTCAACTTGTCCAGACCCATTCGGGGCAGGACAGAATCCATCAGTTCATCATGACCCAGAAGCTTCGGAGTACGGTCGGAACTGGCTTCGCCCCAAGTGGTAGCGATCATCTTCGGGGTGTTGCACACCAGGAAGTTGACAAGATTCATACCAATCCAGTTGAACATAATGGAAGTAATAACTTCGTTGACATTGAAGAATGCCTTAAACAAGCCGGGGAACAGACCCCACAGTGCGCCGCCGAGAAGAGCAGCAAACATGCAAAGATACCAGGGAAGATCCAACACGATACCTGCATACAGAGCAAAGAATGTGCCCATGGTGAACTGACCGGAAGCACCGATGTTAAACAGACCGGTCTTGTATGCGAAAGCAACGGAAAGACCCGTCATAATCAGGGGCATTGCGGTGTAAAGCAAGTTACCGGGAATGGTTGCTGCATTAGTCAGCATCATGCCGAATGCAGGCAGAGCATTACGAGCATCAAGAAGCAAAAGGAGCGCAAAACCAAACAGCAAACCAAAAATGATCGAAATCACACTGGATGTCAGGCTGACAACACCGGGCTTCGATGCTAATTTACGAATGTTCATTTGGCGACCTCCTTTCTCTTTGCGCCGGCCATATACAGACCGAGTTCTTCAACAGTGACCTTCTTGGGGTCAAACTCGCCGACGATCTCGCCTTCATACATGACCAAAATACGGTCGGACAGGTTCATAACCTCTTCAAGCTCCAAGCTGATGAGCAGAACGCCTGCACCCGCATCACGGCGAGCAACGATCTGCTTATGGATGTACTCAATAGCGCCGACATCCAAGCCACGGGTCGGCTGAATTGCTATCAGCAGGTTGGGATCCTTGTCAATCTCACGGGCAACGATTGCCTTCTGCTGGTTACCGCCGGACATGGAGCGAGAAGTGGTGATCGCACCCTGACCGGAACGAATATCATACTCCTCAATCAGACGATCGGCATACTTACGGACTGCCGGGAAGTTGATGAACGGACCCTTTTTGAATTCAGGCTGCCAATAACGCTGCAGAACCAAGTTCTGTTCCAGAGTATAGTCCAGAACCAGACCGTACTTATGGCGGTCTTCGGGAATATGGCTCATACCGATGATGCTGCGCTCACGGATGGGAGTCTTAGAGATATCCTTGCCGCACAGCGTAATATTACCAGCGACCTGCTTTTCAAGACCGGTCAAAGCATAGCCAAACTCAGTCTGACCATTGCCCTCGATACCAGCCAAGCATACGATCTCGCCACGGCGAACGGTCAGAGATACGTCCTTGACCGCATTATTCTTATGGACCTTAGATGCAACGGTAAGACCTTCAATATCCAGAACTACTTCACCGGGGTCTGACGGAAGCTTATCAACCGCAAACTTAACATCACGACCGACCATCATTCTGGAAAGCTCCTGCACAGTTGTATCTGCAATATCTACTGTGCCGATGTACTTACCCTTACGCAGAACGGAGCAACGGTCAGCGACCGCCATAATCTCAGCAAGCTTGTGGGTAATGAAGAGAATACTCTTGCCCTCATTTGCAAAGTTACGCATGATGATCATAAGTTCGTCGATTTCCTGAGGAGTCAGAACTGCCGTCGGTTCGTCGAAAATAAGGATCTCATTGTCACGGTACAACATCTTCAGAATTTCGACACGTTGCTGCATACCGACGGAAATATCCTCGATCTTAGCATCGGGGTCGATCTGAAGGCCATAACGCTCGGACAGAGCCATAACCTTCTTGCGGGCTTCATCCTTCTTAAGAATGCCCATGGTAGTGCT
>JAZMZW010000207.1:0-2042 GCA_045586205.1 Faecousia sp. | reverse complement strand
TGAAAACCATTTTATTGCAGGATGAATATCCTGCACCGCCTATGGCGGCAAGAACAGTATTACACGGCATTTCTTGGCGGCTTTGCCGCCATGCCGCTTACCAGCGGCATAATAAAACGGTTAATCCGTTTTATTAGAAATAAGTATAAAAGCACGATCCCGTTTTTTAGGGATCGTGCTTTTTGGATTTTATTTTGAGTTTCTCATACCCTCTCAGTCAGCTTCGCTGACAACTCTCCCGGAGGGAGAGCCAAGGGCATCCATGCTAATTCTCAATTCAGAAACTATCCACTTTCAACTGTCAACTTGGATTCATTGTCCATTGTCCATTTAAATTACTTGTGGTAGAGGTTGGCGTTTTCGTAGGTGGCTTCGCAGGTTAAGTGGATGCCCAGTTTACGCAGGACGCTTTCGTCTACGGAGGACAGCAGGACGGTGGAGTGAAGCTGGGAGTTGCGGAGCTTTTCCAGTTGAGCCATAGCGCGACGGGCATTGATGTCCGTGGAGGCACAGATGGCAAGGGCAATGAGTACCTCGTCCGTATGGAGACGGGGGTTTTGGCTCTGCATGTGATCCACCTTCAAGGTCTGGATGGGGACGATAACATTGGGAGAGATCAGTTCAATCTCGTCATCGATCCCGGCAAGGGTCTTCAGGGCATTGAGGAGTGCCGCAGAGGTAGCGCCCAGAAGCACCGTGGTTCTGCCGGTGACTACCTGTCCGTCGGGAAGCTCAATGGCAACGGCGGGCTTTCTGGTGCGATTTGCCACTGCAAGAGCGGCAGGGACGGTCTTGCGCATTTCCGGCTCGATCCGCAGAGCACGCATGAGAAGCTCAATGCGCTGGCGCTCACCCTTGTTGCCCATGTGCTGTTTTTCCTGACAGGCGGCGCGGAAGAAACGGCGGATGATCTCCTGCTTGGCAGCCTCACAGCAGGCCTCGTCATCGGTAATGGCATAGGCCAGCATATTGACCCCCATATCCGTGGGGCTCTTGTAGGGGCATTCCCCATAAATTCTCTCAAAAATTGTCCGCAGAACCGGGAAGATCTCCACATCTCTGTTGTAATTGGTAGTGGTCTGTCCGTAGGCCTCCAGATGGAAGGGGTCGATCATATTCACATCGTCAAGGTCTGCGGTAGCCGCCTCGTATGCCAGATTCACAGGGTGCTTCAGAGGCAGATTCCACACAGGGAAGGTCTCAAACTTGGCATAGCCCGCTTGCACACCCCGTTTGTGCTCATGGTAAAGCTGGGACATACAGGTTGCCATTTTTCCGCTACCGGGGCCGGGAGCGGTAACAACCACCAGCGGACGGGTGGTTTCGATATAATCATTGCGTCCATAGCCACGGTCGCTGACAATGAGGTCCACATCCGCAGGATAGTTGGCAATGGTATAGAGGCGGTAGACATTCAAGCCGTTTTCCTTCATACGGGACTCAAATAGCACCGCAGAGGGCTGATCCGCAAAGCGGGTCAGGGCAATGCTTCCCACATACAGGCCGTGGGAACGGAACACATCAATAAGACGTGCTACGTCCGTATCGTAGGTAATGCCCAGATCTCCTCTGCGCTTACTGCTTTCGATATCGGCGGCATTGATGGCAATAACGATCTCTGCCTGATCCTTCAGAGCAAGGAGCATCTGCAATTTATTATCCGCCGCAAAGCCCGGAAGCACACGCTCTGCGTGGTTGTCATCAAAGAGCTTTCCACCGAATTCCAGATAGAGCTTACCTCCAAAACGGGCGATCCGCTCCCGAATATGCTGAGACTGCAATGCAATATACTTTTGAGAATCAAATCCGATCTTCATACGTCCTCCTATTTTATCCCTGAGTGTAATTTTCCTATATCGATCAAAAGTGTAAGTTTCAGTTTATCGCTCTGTTTGTTGACCCAGATCCGTAGGGGCGGACGACCCTGTCCGCCCGCGTTGGCATTGCAGATATACATAAATTTTCCCACAAACGAACACACCGATCGTAGGGCAAGCTGGGGTCAGCTTGCCCTACGACCAATGCCTACTGTTGTACGATAC
>JAZMZW010000206.1:0-17219 GCA_045586205.1 Faecousia sp. | reverse complement strand
GGCAGGAAGCAAAGCATTTCAGAGCCAACAAGCTAACCGTATATCAACACAACAAAGTAATTCAGAAACAAAAAGCCAAGAAGCCGTTTCAAAAGCACGCACTGCCTGCACCGGCAAGCTGAGGGCAGCTTGCCCTACGATTGGTGCATACTTCTGAAGACAAGCTTGGCAGTTATTGAAGTGCCAACAGCGGGCGGCAGGTTGCCGCCCCTATAAATTCGTAGGGTGAAACAGTTTGTTAAACCGGAGTTGTAATTTTTGATCCATCAACCTGGGTGATGCATTCACAAGGGAAGCGACATCACTTCCGAAGGAATATCATATTCTCCGAATATATCATACCGCAGGTATATCATTTCTTTCGGTATCTCTCTTCTTCACGATTCCCTCTAAGCTCAAAAAATCCCCCGAGGCCTGAGAGGTCTCGGGGGGTGATTCTACCGTATGGGGGATTTTTTATTTGGTGCCGAAAATGCGGTCGCCGGCATCGCCGAGGCCGGGGATGATATACTTATGCTCGTTGAGCCGCTCGTCCACTGCGGTGACGAAGATGTCTACATCGGGATGAGCCTCGGTCACAGCCTGAATGCCTTCGGGGCAAGCCAGAATGTCCATGAGGACAATGGACTTGCAGCCGTACTTTCTCTTCAGGATGTCAATGGCGGCGATGGCACTGCCACCGGTAGCCAGCATGGGGTCAACCACAAATACCTGACGCTCGGAAATATCGGGAGGCATCTTGCAGAAATATTCCACAGGCTGATGGGTCACAGGGTCACGGAACAGACCCAGATGGCCGATCTTTGCAGAGGGGATCAGGGAGATCATGCTGTCAACCATGCCCAGACCTGCACGGAGAATGGGGACGATGGCCAGCTTCTTACCTGCCAAAACCTTGAACTTTGCAACAGCCACGGGAGTCTCGATCTCCACCTCTTCCGTAGGAAGATTGCGAGTAGCTTCATAGCACATGAGGGCGGCGATCTCGCCTACAATCTCACGGAATTCCTTAACACCGGTATTCTTATCACGGAGGATAGACAGCTTATGCTGCAGAAGGGGATGATCCAAAACCTGTACTTTTCCCATAATAATACTCCTTTTCTTCTATTGGATGTAGCTTTTGCTCCTGAGAGCAGACTTTCACACTGTTATTATATCACAGACTTTCAGTCAAGCCAACTGTTTTTTTCTTTTTTTACGAATTTCCTGTAAATTCCTTGCAGAAGGGGCGCAGGGGGCATTGGGCGCATTTGGGACTGCGGGCAATACACAGATCTCTGCCGAAAAGCACCACTCTGTGGCAAAAATCCGAGCTTTCCTCCGGGGGCAGGAGCTGTCGCAACTGAACCTCCACCTTTTCCGGATCTTTCCCCTGTGCCAAGCCAAGACGGTTACTGATGCGGATCACATGGGTATCACATACCACGGCGGGCTTGTTGTACAGATCGCCCAACAGCAGGTTCGCCGTTTTCCGTCCCACTCCGGGAAGCTCCAGGAGCTGTTCCATGGTATCGGGAACTTTTCCGCCGTAGCGCTCCAAAAGCATCCTGCATGCCAGAATGATATCCCGTGCCTTGTGCTTATAAAATCCGCAGGAATGTACCAGCTCCTCCACATCTTCCAAATTTGCCTGTGCAAAAGCCTCCAAGGTGGGATATTTGGCAAAAAGTGCCGGTGTCACCAGATTCACCCGTGCATCCGTACACTGTGCAGACAGACGGACGGCGACCATAAGCTCATAATCCTTGGTGTAATGCAGGGCGCATTCCGGCTTGGGATAGCGTTCCTTTAAAAAATCCATAATTGCGGATAAACGTGTTTCCATGGGGCATCCCTCCTTTTTCTACATTATATCACAAAATGCTTCCGGTGAAAAGGAACAATTTCCTTCCTTTTTTCGAAAGAAGCTCGCCCCGTGCTTGGAGCGAGCTTCTCATGTAAGTGTTTTCTTAACCCACAGCTTCTTCCTGGTTTGCAGTGATCACGTCAAAAATACGCATGAGGGTGTAGTCTGCGGAAATGGGGTAGGTTTCCTGACACTGGGTCATGAAGGCTTCCAGCTTTTCATAAACTACCTGCTCTGCGGCGGCATCGTACCATGCGCGGGTCTCGGTAGTGCCGGCAAAGAACATAATGTGGTAGCCGTAGGTGGTCTTGACAATGCCGTGGTCTCCTACCTGACGGGATGCATCGAAGCACCAGTCGTTGAACTCGGTGACCATGTCTCCGGGAGCAACATCTTCATACAGACCGCCGTTTTCCTGAGAACCGGGATCCATAGTATGCTCAATAGCCAAAGCGGAGAAGGAATCCTCTGTGGGGTTGGCAAGCCACTGATCGTAGATGGCCTGTGCGGAGGCCTCTGCGGCTGCCCAGCTTTCATCGGTCCAATCAGCTTCTTCGCCTTCGGGCTGAATGAGAATGTGGCGGACATTGATGTTGTTCACCTGGATCTTGCCCTGAGTCTCAAAGGTTTCCTTGTTCTCGTTATAATATGCCATGATCTCGTCATCGGTCAGGCCCTGACGGATCTCCTCCTGCTGTGCCTCATAGCATCTTGCGGCACGGAGGTAGGTATCGTAGTATTCCTGATAGCTGACCACATCGGTGCCGTCACCGAAGTAGTACTGCAGGTAGCTGTCTGCATCAGCATAGCCTGCGGAGGCATATTCTGCCGCAAAAGCGCCTTCGGGATTGGTAATGTCGGAAATGGATGCCAGATCGTCATCAGAAAGCTCCATTCCCTTCTCTTCGGCGTACTTTGCCAGAGAATAGTTCCGCTCCAGACCCTCCACAGCAAAGCTCAGGAAATACTGCTCCCAAGTTCTGCCGTCATCCATGGTCTGTGCATACAGAGGCAGGCTGGTGTCCATGCCCATCATTGCGGCATAGGAGCCGTAGGAGTTCATGAAATTGAGATATTCTGTCCAATAAGCGACCTGCAGGTGGCGGTTTTCATAAATGGGATTGCCTTCGGAATCCACTGCAATAACTGCTGTCATGTCGCTGTCGGTGTGATCAGCTTCCTTGAGAGTGTAATGGTTGAGAGCCTTCTCGTCATTCTTGCCGTAACCGGCCTCTCCCAGGATCTGGATCTCGGGGAGTTCCACAGGCTGGGTAGTGCCTTCGGTGGAAGCCTCGGTAGCTGCGGTGGTGGCTGCGGTGGTGGCTTCGCTAGTAGCCTCGGTGCTTTCCATGGTCAGATCGGGGCCACTGCTACAGCCTACCAACAGGAGAGTGATCAGCAGAACCGCAAGTAATTTTTTCATTTGTTTTAACTTCCTTTCATTGTAAGTGGGTCAAGTATAGCACATTTGTCCCGTTTTTGCAATAGTTAAGATGCATCTCGCACCTGATGGAATACAGTTGTTCTGCCCTCCAGACAGAAGACCGTCACATTCCTGTCGGGGTTGGGGTTGAACTGTTGGGCAAGGGAGGAGTCATCCTCCTCCCTGTCGGGGCTGAAGGCCTCGGAGGGCAACTCTCCGCCGGACTGAGGGGTAGTGGAGTCCCTGTCGGCAAAACTGCCGATGGTCTCGGTCTGCTCATCAAAGCCTATGGAAGGCTTGCTGAAACCGAATTTGTCCTCCGTAGTCTGTGTGGTGGGCTCAGTCTCTCCTTGGATCTCCGTAGGGATGGTAGGCACTTCGGGATCGGGAATATAGCCGGGCTGGGCAACGGAGGTTTTTCCGTGTCTCTGGGTCACACCGTCTACCAGTACCGTGTAATCCACATTCTCCTCCAGCTCATAGGCGGAGATCTCCACCAGAGACACTGCCTGTCCCAGGGTGAAGCTGAGAACGGTTTTTCCACCCTTTTGCAGGGCGATCTCCTTCCATGCAGGTACGGGCTCGGCAAAATTCAGTTCCATTTTCAATTCTGCTCCCTCATAGCTGTAATAGGCCGCACTGCCTTCATAGCGGATAACTGCCTCCTGCGATTGTGCAGGCTCAGCTCCACATCCACAGCACAGGCAAAGCAAAATCGCCGTCAGTATAAGGGCTGTAAATTTCTTCATATAACATTCCTCCTCTGGAATTTATGCTTATTCTACTCCCTTTCCCAAAGAAAGTGGTGTAAATTCTGTGAACAAACTTGACTTTTATCCCGTTCTTTTCTAAAATATAGACAAATACTTACAGAAAAGAGGAAAATTTATGATCCGTCACATTGTTATGTGGAAGTTCCGCGAGGATGCAGATCCCACGGAATTTCTCAGCCGTTTGGCAGCCCTGCAGGGACAGATCCCCCTGATCCGCAGTATGGAGATCCATAAAAGCGCCGTACCCGGCAGTGCTTATGATGCCATCTTGATCTCGGACTTTGACAGTTTGGAGGATGTGGAACGCTACAAGGTTGATCCCCGTCATCAGGCCGTCTCCGCCCTGTGCAAGAGCATCCGCACCGACCGCCGTTCCATTGATGTGGAGTTATAAACCAAATCGCCCTTAATCGTATCATATTTCCAAGAAAAACACAAGCTTTTTTCCATTTTTTCCATTTTTTCCTTTTTATACTAACAAAATTATAGCTTAAAAGGTGCATCCATCCTGTCCATTATCTCTCTGTCCTTCCTTGTCTTCACCGCAGGGATCTTTCCGGGCTATTTTCTCCTGCCCTAAAAAGCTACGCCCTGCCTTCCTTGATATCATTCCCGATCCCTTGGGCCCCCGTGTTGCCACTACAGTGACACAGACTGTTTTCAAAGTCACCAAATAATAGAAAAGAGGAGATATGTTATGAAAAAAGCACTAGGATATTTGCTGATCTTGGCACTGTTTTTGGGAATTTTTGTATCCCATATTCCTGTAGCCTCTGCTACGGAGTTTTGCGACGACCTGCGAGCAGCAAAAGACTTATCAAAAGCGGGAAGTTATAGTACGGACTACACCCTGACCGGTGACGGCCCTACGGATATGATATCCATTGCCTTTGCACAACTGGGAAAAAGTGGCGAAACTCTTGGATATACTGACAATTGGTGTACGAATTTTATTGGAGATTGTGCTATTTTGGCGGGGCAAAGCTCTGCGATTCCCATGACGATGGATTTTATAACTTTAGAAAATTATATCCTTGCAGCCGGTGGATATGAGGTTTCCGTGGAAGAGGCTAAGCCCGGAGACCTGTGCTTGTTTAAGAATTTTGCATATTTTGCCATGCATATTGAACTGATATATGAGGTGGATGGTACCAATATTTCCACCATTGGGGGCAATTCTCCCCGAGATATCAGTTCCACTGCCATGGGCTATTATGGATACAATAAAGTTGCAAATCATGAGTCGGTATCGAATATTTATAAAATTCTGAGACCCAATTATGTGACACATACCAACCTTCCTACAAATGTAACCGGTGACCGATCCACCTACTACTATGGTACAGAGGTGTGTGTGACGTGGGCTTCTGTGGTCAATGTAGATTCTTATCAGATCGTTTTGTATTGCGATGACAGGTTAGTCATCAGTCAAAACATGGGTGATGTGAATACATATACCTTTACCGCTATGGAGACCGGCAGTTATACTGTGTATATTACATCCATCAGAGGGGAAGAAACGGTTCGTTCTGCCCCTTGCACCTTTACGGTAGTTTATGAAGCGCCGGCTATCAGGCTAAGCGCCCATAATCGGGATGTTAAGGCGACTTGGTCGGATGTAGCGGCTGAAAGCTATTTCGTCAGCCTCTACGATGCCGATACCAAAGAAGTGCTATATGGAGAGGATTTAGGAAAGACCTTTTCTTGGAAGCAAGTACTGGGTCTGGGAAACTATACCTTCAGCGTAAAGGCAGTGTACAGTAACGGCGTAACGATGGAAGGGACATTTGATTTTTCCAGAAACCGATACATTGCCATGACCAACAAAGGCCCTTACGCCACCTTCGCCCCCGGGGAAGAGATCATTCTGAGCGTGGATAAGGAGGAAGGGTCTGCTGTTTCCTATACGATCTATTTTACCCCGGAAGGGGGAAATAGAAAGCAGGTTGCTTCTGTTAGAAAATACAGTGGTAAGTTGTATACTCATACTTACACGGCAACAGAACCGGGAACCTATGATTGTATCATCCGAGTAGAGACGAGCTATGGGTACATGGATAGTGAGCCCGTAGTCTGGTATGTGGCAGAGAATTGTACCCATAACTATACTGCCGAGACCATAGAGCCAAGCTGCACGCAAGCGGGTAGCACCACCTATACCTGCACCCTTTGCGGTGATAGCTACGCAGAGAGCATTTCCCCTATGGGTCATGCCTATGTAGGAAAAGTCACTGCCGCCCCCACCTGTACGGAGGAAGGCACCACCACCTATACTTGCTCCCACTGCGGTCATGACTATACAGAAGCCATCCCTGCTACGGGACATGAGGCTGTGACAGATGCCGCAATCGCCCCCACCTGCCTAAACTCCGGTATGACAGAGGGGAGTCACTGCGCTCGGTGTCATACTGTCCTTGTGGCGCAGAAAATTGTGCCACGACTGGGACACGATTACCGTTATACCGATCGGAATGACGGTACCCACATGGGAGTCTGCAGCCGTTGCAATAAGACTCGGGTAGAAGTCCACGAATTTACAGCCGGCTCCTGTATTTGCGGAGCAGAGGAAAAGAAAGAGCCTGTAGAAGAAACAGCATGGAAGCTCAGCCATACCCTGAATCTGGCAAGTGATATTTCTGTCGGCTTCGCTCTCAGCAAGTCTGCCTTGGAGGGCTTTGATATGGATACGGTCTACCTTCTTGCGACCTTGGATATTTACGAAGGAAATGTCAAAACGGGAGTCGAAACAGTCAAGCTCCTGCCTGAAGATCGAGGCATATACTATTCCTTCACCCTGAAGGGTCTGACAGCCGTAAATATGAATGATAAGATTCAGGCTGTGATCTACGGTACCAAGAACGGTCAGGTCCATTTCTCTCCCACAGACGAGTACAGCATTGTGAAGTATGCCTATTCTCAGATGAATCAAGCTACAAGTCCCATGGCTTTGAAGATTCTTTGTGCAGATCTTCTCCGCTACGGGGCAAAGGCGCAGGTCTTCAAGTCCTACAGAACCGATGCTCTTGCAGACGAGGCAATGACCGACATTCACAGAGCCTATCTGTCCCATATGGATGCAGTTACCTTCGGACATACCGACAAGGTGCTGGAGGATTTGAAAAATGCTCCTATTTCCTGGGTAGGTAAGGCTTTGGATCTGGATTCCAAGGTCACATTGCGGTTTGTCTTCAATCCCTCTGATTATCAGGGAGACCCCTGCGCACTGCGTCTGGAGCTGAGCTATATGGATAACGACGGCTTGCCCATAAACCTGAGCATAGAGGATCCCGAGATCTACCATACGAACAGTGGTTTATATGTCTTTGCCGTAGATGCGCTCTTAGCCGCGGAGCTCCGCTGTGTAGTCTCTGTGCAGATCTATGAGGGAGACACCCCTGTGTCCCCCACCCTCCAATACAGTGCCGATACCTACGGCAACAACAAGACAGGCACATTGTTGGAGCTGTGCAAGGCCTTGTTCGCATACTCCGACAGCGCAAAAGCATATTTTTCCTGATTTAAGGAAACACTTTCGCAGAATCACAAAACACCGTCTTGCATAAATTTTCCTAATAATCGTCAACGGCGAGCCTCTTTGCAGAGACTCGCCGTCTTGTTTTAGCTGTTTTTTACAGCCCCTTTTGGTATGAACGGGACTTTATTTTACTTCTTCTCGCTTGCAAGGAACTTGTAGGTCACTGCGGCAAGAGCGCCACCGACCAGGGGTCCTACTACGAAAACCCAAACGCAGGACAGAGCCTCGCCGCCGGCAAGGACAGCAGAGCCAAGGCTACGGGCAGGGTTGACGGAAGTGCCGGTGAAGTAAATACCGAAGATATGTACCAAAGTCAAGGTCAGACCGATAACCAGACCTGCAACGGCACCGTTCTCCACCTTGGAGGTCACGCCCAGAATGGCAATGACAAAAACGAAGGTCAGGATCACTTCTACCAGCAGGGACAGAGCGATGTCACCGTTGTACAGGCCGTTTGCGCCGAAACCGCAATCCGCACCCAGCAGGGGCAGAAGCAGAGCAGCACCGGTAATAGCACCGGCAACCTGTGCGATCACATAGCCGATAAAGTCCTTGACAGAGAGCTTGCCGCTGATGAGCATAGCGATGGAAACTGCGGGGTTAATGTGACAGCCGGAAACATTGCCGATGGAGTATGCCATAGCAACGATCACCAGGCCAAAGGCCAGAGCGGTGATGATGTAGGCGGCGTCCACCACATCCTTCTGACAGCCCAGAGCTGCGGCAGTACCGCAGGCGAAAAGCACCAGCACGAAAGTACCGATAAATTCCGCAATGTACTTCTTCATAGAATTCATGTGTATTCCTCCTTTTATTTTCCACAAAACTTCTGTGGTTTAAATGGATTATACTGTATTTTTCTGCGCTTGTCAAGTTTCCCATGGAGACTTCCCTTGCAATTTTGTATAAAGGGAGAAAATTTTTCCCAAAAAATCTGTAAAGGCTGTTGCATTTTTCACAACTTCGTGGTATGATTAAACTACTATGGTAGGCGCATTCTACTCCACAAAATAGATGCGAACCGCCAAAAGAAAAGGAGGAACCCCGCTAACTTGCGGTGCGGCAGTGTGGAGACCTGTCGTAATGCGTATGCAAATTGCAACGCGAGGTATGCCATTGCGGAGGCAGGCATATCAAAGTCAATCACTATGGCAAGCTTAATTCTCAAGGACATCATGAAGATCTACCCCAACACCGAGAAGAAAAAGAAGCCCAAGAAGGGTCAGCCCGAAGAGAAGAAGGTCAATCTGCAGATCACTGAGCGTGGCGTTATCGCCGTTCAGCAATTCAATCTGGATGTAGAAGACCGTGAATTCATCGTTCTCGTTGGACCTTCCGGTTGCGGTAAGTCCACCACCCTGCGTATGATCGCAGGTCTGGAGCAGATCACCGAAGGCGAACTGTACATCGGCGACCGTCTGGTCAACGACGTTGCCCCCAAGGATCGTGACATCGCAATGGTCTTCCAGAACTACGCTCTGTACCCCCACATGACCGTTTATGAAAACATGGCATTCTCCCTGCGTCTGAAGAAGACCCCCAAGGAAGAGATCGACGCCAAGGTCATGGAAGCTGCAGAGATCCTCGGAATTACTGAATACCTGGAGCGTAAGCCCAAGGCTCTGTCCGGCGGTCAGCGTCAGCGTGTCGCCATCGGCCGTGCTATCGTCCGTAACCCCAAGGTCCTGCTCATGGACGAGCCTCTGTCCAACCTGGACGCAAAGCTCCGTAACCAGATGCGTGCAGAGATCATCAAGCTCCGCAAGCGTATCGACACCACCTTCGTATATGTTACCCACGACCAGACCGAGGCTATGACTTTGGGCGACCGTATCGTCATCATGCGTGACGGCTTCATCCAGCAGATCGGCACTCCTCAGGAAGTGTTCAATCATCCCAGCAACCTCTTCGTTGCTACCTTCATTGGCGTTCCCCAGATGAACCTGATCAGCGGTTGCCCCCTGACCCTCGAGAACGGCAAGTACTTCGTCACCGTCATGGGCAAGAAGATCGAGCTCACCGCCGCACAGCAGGCTGCTCTGAAGGCCAACAATGCTCCCGCCAAGAACATTACCGTCGGCATCCGTCCCGTTCATATTCGTCTGGATCCCAACGGCTACAAGGCTGAGATCGACGTTTCCGAAATGATGGGTAGCGAGCTCCACCTCCACCTGGCTATGGAAGGCAACGACATCGTCGCTGTTATCCCCACCGCAGGTCTGGACATCAGCAAGCTCACCGGTGGTAATATGGTCTCCTTCAACTTCGATCCCTCTCTGCTCCACCTCTTCGATCCCGATACCGAGCTGAACCTCATCTAATTTCAAACTTCCACCTCCCTACGGACACCCGTCCGCAGGGAGGATTTTTTGTATGATGTATCCTTCGGAAATAATGTCACTGCGCGAATGATGTCCCTGCGCTTATAAAAGCATCATCTAATGAAAAGTGGATAGTAAAGCACCGCACTGCGTCCATGGGATTTGGAATCTCTTTGATGCAGTCGATTCTTTTTGCTTGACAGAAAAACTTTCCCCTCTTCGCTGTTGTTGCGAAGAGGGGAGAAATATTTATGATGCGAATTTGCGAATTCAAAGTTCCGGTAATTGGGGAATGGGGGTGCAGTCAAAGCTGTGAATGACAGACAGGGCATCTCCGTCGATCTTGTTGATCTTGGTCACTTCTCCGTCCGTAAAGAAGACTTCAAAATTTGCCACAGTAGGCAGTTCTTGAGAGGGATCTACCAAAGCGGGACCGGCATAAGGGATTTCGATCTCCACCTTATACCCACCTGTGGCTTCATCCCGGACAGCCTCTTGGAATTTGCCGGACAGCAATTGCAGTTCTTCTGCTAACTGCCGGGTAATTTCCGCAACATATTCCTCTACAGTATCGGTTTCTCCGTACACATCCTGTCCCCAACCGGTTTCTGTGGAGTAGATAAATTGCAATACACAGCCCTCCCCGTTTGCCAGAATGGCACCGGCAAGCAATTCCTCCGTGTCGCTATAGGCCAAGCGAGAAACTCTGTCGGGAGTTACCGCAGTATCCCAGCGACTTTGCGCCAGAACATTCGTCACCGTATAGCTTTCCAGAAGAGAAGCCAAACCTTCCTGGCTAAAACACCGATCCCAAGTTTCTTGATCAATCGTCAAAACAACTTGCGGTTCCGTAACAATCACGGGAACAGTGGGTTCCTCAGAGTTGTCCTCTGTTAGTGCAACACTGTCAGTAGGACGGTCTTCCTGCTCCTCAAGAACAACGTTTTTCTTGCAAGCAGAAAACGAAGTAAGCGCAAAAATCAACGACAGCAAAAGAAAAATATACCGTTTCATAAGCGTTCTCCCATACACCGCCCGCAATTCTTGCCCGAGGTGGTTATCTTTGTTATATTATAGCATATAAAACAAACTTTGGCAACTAAAAACCAATCGAAGATATTTTCCACAGGGCTTTCTTGTAATTTTACAGTTCTTGTAAGTACTCATACTTTGTTTCGACTAAAACGAGACAGTTTATATCACAATCCTTTCTTCACTATGTAGGGGCGGATGACCCTGTCCGCCCGAAAGGTTCCTTAAATAAATCAGGTGATTTCGTGGTGAAGACTGTTTCTGTTTAGACCACCATCGTAGGGGCCGCCCCTACGAGTTTTCACGAATTTAGTATCAGTCTTTGAAGTACTCTCTCGCACTGTCGGAATAAGCAAAGAGAGCTTTGCACAGTTCTCCGAGAGAGCCGGCCTTATTGTTGCCATAGGTATCAGGGCTGTAGACCATGGTGGCAGATACGGGTTCGTCCCCTGCATAGATTTGTGCAGAAAGAACCGTGCGCAGTTCAGCCGCAAGAAGTCCGTCGAAGCTGATGGCATAGTGCCCAACCGCATTTCCGTAGGGTTCTACACCGGTGACGGTGGCGGTGAGGATTTCCCCTGTCACATCCCTATAGCTCACCTTCAGGCTCAAAACGGAAGGATCCACAGCATAGCCGTTGAGGTCAAAGACATACTTGATGCAGACCTTGGAATTGAGATCCAGGGTCTTACCCACCCACAGGATCTTGGGATCCGCAAGATCTTCCACGATGGTATTGTGCGTTCCAAAGGCAACCGTATCCAAATCCGTGAGATAGGTACGGTGTTCTTCCGTCATTGCCCCGTCTGCAAGCTTATCTGTACGGTAGTCCTTGTAACTCTGTGCTCCTGCGCCGTAGCGGAGCAAATTCGCACAGAGGGTCTTCAGTTCTTCGGAAATACCGACCTTGCTCAACTGATTGTAAGCATAGCTTGCAATGCTGTATTCGTCCATAGGGGAATAATAAATCTGACCGTTCTTGGTTCCGTAGAGTATCGAAGCGATCCTGTCATTCATCTGTACAGCGGTAATACCCGTGAGGGTGAAATAGTAGTACCCCCCTTTTTCCTCCGGCAAGAGGCGGAGGGTCTCGGTGCCGATTTTCTCATTCCCTTCGTAGATGTCAAGGGTGCTTTCCACGTAAATGGTATCCGGATCAAAGTCCTCCAACACAGACTTGGGAATGACGAAGTTCACAGAAATATCACTTGCCAAATTCAGGGAATGGCTCAGCTTCAGACTGCCGTCTTCCAGAGGTTCCCTGTCTTCTGCCTCGCCACAGAGACATAGACCTTCCGTAAAGCTGTGCGTATCGGTCTTGCTGTAGCCACAGGCGCAACGTCCTTCGTGCAGTTCCGAAGACAGGCAAGTATATACACAGCTATGGGCCATTGCGGTGAATACCGGTCTGAGAGTGAGGTCTTGGGTGACGGCACTTGCATCCCCGTCCCAACCTGCAAACTCATAGTGGGATTCCGGATCAAAGACCTTTACAGGGATTTCCCCATCATATACCGCAGGACTTCCCTCCGGAACGGTCAGTTCTTGCAGGAGGGTGCCGTCCTCCCCTTCAAATCGTACGGTATAGCGCTTCTCCGGCAGACCGGATTCAGGACCCATGTAGATATAATCCACAGTGATCTTGCCGTAGGAGCCTTCTCCCATAGCCTTGGTATAAAGGAAGCGCAAGCCCAAAGATTTCAGGTAGTCCAAATTGCGGTATGCCTCACTGATGGGCATATAAACCGTCTGATATTCCCCATCCCGGAGGGTAAAGGGAACGGAATTGGTATAATCATTGGCAGTCACAAGATCAGTTTCTACAATGGATACCAGATGCAATTCAGGGATCCGCCCCTCCTGTGCCACAATCCCTTCCGTCTTGAATCGTACCGCAAGGATCTCTGCATTGGACAGATCATAGGACAAGGCATGGCGGTTGCTATTCCCCTCCCAGCCGTATTTGCCGGATGCACTTGAGGTCGCCAAATAGGCTCCGTAATGTTCACCGGCTCCCAATGTACCATAGTAATTACAGGAAGTATACAGGGTGAGCGTGCCTTCTGCATTGTTCACAGAGAAGACCTTACCTGCCTGATCCGTGCAGGCGGTAGCCCATGCAGGATTATCCTGTCGGTCATAGTCATGTCCCCCGTAGGCTCCCTCTTGGTAGCGGATGTTGCTACCGTCATTGCTGAAGTCAAAGAACAGAGATTCTGTCTTAGGGCCGATATAGATATAATCTATGATGGCAGTTCCCTCCCGCATATAGCCGAAGCTGAAGCAAACTCCCTTGATCTTTTGAAAAGTGGAGAGCTTCTTGGATCCTAGATCCATGGTCAAGGTCACATACTTCCCCTCCAAGCTTCCGCCATCCAAGCAGGCCTTGTCTATGGTCAGCTTGATCTTCTCATAATCCGGATTGCTCGTGTTATGGCTCCAATAACTCGCTCCCTCGACCAGATAATAGAGGTAAAGGCCGGGATCATAGTTGCCGTCTTGCTTTGCATTATCCAGCTTCAGTCGTACTTGGAATATCTCTGCATTTTCCGGATCAAAGTTCAGGAAATTTGCCTTGGCAGTGTTGGTGGACCATGCAAAGTTCGCCGTAGAATCTGAAGGCTGGAAAAGGGACGTGTTCTGACCGCTGTCTGTGGTCAGAGGAACCGTCATGCAGCCGTCTGAGATGCTCAAGCTGCCGATACGAGCCGTTGCCCATTTGTCTGCATGGGAATAGTTGTTGTAGCCGTAAACCGTACTTTTATACTTTCCTGCAGTTCTGGTGTTAAAGTCAAACATCAACTGTTCAAAATTTTCTGCCACAAATTCCGCGTCGAAGGTTCTGCCATTGGAACCGCTGAAGTCGATCTTCAAACTGATCTTGGACGTTCCGCTGAGGGTGATCTTGGAGTCGGAACGGGTGGTGCGGAGACTGCGGTTGATGGTCACAGTGCCGGTGGTAAGCTTCTGGGTGGGATCGCTGACGCAGAGGATGTACTTCCCATCCTTTTCCTGCACCATGACGATCATGGGCTTATCAACGGTAATATCCCCGTAAGTCCCCGCCTTCCAGAAGACCATGGCGGTAATGCCCAAGGTCTTTTCCTTGACCACATGGAGAGAAGTTGTTGCCTTCACGATTTCCACATCCGGGGATTGGGTATATGCCACGGTTTCCTCGGGACTTTTCTCCGGAAGCATCACATAGCTGTATTTCCCATCCACAGGCTTGGTGCCGTGGCTGAGCCAAAGCTCAAAGAAGCTGTATGCACCATTTTTCACCACTGCGGACAGACTGTATTTGTTCCAATCGTCATTGTTATCGTCTCCGTCCGCTGTGGCCTGACGGAAGCTTTTGTTCACATAGACCTGTCCCCCCTCGGGGAAATAATACCCGCCAAAGCTTTCCAAATGGACCCATTGGGGATCCGTATAAGCCTTTGGTTCGGCAAATTCGTTGGTTTCCTCCAGCAGCACACCGTCTACGAGAATCTCCTCGGTTCCGTAGGTTCTCGCGGTATTGTCAAAGAGGGCGCGGTTATCCACATAGGTATTGACGGTTGTGTTGCGCGTGCTGAAGTCGATATCCGTACCCACACAGACGATCTCATCATCAAACATAAAGTAGGACTTCTTAGCAGTCAGATCCGAAGTCACAACCTGCTTGGTTTTGTTCCGTTCTTCGTTTTCGTTAGGCTGGGAGGAAGCGTCGATCCATGCAATTTCTGCCTTGGATTCCGAAGAAGACCAGCTGTAGGCCTCAAAGTCCATTGCCGCCGTCACGTAGGTACCGGACATTTCCACACCGCCTACGAAGGTAGCGGCATCAAAACCGTCCTTGTTCTTCGTAGCAGTCCAAGTCTCTTTCTTGGTGGAGGTATTATAGCTATAGGTGGTGCCGGGGATATAGGGTTTCCGATTGCTCCAAGGCCGGCGGAGGGTGCTGTCTTCCTCCGTGGTTCCCGGCACACGGTAAAGATTGGCATACCGCTGGTAAAGCTCGCCGAACTGGTCGGTTTTGTAGGTGGTATCTGCATTGTAAACATACAGCGCTCCATCGCCACCAAACCAGCCGTAACGGTTACAACCGTTAATGCTTTCCGGGACAGCAATCCGGGAGGAACTCATGGCAAGAGATACGGAGTAGTCCTTGGTCTGTTGCACAGCACGGTCTCCACGGAAGCGTACCGCGGCGTAGATCTCCTCGTTGATCGGAATCGTATGATCCAGGAGAAGCTCCTTGAGAACACGGGCAAAGTTCACATCTGCCAATGTTTTTGCGTAGTAGGTATAAGCAGCTTCCGTTTCCTTTTCCGTATCCTGTACCAGAGCAGAACGGATGAATTGCTTCAATTTCAGATTGGATGCTTCATCAAAGGCTCCTACTAAAAGCAAGGCTCCGGATATGGCATCCACACCGTAGGAAGCACTCATAATGGGATAGCGTCCGTTAAAAGGAGCCATCATCATGGTCCCGTGCATAGTGGGTTGGAAGGTTTCTATGATCCAGTCTGCCATCACCTCCGCTCCGCTCAGGGCAAAGGCCGTCCCTGCCATGGCGCAGTAGGTATACATCATGCGATTGACCAGAACATCTGTGCCATAAGTACCTTCCAAGGGCCAGTATCGATGGCAAATATAGGTTCCGTCTTCTTTGATCCCTTCTTCCGTATCATAGTGGGGTTCCAGATAGTATGCCAGATTGGTTCTGGTTTCCTCCATGAGATCCGTATTCTTGGTTAAGGTGGCGATCATGGCGCAGATATTCAGTCTGGATCTGCGGTAACCCAAGGTGGTGGTATCGTTTTTCCCGTCATTGTTGGGACGGCAAAAGTCAATGAAATACAGGCAGGCATCCGTATAGGACTTGGCAATACTGCTCTCCGTAGAATTGGCATAGGGATACATGACAAGCAAGGTCCGCAGGATCTCCAAGGGACCGCCGTATGCCCAGTCCCACCAGTTGTAGATGGAACCCCGATTGGCACTTGTCCGCTGGGAATCAAAATAGCTTTTGTTGTAGAAATTCAAACCTTTTTCCAGGGCGAAGAAAATATCATCACGCAGAGCCTGATTATTGTACAGTTCCCGAGTCACTACATTGCCGTCGCTATCCTTGTACACATAGACGCTTCCCCGGGTGCCGTAGGCCTGTGCCAGCTTATACAACTCCACAAACTGCTTACGGATGGTGTCACTGACGGTCTCCGCAGTCATGTTCACGGAGCCAAAGATCCGCTTGGAGTTGGAGCGGTTCTTCTCCAGATCCAACCACTTGGTACCTGCCTTGTAGCTGATACCGGAGGTGGACAGACCTGTGGAACTGCTTCTCACCCCCACAATATCACGGACGACGGGATCTTCCCAATCCACGGAGGAGTCCCCACACAGGACGCGCTTGTAATTGGTGATCAGGGCATTCCAGTCAGCGGTAGTGTAGCCTGCGGCCTCTGCCACAGGGTTCATCACCGGCACAGCGGAAAGGAGTATGGCAAGCAACAGTAGCAAACCCAGACCTCGTTTTAACATCATGCATCACAACCGATCTTTTCGAATATTCCAAGCCTTTTCAAGAAGGAACTTGTATGCTTCCATTATGACACAGTGCCGAATCTTTGTCAATAATCCAAATCATTTTTCGAAGCCATTGCTGACAGAACTGAGATTTTCAGTTTGTCGGCTTGTTTGAAATTTTCACAAGCAAGCGTAAGAATACGTAGGAACTATCAGCGATGGGAACGATTATTTTCGAAGGTAGGGGCTTCCGAGTTAGTGCCTTCCTCTGATGAGGAAGGTGCCGAAGGCGGAAGGAGAGAAAAAGCCGAAAAACTGTACTATTTATCGTAAATTTGTGAAAATCACAAACTTTTCTCTCCCTCACCCTTCGGGAAATCACTGCGGTGATTCCGCACCACGGCTCTGACAGTCCACCGGATTGTCATTCACTCCCGTGGTGTCGCTTCGCTTACCCTCATCAGAGGGAGCCGCTAACTCGGAAGCCCCTACTTTTTATAATACAACTCCACTTCACTGATGATGCCAACGCGGGCGGACAGGGTCGTCCGCCCCTACGGATCCGCGTCAACAAACTGAGCGACAAACTGAAATTTGGCAAATGGATGATTTGACACTTTGTGTCATGAATTGATGCGGGGCATCATGATTTCTCCCTACGCTCCATGATTTGAATTGCCAAAAAACAATGTGCCGTAAGGCACAAATCATGCCGTAAGGCAAATCATGGCATAGCCAATTCATGCCCGGCAGGGCAATTCATTATCGTGCT
>JAZMZW010000205.1:0-23924 GCA_045586205.1 Faecousia sp. | reverse complement strand
TAGATCCGATATTCCTCCCCGCTCCAGGGGTAAGTGCCGGGAGTATTTGTGGTCTTGAGGAAGGGGCCGTAGTTCCCCGCAGAATCGGGCTCAGCAAGGACATTGACCCTCATGGTTCCTGCACCATTGTCAATAGACAGCATGGCAGAGCCTCCCGCAGAGCCTGTTGCCCAGTAGGGAGAGTCGCTACGGTCAAAGTTATAACCGCCGTAGACTGCGTGGGTATATCTTGCCTGATCCTTGGAGGTGTTGGTAAAGTCGAAGAACAGATTGTAGGCATCCAGCTCCAAACCGCAGACACAGGCGCCGTTGCTGAAGTCATGTCCTGTGGCAGGTACAGTGGTGGGGGATTGGAAGACCAGACCGCAGACGGTACACCAGATACCGGCAGTAGAGCCTTCCGTGGTGCAGGTGGGTGCTACGGGCTGAATGGCGTTGCAATAGTAGTGATAGGTGGAATTGGGGATGGGGCAATGTGCGATGCCGGAAGCTACCTCGCCGATCTTGTAGCCGTTTTCCACATAGTGCTTCAAGAGGGACAGGTTGGTGTTGTAGCCCTGTGCAAGAAGCTCGTTGTGCACATAGACATAAGCACCGGGATCGAAAATTTCGCTGAGTCTTCTGGCATTGCCGGTGTTATACACATTGAGGAAATCTTGGAAAGCGGCGATGTAGTTACCCTTGAAGGTGTCCACATAACGCTGTCCGTTATTGTTTGCATAGTACTTCACATCAAAAAAGGGGCTTGCACTGCGACCTTCCTCAATGCCGTAGTTGACGAAGTGGTAATAGAGCTGTCTTGCATCGTTGCCGTAAAGCTCCTTCAGATCCGGGTACTTGTTGCTATAGTACTCTGCATCGAAGACATAGTCCTTCAGCTCCGAGGGAATGGTAATGGCGGCGCCGGAACGAACCAGAGGGAACTCGAAAATATGAGGCCCTTGATATGCCACATAGTTCTTTGCTCCCATGTCATTGAACCACTGCTTGGTGCAGATCAGGTTCTGGTAGTCGTAGTCGTTCCACTCGTCGTAATTACAGGGCCACATGGCAACATCGGGATCGATCTTGTTATAGGAGTTCTTGGGAAGGCCGTAGTGACCGTGGTGGGAGACCTGCACATAGTCACTCTTGAGGGTGAAGAAGGCATCGGGGTTGGCGGCATTCTGATCATGGTAGCGGTTGAGCATCTGTCCGCCGATGAAGTTGATATCACCGGTAAAGAGGATGCTCTTACCGCCTACGGTGACGCGGAAAACCATACTGGTCTCGTTGAAGTTGTCGTTGAGAAGCTCGCGGAGGGTCTTATTGCTGAAAACGCGTCCTTCGTTGGCAGAGGTACCGCTGTAGCGACCGCCGATATTGTCTACTGCCCACTTAACATCCTCAAAGGTCAGGAGGATCTCAATGTGCACATCGTCAAAGTCAAAGGCGCTGTTGCACAGACCGCTCTGTCTGGTGTTACAGGTGATGCCCACAGTGGGGCCACCTTCGGCGTTCTTGAAGTTTGGCAGGAGCCAGGTGGGGATCCAGTCTACAGCACCCCAGGTATCATTTACACCGCAACCGGACAGATAACCAACGATATCGTCATAGGTGGGATAGTGGTAGTAGAAAGCATCAATGGTGACCTGATTCTTGTACAGATCCGCAAAGGTAGGTACACAGCCGTGATGGTCGGCGTGGGCGTGGGTAATGAACCAGGCGTTAATATGGGGAGTGGGATCTCCTGTAAGAGCCTGCAGATACTGGAAGAGGTAGGTGCCTTCCGTATTGTTGTCTCTCCAGCCGCCGTCAATGATGATGATCTTGCCCTCACGGGTGCGGATCACATAGCCACAGGCCAGAGGGAGCTGATGAATGGTAGTCTTGGCTTCCAGACTTGCCGCAGAGGGCTCTTTGAAGTCAAAGGCCAGACGGGAGGTGAAGGAGCGAAGCTCCGCTTCCTTGGCATCCAGCTTTTCCTGAATAAAATCATAGGGATCTACCAGAGAGGTTGGCCAGGAGTTGTACTGCCAGAACAGGTCAATGGCTTCCCGCAGGCAAACCAGAAGCTCTCCCAGCACTGCATCGTCGAAGAATTCGGGGGTATCCAGATAGCTCCGCATATCACGGATGGCGGTAAGGATCTCTCTGGTGGACCAGATGCGGTAGAGGAACATGGCATTGCCGGCATAGTCGTTGTCCCCTGCGCCGTTATCCTTCCAGCGGATATAGGTTTTCTCGGAATTCTGGCGGAAGCCGTGAGTGCCGGCAGCATTGCTGATACGCACCCAGTTGACCCCGTTGGGATGCTCCAGACGGACCTGAGGTGCAGAGTTCAAATCTGCGGTGGTGTCGCCCTTGACATAGTAGAGGTTATTCCAGTTGGTGTACCTGGTACCAACTGCCAGATTTCTGCCGTTGTTGAAACGGAGAACATACAGAGGCATACCGTTGGAGGACAGTCCCTTGTAGTGGAATTCAAAGGCCATGGAGGGAGAGGCATTGGCGGTGAAGTAAGCGGCATTTCCGTCCACATGGGTGCCGATCTTCATGGCTACTTCTCCGTTTGTGCCTGTCCAGCTACCGTCAATAATGTAGTGGTTGTTGTTCTCGCCGTGGACAAGGTAGTGCTTGCCACGGAGCTCCTTCACCTCATTACTGCCATCGGCACTTTGGGTGAAGCCGGACAGGCGGATACGTCCGTTGCGTAGTGCTCCTGCGGTGGGCAGAGCATCGATCTCCGCCTTCATAGCCTCAATGAGGTCTGTGACGGGGCTCTTGGTCTGTGCAGGGATATATTGGACATCACTTTCCGATCCCATTGCAGAAACTGCGCCGGAAAACAGTCCCAACAGCATCACCAGACACAGGCTCAGACAGGCCAATCGTTTCAAGGTCGTAAGCTTCATAGTCATTCTCCTTTTCAATTTATAATGAATGTTTTAATGCTACCATACTCCAACTCTTTTTGCAAGGCAATCTGTTGAAATTTCTCCAATTTTTTGGAGATTTCATCCAAAAACAGAAATCCGTCACAGAAAATAAAAAATCCTTCCCCTGCAGACACAAGCAACACCGATCACCGACGTTTCAAGGTCGGTGACCGGTGCTTTGGAATTTAATATTTCATTGTCAATCGTCCGTTACAGGCTACAGTTTCCAAATTTTTAATTTGTAAAGTATGCCTTCGCACTGTCGGAATAGGCAAAGAGCGCCTTGCACAGCTCCAGCAGTGTGCCGGTCTTGTTGTTACCGTAGGTATCTGCGCTGTACTCCAGTGTGCAGGAAATGGGTGTGTCCCCTGCAAAGATTTGGACGGAAACCACACTTCTCAGCTCTGCCGCAAGGAGACCGTCAAAGGTGAAGGCATAGTTCCCCACAGTGGTGCCGTAGGGCTCTGCTCCTGTGAGCCACACTTCCTGTTCCACATCCAGACAATCCAAATAGTTGACCTTCAGCTTCAGCTCCTGTGCAGGAGTACTTTCCTCTTTCAGGCGGAAGATGAACTTCAGTGCAACCTTGGAGTTCAGATCCAGAGCCTTGCCCATCCAAGTGGCGGTAGGAGCTTGGAGATCCGACAGCACCACATTGTGCTTGCCGAAGGTCACAGCCTCAATATCACTGAGATAAGCTCTCTGCTCTTGGGTCATAGCACTGTCCGCAAGAGCATCTGTCCGCAGTTCCTTGAAAATCTGTGCCGCAGAGCCGTAACGGAGCAGGTCTGCACACAGGGTCTTCAGTGCCACAGGATTGGAAGCCTTCCTCAACTGGGAATAGGCATAGTCTGCAATGCTGTAATTATCCACAGGGGAATAATAGGGCTGTCCGTCCTTGGTACCGTGAAGCACGGAACGGATGCGGTCATTCATCTGCACAGCGGTCAAGCCTGTGAGAACGAAGTAGTAGAAGTTCCTCGATTCCACAGGATAGATCTTCTGGGTGATCATGCCCACCATGGTGTTCCCCTCGTAGTTCTCGATCTGAGATTCCATATAGACGGTACTCATATCATAACCTGCAAGGAGGCTCTTTGCCACGATCAGATTCACGGAAATGTCGCTGGCAAGATCCAGGCTATGGTTGATCTTCAGGGTGCTGTTTTCCTGAGGCTCTGCTACCTTGGGTACGGTGAAGTACAGGCTGTCACTGAGAGTCTCGTTGCCACTGCTGTCCTTCACAGTCACATAGTACACATATTCTGCATCGGGGGTCAGTCCCTCGGTCTTCACGGTGGCAAGCTCACCCTCGGTCACTGCCACGCCCTGCGTCATGGCATCCTGAGATGCGGACAGGGCAAGGGTGCTTGTGGTGAAGCTACGGGTGGGATCGCCGTTCAGTTCCACAGACAGGGCAAATTCGTCCCCGTTCTTCTGATACAGACCCTCTGCCTCGGGATCTTTGGCCTCGCCGTAGGGGCTGAGAGTTCCGCCGGTCAGAGGAGAATAGGTGTGGAAGTAAACCAGATCGTTCTCCACGTCAAAGCGGATCAGGCGCAGATATTCTTCGCCGCCGTACTTGATCTGACCGCCCTCACCCTGATAGTCCTGCAGGACTGCGAAACCGCCGTTGTCCATCTTATAGGTGGAAGCACCGTCAAAGTGTCCGTTCAGTACCAGACGGACATTCTCATAGACATCTACAATACGGGTGCGGATGGCATTTGTCAGGATCCCCGCATTGTCGGAATAGGTATGGGTCAGAAGGATAATGGTATAGTCGGGATGATCCTTGACCGTCTGCTCTGCCCAAGTCAGGTCGGACTCTGTCAGGCGGTTGGCATAAGCCAGAGACAGGAGCATGATCTTTGCCCCGTTGAGGGTCTGCTTCAGAGCCATAGCACGGCTGGTGCTACCGGTCTGCCCATCGGGAGCATAGCTGATCTCCCAATCGCCCACATTCTCAGACAGACGGGAAATGGGGAAGTAGCTCTGATAGAAGCGTCTCTCATTGGGATGTCCGTCGTAGTCAATGTCGTGGTTACCCCAAGACAGGGTGTAGGGGATCCCCGCTTCCTCGAAGATCTCATAGCTCTTGTCTACGACCTTCCAGTTGTACTCATAGCGGAGGTTGGAGCGGTTGGCAATGTCGCCGGTGTTAAAGGTAATGACACCCTTGTTTTCTTCATAAACATCAGCGATCCACTGATGCTGGTGATATACGGTTTCTTCCGCAAACTGGCTCATGTACTGGGTATCAGAGTTCCAGAACATGGTGAAGTCGTACTGACCTTCTTCCGGAGCGAAGGATGTCATGTCCGAGGGCTCCTGTCCCAGACCACGGAAGATCATGAGGTACAATGCTCCCTCGGAGGTATATTGGCTACCTTCTGCAAGGAGCTCCATGCTCAGGTCTCCGCTACCTTCCGTAGAAGCCAGCTTCACCCACAGCTTCTGTACAAAGTCGTAAGCGTAGCCGTGGATCTGACGGGTGGATTGACCCTTCCAGTAGAAGCGCCATCCGCCGTAAGCAAGCTGTTCCTCTGTCAGACTCACACGGTAGATCTGATAGGGATTTGTGCCGTCTGCCACTGCGGTACTCAGTTCCGTAGAAGCGAGGTCTGCATAGCTTTCTCCAAGGGGATCAACGGAAGCGGGGGTATTGCCCTCGGTGCTACCCTGTGCGACCTTGGTATTTTGGCTCGTGAGGGAGATGGCGGGGCTGACATGGAATTCCACAGTCAGTCCGTCCCCTGCCCCTGCCACAGTCTGTGCGTTCAGAGTGCTTCCGTCCTCGCTTGCGGACAGTGCGGGAGTCTCTACGGGGGTGGTATCC
Source organism: Faecousia sp. (assembly GCA_045586205.1). Lineage (GTDB taxonomy): Bacteria > Bacillota > Clostridia > Oscillospirales > Oscillospiraceae > JAZOXB01. The sequence goes on along the minus strand of JAZMZW010000205.1, from coordinate 18,167 downwards.
GCCACAGTCAGGGTCAGCTGAGCCTCTGCGTTCTTCCCCTCTGCCTCGGCAATGAGGGTAATGCTCTGAGCGCCCGTTCCCCAAGTGGTGACCTCCACTGTGAAGTATCCGGCCTTCACAGTGCCAAGAGCTTCTTCTCTGCCGTTGATCACAGCGGTCAGGGTGGCATCTGCGCTGACAATACCGCTGATGCTCTGCTTGCCGGACTCGGCAGACAGGGTACGGGTAGCGGCATCCACAGTGAGGTACAGGCCGTTCTTGCTCTCTGCCTGACCCACAGTTACGGCATCGCCGAACATGGTGGCATAGCGGAAGGCCTCCCACTGAGCATTGGTACGTTCTCCGCTGATCTGCACATCATAGATGTTACCGCGGAAGCCGCCGCTGATGCTTTCCTCACCCTTCAAGGGGGAGTAAGCACCGATGACGGTGAGAATATCCTTGTTCCAAAGAGCGGTGCTCTCAATAAAGACAGTTTCCCAATGGGCGGTCTTGCCGTCTACAAAGATCTCTACAGTGAAACCGTCGTAGGACAGAGTGACCAGATGGGGCTGTCCGTCGGAAAGAAGCTGTGTCACATAGTTCTTCTGTCTGACAGTGGCACTGCGCCACCACATACAGGCGTAATAATTCTGAAGCTTGCCCTCTGCATCTACACCCAGAAGGTAGGCATTCTTGCCTAAGGGATCTCCCTGATTGTACTTGGAGACGATGCCTGCAGCACCGCCCATGGCGGCTACATCCTCCGATGTCAGGGAAACAACGGCGCTGACGCTGACACGGTTGAAGTCGTCGCCCACACTGCTGTAGGTCACGGAGCTGTTGCCGTCGAAGCTTGCACCCTTGTTGCCACCGATCTCTGTGGCTGTGAGCCGACCCTTCACAACACCACTCTGTGTTCCCGTGGAATCCTCTGCAGTTGCGGTGGGAAGCTGTGCAAAGTGCTCGACCAGAGCATAATTCTCGGACCAAACAGCCTGTCCGTCCTCACAGCCCTGCCGGCCACCGAAGTAGACCCACAGACCTGTGGCACCTTCCGCAGAAATGTAGGGCAGCTTGACCCAAACCAGGCTGATTCCCTGAGGCTCGTAGGACTCGATCTCAAAGGGAAGCTTTTCCCCCTCTACACTGTAGAAGGCCATAGTGCGGGAAGGAGCATTTTCCAGCTTCACCAAAACAGGTATCTGTGTGAAGCTGTTGTCCGTATCATTGTGAATGAGAATGCTGCGACGCTCACTTGCGCTCTCGTCCAGCCATGCACCGCTGTTGGCAGCCAGCGCAGAGCCTTCCTCGGCAATGAGCAGAGCTACATTGGAGACCTGCTTCTTCTGTGCGGAGTTCAGCTTGTTGTAAGCGTTGCGGGCGGAAGTGTAATCTCCCTTTGCAATAAGGGCTTCCATCTCGGAAACTTGGTTGTCAATGCCGAAGCCCTCTACCAAGGTAGCCTCACCCGCTACAGGGAGCTCATAGGTATCTACTCTCAGAAGATCTTCCTCCACCGTAACAGCGGAGAAGGTGGGATAGGTCTCGTTACCGCCGGAACGGGCGAAGCTCAGAATATATTCATCTAAATCGGACACACTCATCTGGATACCGTTCTGTGTCCCTGCGGTACCGGGCATCATGTACACAATACCTTGGGGGTCAATGGTGTAATCAAAACGCTTGCCGTTGAGAGTCTGGGTGTAAACAGGCTGAGTGCTGATTTCCCCATTTTTCAGGTCGTAGGTATGACCCATCATGTGGTCGTGTCCCTGAATTACTAAATCAATGCCCAGCTCGTCCAGCTCCCCAATGAAGAGCTCCCGGAGAGCCTGAATTTCCTTGTCCTGTGCATGCTCGCCGGAGGTGTAAGGGCCCTTGTGCATGCTGAGGATCACAAACTCCCGATCGGTTTCGGCGATCTCATTCTTCAGCCAAGTGATCTGAGACTGAGACAGACCCTTGTCCGCATCCACAGTGGTGTCCATGACGATGATGCAGGCGTTGCCATACTCGAAGCTGTAGTCATTGCTCCGCAGATTGAAGTAATCTGCAAAGGCAGTGTCTTCCTCGCCCTTGGTGGGAACCAGAGGCAGAGCATAGAGGGAGTCGGAGGCGCAGAAGAGGAAGTTTGCCCAGCCCTGTGCACCCTGCTCCGCAGTCACGAAGTCACCGGTGTGCAGGAGGAAGGAAGCATTGGGAACCATGGTTCTTGCGGCAGTGAGGGTATCGGCGGCGGTGTCAGCCTGTGCAAGGCTACCTGCCTCCGTGTCGCCCACTGCAAGGAAGGTGAAGCTTCCCTGTGCGCTACCTGTGGTGAAGGTACCGATGTCGGACTGCTTTCCGTCACCGCTTATCTGATAGTAATAGGTAGTGTTTTCCGTAAGGCCGGTGACCTGGCAGGTGTAACGAGCACCCTGTGCAGAGGCGGAATAGCTACGGGAATTGCTCATATCCGCAGAGGTGCTCAGGTACAGGCGCATGGTCTTTCTGCTGACATAGTACCAGCTGAAGGACACAGAAGTGCCGTTGTCTCCGGACAGTACGGCAGTCATGTTGTAAATGGGAGAATTGGTATAGCTACCGTAGGTCAGGATGGGGTACTTGTCGGGGTAATCGGTACCCTGGATCATGTTCCACTCCACATCGAAGTCCCAGCCGATGGCCTCGTAGGTCTCGGGCTTCAGCAGTTCCTGTGCGGAAACAGACAGACCCTGTTGCCTGTCCATCGCAGTGACCCTTTGGCCGTCGATGGTGAAGCCTTCGTAAGCCAGATTTTCCGTAAAGCTACCGCTGTTGAAGCTGTTGAGGCCGTAGATCCGTCCCACATTCTTGGTGGTGGGAGTGCCCTCAACGGTAATAGATCCGCCGTAGACCACGTTCTTGCGGAAGGTCACACCGTTGATATAACCGCAGATACCGCCTACATTGACAACGGTGCTTTGGATAGAGTCATTGGATTTTACGGTAATGTTTGCATTGGCAAGACAGTATTCAATGGTACTGGTTGCACTGTAAGCGGCAATACCGCCGGCCTGAGGGCCGTAAGCACCTGTACGGGGGCCACAGATCAGGTCACCCTCAAAGACACACTTGCTGATGGTGGCAACGATGTTGTTGGTACGGGCATTCATGACCGCAATACCTGCGGCCTTGGGGAGATTGGGGGCTTCTACCACTGCATCTAATACCATACAGCCGGAAATCAAACTGCCTTGGGCATTGTCACCGACGATGACAGCGGCGCCGGAATAGCCACCGGTAGACAGAGCCTGAGTGGTGATACAGGGAGATTGGAATACCAGATCCTTCACTGTGCCGTTGTTGATACGGATAAAGGCCACACGGTAGTTGGCATCCTGGGTGCCTACAGTGGGATCTTCAATGGTGAAGTTGGAAATGGTATGTCCCTGTCCGTCAAGGACACCGCTGAAGCTGTTAATGGGGGTAAAGTTGATGCCGGACATATCCAAATCCGCCACCACTGCCAAATATGCACCGATGACACGGGCATCCTGATCATTGATGGCCTTGGCAATATCCACCAGATCCTGTGCCGTGGCAATGCGATAGGGATCTTCCGCCGTACCGCTACCCTCTACAGTCAGGGCATTGCGCTCCTGAGGCTTGCGGATGACGGGGACGCCGTTCTGCATCTTCCAGACCGCCTGCATATCCCAGCCCAGAGCCTCATAGGTAGTCTGCTTGCTCAGAGTCTGTGCATCGGTGTTCGTACCCATGACGGTGAAGCTACCGCTGTTGGAAGCAGAGGCTACGCAGATCAGGTTACCCTTGGTCTGATCCAAAGCTCCATAGTAGCTGTTGGTGGTGGGACAAATACCACCGGTGCGGACATTGTTGAAGCTCTGCTCTTCCGCAGGAGCCAAACGCTCCACCTTGCCGGAGGCGACCACGTTGCCGTCTACCACACCGCCGGCGCCGTAACCACAGATATAGCCTGCGTGGAAGGGGCTGGCGGTTTCACTTGCGGCTTGCAGAGTCACATTGGACACATAGCAATTGCGGATCACGGAGGAGCCGTTGTAGCCTACGATAGCGCCCATCATAAGGCCGTAGGCATTGCCCCCCGCACGAGGGCCGCCAATGAGGACAGTATCCATGACCGCACAATTTTCGATAGTGGCGATCACAGCACCTGTGGTATTGGCAGAACGGGAATTCATGGAAGCAATGGCGGCAGTCTTGGGAACTTTCGGTGCATCCACCTTGGAGTTCTTGACTGTCACATTGGCCATCACCGCACCCTGACAGTTTTCCGCCGCCACAACAGAGGCGCCGGAGTTGCCGTTGCTCTGGGCATTGGCTACGGAGGTGATGACCGCTCCGTCAAAGGTCAGATCACGGATCGTGCCGGAATTCTTGTGGATGAAGCCGATGCCGTAACCGTTGGAGGGCACAGTTCCCACAGTGTCGTTGACGGTCAGATTCTTGATCGTATAGCCCATACCGTTCAGAACTCCGGTAAAGCTTGCGATCATGGGGAAGGAGCTTACACCGGACAGATCGATGTCCGCCGTAAGACTGAAGTACTTCCCTACATAGGTGGCAGTCCCTGCGTTGATCTGCTGTGCTATGAAGACAAGCTCATCCGCAGTGCCGATCTTGTAGGGATCTGCTTCCGTTCCGCTTCCCTTCAGGGAAGTGACACCTGCGGAAAAAACTTGCACAGGTGCTGCGGACAAAAGCAGTGTCAAGGTCAGGAACAAAGCGAGGATTCGTTTTTTCATAGTTGTTGTCTGCCTTTCGTTATTTTTTCAGGAAAGTTCAGTTTTTTCAGAGTTTTATGGTATTATAACGTGTTTTATTGTAACATTTCTCCAAATTTCCTAATATTTTCCTGACAACTCCATTGTACCCAATCCCCCGCCCAAAAGTCAAGTACCATTTTCCTCCGAAAGTCTGCAAAACACAAAAACACCGACCGCCGAATTTCAGACAATCAGCGGTCGGTGCTTTGGGTTTTTATGAGATTTGGAGTAAATACTTTAGCGAACAGGTTCTGTCCAGTATTGCTGATTGTAGATATCCGTGAATAAGTAGGTCAGCTGTGCGGCACTGTCGTCGATGTACACATCGCTGACGATCAGTTCCCCTTCTACCACAAGGCGATCACCCAGCATGTAGCTATCCAAGTATTCGCCCTCGTAGCTGTAGTAGTCACAGACGAAGTCGATGATGTCTCCGTCCTTCACGGTATCCATAGTCTTGGGGGCGGTTTCCGTTTCTCCCTGATCATAGACCTTCCGTACACCTACGATCTGTCCGTAGACTTCCTCATCGGAGAAGCGTACCACAAGATCTGCACGCTCACCGTTGTAGAGAACGGGGATACGGCCCAAGATCTCATAGCTATCCCCCTGTTGCAGGGTGGACTCATGATAATAAGCCACAGGCTGATCGTTGACAGCGATCCAAGTCATCTCCGTGGGGGCAAGAAGATCTCCCTCATCGTCAAAGTCGTAGACATTGTCAAAGCCCAGGTCGATATAGCCCTCTCCGTCGTCGAAGAACATATTGGCATACAGACCCTGTACCAGTGCCCACTGCTCCTCCGGCAGGTGGATCACAGTGTCATAGCCCTTACTCTGCCAGACCAGATTGCTCTGATCCAAGGTATTTGCACTGACATAGTCGATGATTTCTTCATCACTCATACTGCGGTCACTGAGGAAGCCCACATTTCCGCCTACAAGGTCGGTGATACTGCTGACATTGCCCCCAAGGAAGCTACCCAGAAGCTGACCGATCATGTCACCGCTTCCACCGGAGCTACCTCCCGGCATGCCCATGAGAGAGGGCAGAGGAGAGCTTGTGCCTCCCGTGGCAGCCTGTCCGCTAACCTCCAGACTTGCAAAGGTCTGAATGCAACGGGCATAGTCCTCGTCCATACCGATCTCCTCATAGGTGTCCACTGCCTGATCCACCTTGGAAGCCTTGCGGTAGGGGAAGTAAATAGACAGGCCGTAGGAATTGGTCATGCTTAAGGAGGTGCGGTTATACTTCACCGCACCCAAAAGAGCCTCTGCCAGGGCATTGCTTGCGGTGGTGTCCAGCTTCTTTGCCAAGTGGATCAGATCCACCTGATCGATCTTGGAGGAACTTCCGAATTCTCTTGCACCATTACGGGCATCGGATACACGGGCATATTCCTGATTTTCAATGAGCTCGCAGGTATCCTGTGCAAAGAGACTCAGTGCCTGAGGAATGGTGTTTTCTGCCTCTGCCAGATCCACGATGGACAGGGTAGCAGGCTGACCCTTACACTTCTGTGCGCAAACATCCACGAAATCATCAATGATATTCTTACCGATCTCCACCGTAGCCATAGAGGTATTCTTACTGAGGGCAGTGAGCCAATTGGTATAATACCAGCCGATGCCCGGCTCGGTTTCCTCACTGGCAATGAGATAGTCGGCATATTTGCTGAGCATGAGGGCATTTTCCGTCGTTGCCATGAGGCAAGCATCGTAGCCCACAAAGTCGAACTTCACACCGCCGGCTTGGAGTGCCTCGTCGATCTCTCCCAGATCCATAGAGCCGGAGGAGGCAAATTTCTCGTCATAGCCGAAGCCACTGACAGATCCGCCGCCGTGATCCCAGAAGATCAGAGCCTTGCGGTTGGCGGGATAATGCTTCTCGCAATAGCGGATAAAGCTACTGAGGGTATCGGGATCTGTCATGGACTTGCTTCCCATATCCTTTTCCAGACAGGTCATGCCGTCATTCTTGATCTGCCAGATCTGATTGGTCTTACTGCTGATGGCGGAATTCTGCCACTGCTTGCAACCGCCGGTATAAACGATGAGGTTGATCTTATCGGAAATTTGGGCATCCAGCATTTCCTGCAGATCCATGGTTGCCATACTGTTCTTGGATTCCAGATCCGTACCGCAGAGGTAGAGCATAACAGTGAACTCGTCCTGCCCACCGCCTAAGATCTCCGTGTACTTTTCACGGGAGCCTGTTGCCACGGAGTTGTCCAGCTTACCTGTGTTGCTCTGGCTGTCCCAACCGGTGGACACACTGCCACCGCCCAGACCGCCAAGCATGGACAGGAGACTGCCGGACATATTGGTCTGGCTCTGCTGACTCTGCTGACTGTAGCCGGGGTCTGTATAGCTGTCCCCGGAGCCTCCCAGCAGGAAGCTACCTGCACCGCCACCGCCCAGAAGCAGGGCAATCACGATGATAATGATTTTCATAAGCCCGCCACCACCGCTACTGCGAGTGGTACCGGAGCTACCTCTGTTTCCACTGCCTCCGCCGGTGCGTCCGGGACGGGGTGAGCCCACAGGCCCGCCGCCTAAGCCGGAGCCTCTGCGAACCACAGGCTTTCCATGGCCGGTCACATTTCTCTGTCTTCCCGTAGGTCGATTCATGGACATATCCATCCTTTCTTTCCCTCACCCCAAAAGGAGTCTCAAGGGATCTATATCCCATATTCTACCACAGTTCCCCTCCAAAAGAAAGAAAATTTTTTCATCCTCTCCGAAAAAGCAAGAACCGACCACCGACTTATTGAAGGTCGGTGATCGGCTCTTGCTCCCTTATGGGAAATTTTCAATTTTCAATTTGCAAAGTAGGCCTTCGCAGAATCGCTGTAGGCAAACAGAGCCTTACACAGCTCCAGAAGCTCATCCTTCTTGTTGTTGCCGTAGGTGTCGGCGCTGTATTGGAGCGTTGCGGAGACGGGAGCTTCCCCGTGGAAGATTTGGACAGATACCACTTCTCTCAGCTCCGAGGCCAGCAGAGCGTCCAAGGTAAAGGCATAGAGCACACCGCCTGTGCCGTAGGCCTGAGGCTCTGTGAGCGTAAGCTCCATGGCTTGCCCGTACAGGTCATTGTAGCTGACCTTCAGACTCAGATCTGCCAAATCTCCACTGAAGCCTGCGGGATTGAAGATGAATTTCAGGCAGACCTTGCTGTCCAGATCCAAGCCCTTGCCGACCCAAGTGATGGGCGCATTGGGAAGGTCGTTCAGCACCTTGTTGGTGTTGCCGAAGGTCACAGCCTCCATATCGGAAAGGTAGGCTCTGTGGGCATCGGTCATACCTCCATCTGCCAAGGCGGAGGTACGGTAACCCTTGAAGGTCTGTGCCTTTGCGCCGTAGCGGAGAAGGTCTGCACAGAGGGTCTTCAGAGTGTCGGGGGCGCTTGCCTTGTTCATCTGAGAATAGGCATAGTCGCTGATTTTGTACACATCTGCATTGGAATAATAGGGCTGTCCGTCCTTGGTGCCGTAGAATACAGAGGTAATGGTATCGTTCATCTGTACAGCGGTGAGGCCTGTGAGAGTGAAGTAGTAATAATACCCACTGTCCACGGGATCGATACGGATGGTAGTCGTGCCCTTGTACTCCTCGCCTTCATAGACCTCAACAGTGCTTTCCATATAAACGGTACTCATGTCAAAGCCTGCAAGGAGGGTCTTGGCAACACCGAAGTTGATGGAAATATCACTTGCCAGATTCAAGCTGTGACCGATCTTGACAGTAGGATCGAGAACAGGCTCTTTGACCTCAACTGCACCGCAAGGACAAGTGCCTTCCGTGTAGCTGTGAGCCTCGGACTTGCTGTATCCGCAGGAACAGCTTGCAGTGTGGTTGGTAGCGTCCTTGGCAGCATAGCTAAAGCTGTGAGCCGTTGCGGTATAGGTTGCGGTAACGGTGGTGTCGGCGGAAATTTCTGTCAGAGCCTTATCCCAGCCCTTGAAGCTGTAGTGGTAGCTGTCATCGGAGGTCTTGGTGGGAGTCTTGCCGGAATAGGTAGCGGCTTCGCCCTTGTTGACCAATTGTGTTGCAAGGGTCTTGCCGTTGCCGTCTACAAAGGTCACGGTATAAGCGGGAGTGGGCAGATCCTCAAGCTTGCCGATGAAGACATAATCCACAGTCACTTCGCCTACCTGAGTTTCGGAAATGCTCTCAATACCGCCGAAGTAGATGCGCAGGTGGTTGATTTCTGTGGCATTCTTAAAGGTATCTCGCAGAGGAACAGTTGCAACAAACCAAGTGTCGGAGTTGATGTACTCCGTATGACCCTTGAAGTCGCTTGTTCCGGCTACTGCGGAGGTAGATCCGTCTGCGAAGAAGGACAGCTTGAGATAGGGATTGACAACATGGTCGGTGGTGCTGCCGTCTTCATTTTCGATGATTTCATCGCCGATGCGGAAATTCTTCATCTTGAAACGGATCTGGTAATATTCTGCCTGAGAAGGATCGTAGCGCAGAGGACTCTTATTCCCGGTAGAGCCCATGACGGTATCCATGTAGACCGCAGGCCAGGTCGTTTCTTCCAAAGTGCCCTTTGCCTTCAGGGTAGCTGTGCCGTCGGTGTTGTCTACGGTGATACCGCTGACCACAGAGGAGGAGCAGAACCAATTCTTTTCGCTTTCGCTGTCGAACTGCACATAGCCGTAAGTTCTGCTGTCATACCGCTGACGGTCTGCCTCGGTATTGCTGAAATCAAAGTACAGAGAGTCCTTGGTGGGCAGTTCCTCATAAGGCCCTACAAAGCCATAGTCGAAGGTCAGGACTGCATCCAGATCCTCTTCCGCAGCAAAGCCGGTAATATGAAGGATCACGCGGTTGACTTCCTCTAACTGTCTGATTTCCTCTTGGATCTGTCCCGTAACCACAAGATACTCCCCGGAGCTGAGATAGCTCACATCGAAGGGAACTGCCGTTGCAATAACATAGGAGGAATTATCCGTGGAATCGTAGAAGTGTACGGAGGCTTTGGGCTTGGTACCGATGAGACCTGTGACCTTGAAGCGTAGCTGGAAGTATTCCGCATAGTCGGGATCATAGTTCAGATCGAAGTTCACAGAGTCTGCATAAATGGAGTTGAAGCCTGTACGGCCGGGGGTAATGGTTACAGAGCTTGTTGCAGTGTCCATGGTCAGGTTGCCGTCCTTCAAACCCTGTGTTCTGCCTCGCCATGCCTCGGGGGTATCGAAGTTCCGGAAGTTGTACACATAGTTATTATACCGCACCTGTGCCTGCTCGCTGTTGTCAAAGTCAAAGAACAGGGATTTGCTGAGAGGATCCAGCTCCTCGGTGTAGGTATGACTTTGATCATTTGCACAGGTGTAGGTCAGAAGGCCCTTCTCTGTAAAGGTGGGCTTGGTAGTAACCGTACCGCTGTCGTAGCTGTGTCCCAAAGCCGCTACGGTAGTCTGAGCGGAGAGAACAGCCTTGCAGACAGAGCAGTGCTTACCTTCCGTCAAGCCTGTTGCGGTACAGGTGGGAGCAACGGCTTTGTCAATGACCTCCGTATGACCCTTGGCCTTGGTGGTGACATTGAAGAAGAAAGAGCCGTAGGTGGTGGTCTTCCAAGTGTACTTGTCTGTGCCGGTAGCGGTACAGGTGGGTGCTTTGGTGGTGGTCTTGGTGTAGTCCGTGGTATTCAGCTTGGGCAGGGTCACAGTAGTAGTTGCGCTACAAGCGGAGCAAGTTCCCGTGAGAGTGCCGGTTGCGGAGGTGGTGGGGTTCTTGCTTGCCTTATACTCATAGCTATGATCTTCGGACTTGCTGTAACCGCAGGAACAGCTTGCCTTGTGCTTGGTAGCATCTGTGGAAGCGTAAGTAAAGCTGTGGGCTTCCCCGTTGAAGGTTGCAGTAATGATCGTATCGGCGGTGATGTTGGTCAGAGCCTTATCCCATCCCTTGAAGGTATAGTGGTTGGTAGCGTCGGAAGCCTTGGTGGGAGTCTTTCCCGTATAGCTTGCGGATTCTCCCTTGTTTACCAATTGTGTTGCAAGGGTCTTGCCGTTGCCGTCTACAAAGGTCACGGTATAAGCGGGAGTGGGCAGATCGGACAGCTTTCCGATATAAGCGTAGTCAACGGTGATCTCGCCTGTCTGTGTCTCGGAAATGCTCTCAATACCTGCGAAATAGAAACGGATACGGGTGATCTCCTTGGCACTCTTGAAGGCAGAATTCAAAGGAACGGTTGCAGTATACCAAGTATCGGAATTGATATAGTCCGCGTGTCCCTTATAGTCTGCTGTTCCGCCTACGCTGGAGGTAGTTCCCGCTTCTGTGAAGCTGAGCTTCAGGTAGGGGTTCACCACAGAGGTAGTCACAGAGCCATCCTCGTTGGTGGTTTCGGTTTCCCCAATGCGGAAGTTCTTCATCTTGAAACGGATCTGGTAATATTCTGCCTCGCCGGGGACAAAGTGCAGGGGATAGGAATTCTTATTGGTGGCGGAATAGGTGTCCATGTACACCGCAGGCCAGGAGGAAGCGTTGAAAGTCCCCTTTGCCTTTATGGTGACAGTGTCGTTTTTGCTGTCTGCGATCAGCTCGCTGACTCCGGAGGTGGGGTAAGACCAGTTCAGCTTGGAAAGATCATCAAAGTTGGTATAGCCGTAGGTTCTGCTGTTGTAGCGGATGCGGTCGGCTTCCTTGTCTGTAAAGTCAAAGAACAGGGAGTTCTTGATGGGCAATTCCTCGTAAGGACCGACGAAAGCATAGTCGAAGGTCAGCACTGCATCCAGATCCTCTTCCGCAGCAAAGCCCGTAAGGTGGAGGATCACACGGTTGACCTCCTCCAACTGCCGGATCTCATCCTGAAGCTGTCCCGTAATGACGATATACTCCCCGGAGCTGAGATAGCTCACATCAAAGGGAACTGCCGTTCCGGTGACATAGGAGGAATTGTCTGTGGAATAGTAGAAGTGTACGGAGGCTTTGGGCTTAGTGCCGACAAGACCTGTGACCTTGAAGCGCATCTGGAAGTATTCCGCATAATCGGGATCATAGTTCAGATCGAAGTTCACAGAGTCTGCATAAATGGAGTTGAAGCCTGTACGGCCGGGGGTGACAGTCACAGAGCTTGTAGCGGTGTCCAAAGTCAAATTGCCGTCCTTCAGTCCCTGCGTTCTGCCACGCCATGCCTCGGGGGTGTCAAAGTTCCGGAAGTTGTACACATAGTTATTGTAGCGTTCCTGTGCTTCCTTGCTGTTGTCGAAGTCAAAGAACAGGGATTTGCTGAGGACATCGATCTCCTCGGTATAAGTATGGCTCTTATCATTCTTACAGGTATAGGTCATAGTGCCTTTGGCGGTAAAGGTAGGTGCTTTGGTAACACCGCTTTCGTAGCTGTGCCCCGTTGCCTTGACTACATTATCCTCATAGCTGTGACCGCAACGGATGCAGGTAAAGGTGGTATAGCCATCTGCGGTACAGGTGGGAGCGGTCACCACACCTGTGCCGTAGTCGTGGTAGCAGAGAGATCCGCTTTCCCATGTGAGAATGGGGTAGCCATTGTTGATCCCCTTGCTGTCCTCTTCGTATGCAGAGCCAAGGACGGAAGCATAGGCTCTCAGCTGATCTGCGGCAATGATGCCGGAATTGACGAATTGCAGTTTTTCTTGCAGACGGATCAGATTGACACCGTCTACGGCGTAGCAGTTCTCTACGATGCAATCTGCTTCTTCCTTCCCCATCATGGTGCCGATCAGGGCGTAGAAATAACCGATACTGTAGCAATTCTTGATACGCAAACCGGTGGTACTGCTAGAGATACCGCCTATGAGACCTCCGACAGTCGTGCCGTAGGACTTGGAGCTGATAAGGCCAACATTATAACAATTTTCAATACGAATATTCTTGCCCGTTAAATAGCCTACAAAGGATCCGATATTGGTAGGCGCATACACCGTAGCCTTATTATAGCAGTTAGAGATCAGACTACCGCCACCTACATATCCTGCGATGGCCGCTGTACGCTTACTGCCTACGATCATACCGCTTTCAATACCCAGATTCTTAATTGTGCCGGTGTTGATAGATCCGAAGAGACCACCGTAGCCATAGTCAGACTCATTGGATTTCAGGTTATAAATCCGATACCCTCTGCCGTCAAAGGTACCGCGGAACTGGTAAGAGGAGGTCTCATTGGCACCGCCGATAGGCGTCCATGCCTTCCCTTCCAGATCGATATCCGCTCTCATTTCCAGAGTGTCGCCACTGAAGTTTTCCCCGTTACGAACCATATAGGAAACCAGACGGAGATCATCTGCGGTGCGGATCTCATAGACACCGTTCACCTTGGTTAAGGTAGTCTTTCGCCCTGCATTTTCCCAAGCCAGAACGGGGAACAGCTTGTTCTGTACAAAGTAGTCCTCTGCATATCCTTCTCCCAGAGCCGCGGAGCTGCCCCTCATATCCTTGGGGGAGATCTGAGCGCAATCCGTAAGGATCAGACTTCCGGGAGTGCCTGCGAGGGCTGTTGTATCAAGGGTATAGCAGTTGCGGATCTCGGCTGTGGTGACTGCGGCGTTGACAGATCCTACAATACCACCTGCCACATCGGAGCGGTTGTAGCAGTTTTCAATGAGGGCATCCTTTGTATCACTGGCGAAGTAGCCAACAATACCGCCAACGGTATTGTTGCCGGAAACCAAACCTGCATTATAGCAGTTCTGCACAAGACAGCCGGAGGAAGCCAGCATACCTACGATACCGCCAATGGCAGTACGGGAGGAAACCGTAGCACGGTTATAGCAATTGAGGATCTTGGTATAATTCCGACCTGAGCCTAAGATCGCGCCTACCTTGTCAGAGCCGATAATTGTACCGCTTTCTACACCTACATTTTGGATGGTTGCGGAGGAGGCGAAGCCGAAAAGACCCACATAGAGATTGCCTGTGGTAATGTCCATGTTGTAGATCCGATGTCCACCGCCGTCAAAAGTGCCGGAGAAGGTGGCCTTGGTCTGTCCCTCTACACCGATATTGCCACCGATGGGAACAAATTCCTCATGAGCAAGGTCAATATCCGCACAGAGTAGGACAGTTTCTTTGCTGAAGCTCTTCTTTCCCACATTGACCATGTAAGAAAGGGCTCGCAGTTCTTGGGCGGTATGGATCTCGTAAATCCCATCTGCATTGGCAGTCAAGGTGGGAAGGGGTTCTCCCGGATAGACTGACCGTAGAAGGATGGGATAGCCCCCATTGGTGGGGAAGTAATTGTCTGCGACAAAGCCCTCTCCCAGAGTGGTGTAGGACGCCTTAAGATCGCTTGCGGAAAGTCGGGTGCAATCTGTCAGAGTGCAACCGTTGGTGCTGTTCATCAGGGGAATGTCGGTCAAGCCGTGGCAGTTGATAAATTGAATGTTTGTGCCAGAAGCATCCACCGCAAGAGCGCCTTTGGTAGAGCCGGAAACACTGCCACCGTTGTAACAGTTGCGGATCACAGAGCCTGTGGAGCTTTCGGACATCCAGCCCATAAGACCGCCACCAACAAGATCAGCTTCTACCGTACCCATATTGTAGCAGTTGGTCATGGTGATGGCATCGGGAGAGCCGATAAGACCGCCGGTGTGGCTACCGCCTGTAATAGCGGCTCTGTTGTAGCAGTTTTCCATAGTGCCGGAGAAGTAGCCTGCAAGACCTGCAACCTTCTTTTCACCGATCACTCGACCGCTTCGGATACCCAGATTTCGGACTGTACCCTGTACAGAGCCGAAGAAGCCTACATAAAAACGCTTTGCGGTTACGGAAAGGTTACTGATACTGTAGCCCTGTCCGTCAAAACTGCCTTTAAAGATCTTTCCCTTACTTCCGTTTGCGGTAGTATTACCGCCAATGGGGATCCATTCAACGGAATCTAAGTCGATGTTATTGCCTAACTTCACGGTCTTTCCGCTGTAGGTCGTGCCGGTGTTGACCTTATAGGCAAAGAGACGGAGCTGTGCCGCAGTTTCGATAACCAGATCCTTGGGGAGGGTGGTATCACACTGCCAAGTCAAAACAGGGGCATTGGTATTTTCATATTCGCAGTCATAAATGAAGCTACTGCCGAGAGTCACTGCCATGGCGGGCATTTCTGCCACGCTCAGCTTGGCACAGTTGGAATAGCTTTCCAAAGCGCTGTTATCGGTCACTGCACTGCTCTTGATGACTGTGGTTGCATAGCAGTTATTCACCGTGACCTTGGTAACAAGGAGGCTTTCTGCGGTGGTATTGTAGAAACCAATGAGACCGCAACGACCCAAAGTGTCGGAAAGCTCGCCCATGTGGTAGCAGTTGGTCAGTGTCATGGTGGTAGCGCTGGCGGCATAACCCACAATACCGCCTGCGATCCCTGCACCACAGCTGATATTGGCATAGTTGTAGGAATCCGTAATGGTGTTTGCGCCACCGATCTGTCCCACCAAGCCACCGCACTGTCCTGCGGAAGAAATGACCTTGGCTTTGTTGAAGCATTTTTCAATGGTAATGCCGGTAGACAGACCTGTCAAACCGCCGGATTTCTCACCGCAATAAATCGTACCGCTTTCGATACCGAAGTTTTTGATGGTGGCGGCGGAGGTTCTTCCGAAGAAAGCCACAGAGCTTACTCCCGGCTCGTAAATGAACAGGTTTTTGACCACATGGCCGTTGCCGTCGAAAGTGCCACGGAAGCTGTTGCTTGTACCGCTTCCTCCGATGGGGGTAAAGGTACGCCCCTTCAGGTCGATGTCGTTCATGAGCTTGACCTGTTTTCCGTAGAAGGTAGTACCGCTGTTGACCATGGAAGCAAAGCACAGCAGGTCTTCTGCATCATAGATCTCATAGATGCCTTCTGTGTTGGTTTTCAGGGTAGTGCCCGGCTCAAAGGCATTGAGCAGAGATGTCAAGTTGGAAATGGTGGTAGTAGGGAGGGCTTTGTTTTGCGCTCCATCTTCCAGAACAGGGGTAAATACCACGGAAATGTTGATATTTGTCACATTTTTCAGGCAAATGACCAGCTTGCGGAAGCCCTCTCTGGAATTTTCTCCGGATACGGAGGCAGGAGAGGAGCTGAGAGGATCGGCGGTCATGGAGGTAAAGGTTGCGTTGGAGGGCTCGGCGATCTGCGCAAGGAGCTTTTTCCCGTTCTTGGTCAGTTCCGCAGTCTTTCCGTCGGCGGAAATGGAGATATCTGCTTCCGTATGGGCAAACCAATAGACCGTGGAAGAGGATTTGATCTTCAGCTCATCCCGAATGAGAACTCGGCTTCTGTTATCAAAGAGGGCAAGGGCTCGCTTGCTCTGGGTCACGCCGTAGTTATCATAGGCATCCAGCATATCTACCACGGCATAGCCACCGTCATAGGCGCTCTCGTAGGAAACGATCTGACACTTGGCATCAAAGGCCTGTCCGCCGGAGGTGTCGGGCTTGACAACCAGAGTGTTCTGACCCTCTGCTCGCTTGCGGTAATAGGTCCAGCGCTTGCTGTCTGCCAATCGGCTGGAATATCCCGGGAGGTTGTAATTGTCCGATCCCATTTCTGTGATCCACCGTTCTCCCAGAGCCTCCAGAACAAAGTCGCCTACATCCAAGTCCGTATGGCTGTTGTTGTTCATGCCGGACTTGATGGCGGTATAGATCTGCGCCGCATCTCCGCTGAAACCGCGGAAAGAAGCGATACTCTCGTATTCATCGCTGAGGAGGAAGTGATCCGGCTGTCGCTCATCGGAGGATTTTCCCTCTACCAGTTCCGGGGAGTACCAGATCATTGCCAGATATTCGTCATACATGACACTGGTGCTTTGCATGGAACGCTGATACAGGGACAGCTCCGGCATATTGAAGCGGTTGGCATACCAGTGGAGCAGAGCGCCGTCCATGAGGGCATGGTTTCCGTCACCGAAGTTAAAGGTGTTGCTGTAGCCGTTCATGGCTAAGAGATACTGACCGGATTCCTTGACGCCTTCCATGTCGGAAAGGCCGAAGTCCGTACCCAGAACGCTACGGAGGGTTTCCATGAGAATGACCATGAAGCCCGCACCCAGCTGATAGTAGCCCGGGCCTTCGGCATAAGAGCCTGCAGGGGTCAGGGTGGCATTATGATTCTGGACATTGGTCACGGCCTTGGACAGGACAAAGCTACACTGGGAGGGATAGCTTTCGTAAATGGCACAGGCCGCAATTGAAAGACCTGCATTACACCAGGGATTCCAGTTGCTGTTGGTGCGGAGATAGGTGCTCTTAGTCTGATCCTGCTGCTGGGAAATTGCCAGATTGTACAGGGCTTTGGCTATGGTCTTTCTCTGGGCATCGGACATATAGTGATACAGCCAGTCATAGCCGATACCTACGCCGTAGCACATCTGCGCCACATCCAGATAATGACTGGGATTCCAGTCGGAGAAGGAACAAACCTGCAACAGTTCTTCCACAGCACGCTGAGCAAAGCGTTGCTCGCCGTTTATCTGATACAGGAAGGCCATCCAGGTAATGCGGTAGCTTGCCAGTCTGGACACACCCAAAAGTCGGACACCGTCGGGGATCTGGTACTCCACGACAGGCTCGGCAAGCTGTGCAACACAGTACTGGTAAATGCGGGCATACCAGGTCTGTAAATAGGGGTCTGTTTCCAGATCCTTACGGATTCGGTTAAAATCCTCGCTGTTTGCCAAAATACGGGGATGCTGATCCCATGATCTGGCTGTGAAGAGTTCGTCCACCTCACTGACTGTGGCAGCGGGGGCGGAGGCTTTGGTGTTGGGCTTGTCTTGGCTTTCGGCGTTTGACCGGGTAGGAAGCATCTGACACAGGAAGCAGAAAATCAGCAACCAGGAACAGATTCGCAAGCCAATGTGACTTTTAGACATGATAGGATACCGCCTTTCGTTGAATATGTTTTTATTCTAACATAATTTTCCTATTCATTCTACAGCAATTCACTAAAAAAGTTTGCAAATTGGTTAAAGTATGGGGAAATGTTACGGATTTATGCTGTAAAGTATGCCTTTGCGCTGTCGCTGTAGGCGATCAAGGCTTTGCACAGGACTAGGAGAGCGTCCTTCTTGTTGTTGCCGTAGGTGTCGGCACTGTATTGGAGGGTGGGGGAGACGGGAGTCTCGCCGTGGTAGATCTGCACGGATACCACCTCTCTCAGCTCCGAGGCCAGCAGAGTGTCCAGTGTAAAGGCATAGAGGATGCCGGCGCCGGTGTAATCCTGCGGATCGGTGAGTGTCAGATTCATTTCCTCTCCGTATACATCCTTGTAGCTGACCTTCAGGGTCAGATCTGCCAGGTTTCCGCTGAAGCTTGCGGGGTTGAAGATGAACTTCAGGCAGACCTTGCTGTCCAGATCCAGTCCCTTACCTGCCCAAGTGATGGGGGCATTGGGCAGATCGTTCAGCACCTTGTTGGTGTTGCCGAAGGTCACAGCCTCCATATCGGAAAGGT
>JAZMZW010000204.1:0-26264 GCA_045586205.1 Faecousia sp. | reverse complement strand
CCTTAAGCTATATCCTTCCCGCTACCGGGCGGATTCGGGACTTGCACCCGTTAGAACATGCGCCCGCCGGGCGCACTGAAAACAGGGCACTTCCCGATGTATGGGAGGTGCCCTGTTTGGTGTTTTTTATTCGCCTTTCAGGAGGCGGTTGCGGTCGAACTGGAGCTGATACAGGCGGTAGTAACGACCCTTTTGCTCCAAGAGGGAGGCATGATTGCCCTGTTCCACGATCTTGCCGTGTGACATAACGATAATACTATCCGCATGCTGAATGGTGGACAGGCGGTGTGCTACCACCAGCATGGTGCCGATATTCCGCATTTTGGAAAGGGAGTCCTGGATCAAAAGCTCGGTTTCCGTGTCGATGTTGGCTGTGGCCTCATCCAGAATCATAACGGAGGGCTTGTGTACCACCGTTCGGGCAAAGGACAGAAGCTGTCGCTGTCCTGCGGAGAAGTTATTTCCTCTCTCCCGCACTTCCTCATCCAGCCCCTTGGGAAGGCGGTCAATGAAATGGTTTGCATTGACATATTCACAGGCCTTTTTGACCTCCTCATCGGAGATCCCCTCTTCTCGCAGGAGAATGTTACTGCGGATGGTGCCGGAGAACAGGAACACATCCTGCAACATCTGCCCGAAATGCTTCCGCAGGGCAGACAGCTTGATCTTGCGGATATCCATGCCGTCAATGAGGATCTGTCCCTGCTGAATGTCATAGTTGCGACAAATCAGGGACAAAATAGTGGTCTTGCCACTGCCTGTAGAGCCTACAAAGGCCACAGTCTCCTTCGCCTTGATGGTAAAGGAAACATCCTGCAACACCCATTCTCCGGGAACATAGGCAAACCAGACATTGCGGAACTCAATATTGCCCTCAATACGCTCCGGCTCTATGGCATCCTCTGCATCGGTGACCTGAGGAGGAATGTCCATAATGGCGAAGATCTTTTCCGCAGAGGCGAAAGCGCCCTGCAAGCGGTTAAACTGTTCTGCCAAACTCTGAATGGGATCATAGAATTTGGTAATGTACATATAGAAGGTCACCACGGTACCGCCGGTAATGACCTGTCCCAAGAAAGTAGTATCCCGAATATATCCCCTTGCGCTGAGATAAAACAGACACAAAATGGTGGACAAATACAGCAGATACACCATGGGACGGAAAATGCCGAAAACAAGGATCTGGTCGTAACGTGCCTTTTTCAGCTTGCTGTTCTTGTCCTCAAATTCTCTCTGCTTGAAGGCCTCTCTGCGGAAGATCTGAATGACCTTCATACCGGAAAGGTTCTCTGAAAGGAAGGTGTTGATATCCGTGGTACTGTCCTTGACCTTGCGGTGAGCCTTTCTGGAAAAACGGCGGAACACAAAGGTAAACAGAGCAATAAAAGGCGCAAAGCACAAAAGCATGAGCGCAAGGGCGTAGTTGACACAAAGCATAGCTATGAGAATGCCAACCACTACGAAGCAATTCTTCACCATATTCACCACGATGTTGGTGAACATCATAGAAATGGCGGCGGTATCGTTGGTCACACGGGTCACCAGCTTGCCTGTGGGGATCTCGTTAAGCTGACCATGAGAGAGGCTCTCAATGTGGACAAAGAGCTCCTGACGAAGCTCGGAAACGATCCGCTGTCCGGTTTTTTGCAGGATCAAGGACTGTGCATAGGTGGATACCAGAGAGACCAGCAGAATGCTACCGTAGAGGATCAGCCGTCTCCACAGCTCCGTAAGTTGGAAGTCCCCCTTGACCAGCTCCTCGATCTCCCCCACCATGGTGGGGGCAAGGATGTCGTAGGAAATAGAGAAGGTCATGAGGATCAGCACAAGGGCAAAGCGTTTCCAATAGGGCTTGGCATAGAGCAGAAGGCGCTTGGCGATTTCGCTATCCTTCATATTCCGCTCAAAGCCGATGTCCTTCTTGCTATCCTTAATGGAACGGTAGGCAATGATACATGCCAGGGCCGCTCCCAATATCACAGAAAGAACGATGATCAAAGGATAAAATTCGTACATTAGGCATCCTCCTTTGCATCATCCAGTCGCTGGATCTCTACCATACGGCGGTAAGCATCACAGCGGCCATAAAGTTCCTCATGAGTTCCGTAATCCACCAGTACGCCGTCATCCATGAACAGGATCTTGTCCATATTCTCCACGGTGCTGATACGGTGGGCGATCAGGATTGTGGTCTTCCCTTTCCGCAGGGAACGGAGGTTTTCCAAGATCACCTTTTCCGTCTTCACATCCACTGCGGAAACGGAGTCATCAAGGATCAAAATCGGCGCATTCTTCCACAGAGCACGGGCGATGGAAATGCGCTGTTTCTGACCGCCGGATACGGTCACGCCCCGTTCGCCCAGAACTGTGCCATAGCCCTGTGTGAAGCCCATAATGTTATCATGCACATCTGCCAGACGGGCAGCTTGCTCCACGCCCTGCAGGTCATGCTCATCGGCGGCAAAGGCAATGTTATTCTCGATAGTATCACTGAAGAGGAAATTGTCCTGAGGTACATAGGCCGCATTTTCACGGACGGTATAAATGGGAATGCGGTTAATGTCCCGCCCATCCAGGAAAACACTTCCGTCGGGCACATTATAAGTACGCAGGATCAGATCCACCAAGGTGGTCTTGCCTGCACCGGTACGGCCGATGATGCCCACATTCTCCCCTGCCTGAATGGTAACGGAGATATTCTTGAGAACCTCAGGTCCTTCTCCGGGATAGCGGAAGGACAGATTGCGGAATTCGATATTTCCCTCCAAAGCAGTTACATTCTCTACCTCGGGCCCATCAAACACATCCACGGGAGCATCCAGAAGCTCGGAAACACGCTTCAAAGAGCCCTGTCCTCTGGATACCATATCGATGAGCTCCGATACTGCCATAATAGGCCAGATGGTCAGCTCAAAATAGCCCAAATATTCCACCAACTCACCTGCGGTAAATACATCCTTGTACACCAGATATCCGCCGTAGCCAAGGATCACGCAGACCACAGACTCCACAAAAAGCATGACGCACACACGCATGAGAGTGGAGGCACGGGTAAAGGTCACATTGGCTTCCTCATTGTCCCGATTGAGCTTTTTGAAGAAGAACAACTCCTTGCCTTCCTTCACAAAGGCCTTGATCACGGCAATGCCGGAGAAATTCTCCTGTGCAAAATCCGAAAGATCGGAAAAACGTTCCTGTCGAAGCTCCCACTTTTTCATCATATACTTACCAATGGCGGTGCTGACAATCAGGAGCAGAGTCATAGGGATCAAGGACAGCAGGGCCAGTCCGCGATTCATACGCATCATTTTAATGATGGACATTGTCCCCAAAAAGACTGCATCGCTAAACATCATAATGCCCCAGCCGAAGCACTCCTGAATGGTTTCCAGATCATTGGTGAACAGGGACATAAGGTTTCCCACCTTGTTGGTCTGGTAATACTGGGGAGACAGGTCCTTACAACGGTCGAACATCCGACTGCGCAGATCCGTTTCCACATTGATGCCGGCACCGAAGAAGCAGATCCTCCACAGGAAGCGTCCTACGAGCATGATTCCGATGATGATCAGCATGGGTACACAGATCTCCTCCAACAGGAAGTCCATGTTGAACTCCACAAGCTGTCCCCACAACTCTATCTTGCCGGTATTCAGTCCGTTAATGACCATACGATACAGCTCCGGGATCTTCAGCTGGGTGGAGTCAATAAAAATCAGAGCCAGTATTCCCAGTAGCAGCCGGGGAAAATACTTCCAATAATATCGATTCACATGTTTGCCGAAAAGCATTGTTTTCACTCTCCTCTCTTTTAAGAAACATACAAGTGTTATTATATCATTTCCTAAAAGAATTGCAAGAAGAATATTTAAGTTTTTCAATCCATCTGTAATTTATGTGCGGTCTTCGCATAGCAATACTTTCTGTTCCTCTACACACTCACGGATATCCGTTTCCTGTGTTTGCTCATATATGCGGGAAACCGAGATGGCAGATCCTTGCCATCCCGGTTCCGTTTTTTTATTTCATTTTTATAACTGTTTGTCTCAGCCGAGGAAGAACAGCTTTGCGCTGTCGGAATATGCGACCATAGACCGTACCAATGACAGAAGTGTACCGGTCTTGTTGTTCCCGTAGGTATCCACGCTGTACTCCATTGTTTCGGAAACACGCTGATCTCCGCTATAAACCGCGGCACTGAGTACAGTGCGCAATTCCGCCGCAAGAAGCCCATCGAAATCGAAGGCATATAGCTGTTGCTGTACGGCAAACTCTACCGGATCTCTAAGGATCACACTCTGCTCCACTCCGTCAATGTCCTTGTAGGTGATCCGCAGATTCAGATCCTCCAAAGCTCCGGTATAGGCCGAAGTATCGATCACATATCTGACGGTGATCTTACTGTCCAGAAGGAGTGTCAGACCTGTAAAGCTCACCGTGGGATCCGTAAGATCTTCGGAATTTCTGCGGTTGTTTCCGAATGTCACACTTTCGAGATCTGACAAATAGCTTCTGTGCTCCTCTGTCATGGCTCCGTCTGCAAGAGCATCCGTACGGTAGCTCTTGAAAAGCTGGGCCGCAGACCCATAGCGCAGAAGATTTGCACATACAGACTTCAAGGACTCCGTTCTGCCTGTACCGTTGAGCTGTGCATAGGCATAGGTGGCAACACTGTACAGATCCACAGGTGTAACAAAGCTTTCCCGGCCCTTGGTCAAATGCAGTTGTGCCTCCACTTCATCGTTCATCTCCAAAGCATCCAAGCCCTCGAGGACAAAGTAGATCAATACATCCCGCTGTTCGGGCTGTAAAACGACCCTTCTGTTACCCACAAGCTTGTTCCCTTCGTAAATAGGCAGGACGCATTCCATCCAATAGCTGTCATACTCCGCAAGGACCTCCGGAAGCACCATATAGCTGATGGAAATATCGCTGGCAAGATTCAAGGAATGGTAGATCCGAATATTCTCCACCACAGGGATCTCCTTCCGGGCTCCGCAGGGACACAGGTCGGAAGTAAAGTCATGAGGTTCCGTATAGCTATCTCCGCAATTGGTACAGCTTACGCTGTGATCGCTTCCTTGATTGTTGTAGCAACTGTACTCATGGCCTACAGCAGGGATCACTTCCGATTTGGTCTTTTTACATCCGAGGCAGGTATAGGTACACTCACCCGGTTCCGTACAGCCGGCAGCAGTGGTGATCGTTCCCTCATCATAGTCGTGTCCCCGTGGGGGAATATAGTTTATGATCTGTATGTTGTAACATATTGCACAACCATAGGCTGTATTTCCCGCACCTTCGCAGAACACCAATCTATTGACATACACCTCGGAATGTCCGGTCGCCCGTATCGTAACCCCGCCTTCCGTAAGAATGTTATAGTTTCCATCAGTGGACAGATAAACACCGCAGTTTAAGCAAACATAGTGTTCTTCTCTTCCTTCTATGGAACAACTGGCAGGGATTTCATCCCGCAACTCCAGTGCCTCATGGGCGCAGTAATTGAATTGAACAGTCGCACCGCTCAGAGGGAAGTTATACTCTTCCACGGTAATTGCATTCCATTGCTCCTCGGTACCGCCGTAGTATACGGTTCGCAAACTCTCACACCACTCAAATGCGCCCATGCAGATGCTTGTCACAGTCTTGGGGATTACAACACTTTCCAGATATTCGCATCCTTCAAATGCGTTGTTCGCAATGGTGCATACGGGGATCCCATTGATTTTTTCCGGGATCACAACGCTGTAATCGTCTGTTCGGCACGAAAGAACCGTCTGTGTAAGAGCATCGAAATGCAGCTTGCCCCACCCCACAGAGCAGACAGCATAATCACTCATATAGAAATTTGCATAATCCACGTAATCTTCCAGCATCCAAGCTTCGCTGTTCATCCACTGCTCCCTTGTACCGGAATAGTAGATATGTCGGGGCTTCTCGCTGAAGAAATAGAATGCATCTGAACTAACGGATACGAGGCTGTCCGGAAGCCTTATGGTAGTCAAAGCTTCGCAATCTTCAAATGCACCCACTCCCAGATACTGAACGCCGCTCGGAAGTGTCACACTTTCCAGTTCTTCGCATTTGCTAAAAGCATAGTCATTGATGGAAATCACCGGGACACCGTTGATTTCTTCCGGAATGTCCACAGAAGTTACGAACCGATCTGCGTCTGTGATCGCTCCGGTATAAGGATCAAAATACAGATTGCCATTCTCCGCAGGGAAAATCACCCCATTGAAATAGATCCTTGCATAGGGGACATATTCGTTCACATAGGGGATCCTTTCCCACTGATCCTCGTCCCCTTCATAATGGACTTTGAGCTCATAACACTCATAGAACGCAGATTCCTTAATTTCCATCACGCTCATAGGGATCACGATACTGAGCAACTCATAGCATTGTCTGAATGTATTTTCTCCGATTTCTCTCACGCAGTCGGGTATGATCACAGCCTTCAGAGATCTGCAATATGCAAAGGCAGAATCACCGATAAACATTACGCCCTTTCCGAAATTGATTTCTTCCAGTGCAGTGCAGGAGGAGAAAGCAGACTCGCCAATGGTATGCACGCTGTCGGGGATCGTCACGCTTGTCAATTTACTGCAGGAAGCAAAGGCTCCGTCAGCTATTTCTCTCACCTTGACGCCCCAAATCTGATCGGGAATATTTATAGATGTTATGGATTTGTTACAGCCCGTAATAACACCCGTTTCCCGATCAAATAACAGTACTCCGTCTTCTGTCAGGTAGCAGGAATCCTCATAGCGCACCTTACTGCCGGGCAATTCACCGTAATTCGATGTTTGGATCTTGTCAAAGTCTTCCTTTGTACCCAAGTAGAAAACTTCGGAGATCGCGTTACAAATTGAAAGTGCATATTCGTGGATCTCTGTCAAGCTCTTGGGAACGATCAAAGTCCGCAATTTCGCACAGCAATAGAATGCTTGCTTCTCAATGGTACGCACAGAAGAACCCATGCTTAAATTTACCAGATTTACACAATTTATGAAGGCCTCCATCCCAATGGTAGTTACACTGTCCGGGATGGAATATGTTTCACTCATTCCACCACCGTAATGGAAGAGCTTTGTCTTGTCCTTATTAAACAGAACTCCATGTTCATCGCTGGAGTAGTAGGCATTATCTTCGTGAACCCATATGCCCTCCAGCTTGGAGCAAGAGGAGAATACACTGTCCCCCAAAGCAATCACGGTAGCCGGAATGTGTACCTCACGAAGGACTCCGCAATTGGAGAAGGCAGATCCACCAATGGAGGTGACTCCCTCCGGGATCTCTATTTCCGTCAATCTGTCGCTATCGAAGAAGGCATATTCGCCAATGGTCGTCACACCCGCAGGAAGCGTCACCTTCGTCAGATAATGACAATAAGAAAGTGCGCCCGGACCAATGGTCGTAACTCCCCGAGGCACGGAATAGCTGCCACGGATCGTGCCGCCACATTGCAAAAGGATCGTTTTGTCTTTGTTAAAAAGGATACCGTTTTCATCGGAGGAATACGTTTCGTTTCCTTCCTCGACCCATATGCCTTCCAGTGACACACAGCCTACGAAAGCCTTTTCCCCTATGTCGGAAACCCGTTCGGGAATTGTCACATTTTTCAACGATGAACAAAAAGCAAAGGCAGCATTCCCAATGGTTGTTACACTGTTTCCAATGCTAAGCTCTGACAGGTTTTCACAGAAGGAAAATGCCTCTGCACCAATTTGAACTACCCCATCTCCAAGGGTCACCCTTGTCAAATCTCTACACAAAGTAAAGGCAAAGAGTCCTATGGTTTGTACGCTGTCAGGGATGAGAATCGACTTCAAAGAAGCGCAATCGTAGAAAGCTTTTTCTCCAATTGCCTTTACATTGCTCCCGATGCTAACCGTCTCTAACCCATAGCAATCGGCAAAGGCCTCCTCTTCGATGACCATTGCACCATCTCCGATGGTTACATTTTTCAATTTAGAGCATCCTCTGAATGTATGGGCACCAATGGCCGTTACACTGTCCGCAACAACCACACTTGTAAGATAATCACAGTTAAAAAATGCGTACTCATTGATGGTAATTACTGTGTCCGGAACAATATAGTCACCCCGTATTCCCCCTCCGCACTGCATAAGAACCGTTTGATCCTTGTTGAACAACACGCCCCTGTCATCGGAGGAATAATGTTGATTTTCTTCTGCCACTGTAATTTTTTCCAGCACTGCGCAGGAACGGAATGTTCTGTCACCTATCAGCTCCACACCGGCAGGAATGGTCACGCTTGTCAGTTTGTTGCAGGAAACAAATGCATTTTCGCCAATTGCTTTTACAGGAACGCCGTAGATCTCAGCGGGAATATTTGCTACGCTAACCGTGGTATCGCAGTCTGTGATCGTACCTGTTTCCGGATCAAAATACAAATTTCCACCCGGCATGGGATAGATGCCGTCATCGATCACGCCGAAGTGTACTGTGGCCTTCTGCAAAGGATCGTTCTTCTGAGAAATCTCCACACTTGCCCACTGCTCCGCTGATCCCATGTAATATACTTCTGTCAGTTTATCGCAGGCATAGAAGGCATAGTTCCCGATGCTCTTCAAGTCGGTATGGATCGTCAAGCTTTCCAGACTCTCGCAAAAATAGAATGCGTATTTGTAGATAGAGTTCACACTCTCGGGAATGGAATAGCTTCCCTTTATGCCGCCACCACTCAGGATCAGAATTGTTTTATCCTTGTTGAACAGAACGCCTCTCGCATCACTGGAATATGTTGCATTTTCTTCCGCAACCCATATACCTTCCAAACTACTGCAAGTACCAAAAGCATCATACTCAATGGCAGTCACAGTTGCGGGAATGCTGACATTTTTCAAGGCGTCGCAATCATAAAAAGCTCTCGAACCGACGGTAGTCACCCCTTCGGGTAAGCTAACGCTTGTGAGGCTGTCACAGTTATAGAATGCACTTCCCTTGATGGAAACCAAGGCTTCCGGAAGGGTTATAGTTTCCAAGGCGGAACAGCCATAAAATGCACTGCTGCCAATGGTAGTCACCCCTCGGGGAATGGACACTTCTGTCAAACTATAGCAATTCTCAAAGACCGATGCTCCGATTTGGGTCACACTTGCGGGAACCGTCACACTTCTCAGTTTTCTGCAATTGTAAAAAGCCTTGCTTCCGATCCCGGTAACCGGAATTCCTTGAATGGACTCGGGCAGATTTGCCACAGTCACACTCTCGTCGCAATCTGTGATCGTTCCTGTATTCGGATCAAAATACAGAATCCCACCCTCTAGGGGGTAAAACAAGGCGGATGTATCCGAAAAATGAACCGTCGCAGCCTGCAGAGGTTCATTTCCCTCCTGAACTTGGATCTGATTCCACTGTTCTTCCGTACCGATATAATACACCTTTTTCAGACCGGTACACTTATAAAATGCATTTGCCTCAATACTTGTGACACTCTGGGGAATCACTACCGTCGCCAGTTTTGCACATTGGACGAAGGCATATTTTCCGATAGAAGTCACACCGTCGGGTATAGTTATCTTTGCCAGTTGTGTGCATTGCCTGAATACGCCACTCCCTATAGCGCTCAGCTCGTTGGGCAGAACCACATTGGTCAATATCTCACAATAAGCGAACACATCGTTGCCCATTTCCTTGATACCGTCCCCAAGGATCACACTCGCCAGATTATCGCATTGCATAAACACACCGTTCCCCAAGGACTGCACACTGTCCGGAACAGTCACTTTATTCAAGCCTGTATCCGCGAATGCAGACTTTCCGATCGTAAGCACACTGTCGGGAATCACCACACTCAACAAATTGATATTACTTCTGAATCCTCCGTCAGCAATGGCCGTCACGCTGTTGGGAATGGTTATACTCTTTAGCTTACTGCAATAAGTAATCGCCTCCTCCCCAATTGTAGTCACACTTTGGGGAATGATCAGCTCGGTTATATTATTACAGCCTCTAAATGCGTGTCTCTCAACAGTATTCACACTGTCGGGGACGGTAAATTTCCCACTTGTGGTCGTGGGACAGTACATGAGGCTTGTCTTATCTTTATTATACAAAACGCCTTTTTCGTCAGAGGAATAATACTTATTGCCTGCGTCTACCCGTATTTCCCGAAGACTTGAGCAACCACTGAATGCATCGGAACCAATGGAGGTCACGGTGGCAGGAATACGAATACTGCTCAGTGATTGGCACTGGAAAAAGCCTTCCTCCTCGATCACCGCAACATTCTTGCCCATAGTCACAGTTTCCAGATCATAGGCGGAGTAAAATGCTCTCGCTCCGATGGTATGCAAGCTGTCGGGCAGTTCCAATGTTATAAGACCGCTGTACATAAAGGCATCTTCACCGATGGTGGTAAGCCCCTGTCCAAGGCTAATACCTGTCATTGCCTCGCAGTAATAAAACGCATCGCTTCCAATAGCGGTCACACTATCCGGTATGGACACAGCGGTCAGTCGCCGGCAGTATTCGAATGCCTTGTTGCCAATAGCGGTTACGGCTACACCGTTGATCTCGGAAGGAATATCCGCAACGGTAACAGTCTCATCGCAATCCTTGATGGTACCTGTATCCGGATCAAAGTACAAACAGCCACCTACTACTTCATAGGTCACATCCCCTACCAAAGCCGCAAAACTCGGCATGCTGAGCAGAGACAGAAGTAGCACCGTGCAAAGGGACAGGAACAATCGCTTTTTCAGTCGTTTCACAGTCAAATCCTCCTCTTTCAAACTTAAAATAGTTCGTACCAAGACACGGTCTGTCATTTCAATCTCCCAATCGGAGCAAACTGTACACAGATTCCCCTTGTATTGAAATTGCATCCACAAGCAGGTACAACTTAGTTTCATTGTAACCATCCTTTCTGCATTTGTCAATACGTATTACCCCTAAAATCACACTCCGTAACAAATGATATTCTTTTTGTTTTTATTCCCCTGTAACGATACACTTCCCTACCCATTCCAATCGCGAACCATAGCATACAGAACTGTTCGGAAGCCTAACTTTTCTTCCTCCAAATCCGCCGGGCGCACCAAAAACAGAGCTGCCTCAAAAAATGAGGCAGCTCTCTTGTAACCATTCCGTTTATCTGTGGAACCGGGATTTACTGCTGTACCAGACGGAGGAATTCTTCCACACGTTCCTTGAATATCTCCAGACTGCTGCGCCAGAAGTCTACATTGCCCAGATCGATGTCTGCCATCTTTGCCACATCTTCTACACTGCTGACTGTGGTGGCATGGAGGAGGGCACGATACTTGGGCAGGAATGTCTCCCCTTCCTTCAGGTATCTTGCATACAGGCCTGCGGCAAAGAGACCGCCGAAGGCATAGGGGAAGTTATAGAAGGACAGACCGCTGGAATAGTAATGTCCCTTGCAGACCCACATATAGGGATGGAGAGTCTCGGGATCTACACCGTCGCCGTAGCCACGGAGCTGAGCCTCATGCATAAGCTTGCACAGCTCGTCCGGGAAGAGGAAGCCCTCCCTGCCCTTTTCGAAGACGGAGGTCTCGAACCAATAACGGGACATAATGTCGCACATGATCTGGGTGGTGTCCTGCAACTGGCTTTCCAACAGACCCATCTTGACAATGGGATCGTCGGTCTCCTGCAGAGCGGCATTCATAATGACCGTCTCGTTGAAGGTAGAAGCGGTCTCTGCCACAGGCATGGAGTAGCTTTGATTCAGGGCGCTGTGATCCTCGATCTGCTGTCCGTGGTAGGCATGTCCCAGCTCGTGAGCCAGAGTGATGATATCACCGAAGGCGCCATCAAAGTTTGTCAGCACACGGCTCTGCTTGATAAAGCCCAGATTGGAGCAGAAGGCGCCGCCTCTCTTACCCTTCTTGGGATAGAAGTCGATCCAAGCCTCGTCAAAGGCCCGGCGGATCATCTCTGCCATATCGGGAGCAAAGCCCTCAAAGTGGGAAATCAGGTAATCCTTAGCTTCCTCCACAGTGTAGGTGGCGGTGTTTTCGCCCATGGGAGCGAAGAGATCCCACCACTTCAGGCCACCTTCGTAACCCAGAGCCTTTGCCTTTGCCTTCAGGTACTTCCAGAAGACGGGGAGATATTCCTCAATGGCGCTGATCATGGCATCCAGAGTCCGCTTTTCCATACGACTCTGACGGAGGGTCATTTCCAGAGGAGAGCCACCCTTGCGGAGATCGCACTCGGTGTTGACCTGCATTTTCAGGTTGTTCAGGGCGAAGCAAACGCCGTCCTTGATTTTGTCGTAGCAAGCTACCTCCGCATCATAGGCATCCTTACGCACCTGAGGATCTTTGTCGTAAGCAAGGTTGCGGACAGTGCTGAGATTCACCTGTTCTCCACGGTAATCCGCAGTGACGGTGGAGGTAAGATATTCCTGCAGATTTGCCCAGCCCGTACCGCCGGACAGATCCATTTTTGCCAGAGCCTCTTCTACCTTGTCGTCCAAGGTGTACTTTGCATCCTCCTTACGGCTTTTCAGCAGGAAGCTGTGCTTCTCCAAATAGGGATCGGCGGCAAGGATGCTGTCCAGATCCTCCAGCTTGCCCAGATAGCTCTGGACACTGGCCTGTGCGGCGGAGCAGTCACTGAAGATCTTCTGAAGATTTGCCAGGGCACTGACAGCCTCTGCATCCTGAGTGTTGGTGGCACTGCGGAGGGCGGCATAGCTTGCCATACGCTCTCCAAGCTCCGTGACCTTTTCCTCCAGCTCCAAAGCAAGGTGCAAATATGCTACAGGCTCCATGGTCTCCTGCAGTTGAGGAAGCTTCCGAAGCTCCTCTACCGCAAGCTTAATAGCTTCCAGATCCTTCCCGTATTGGGGGTCATCAAAGCTTGTATACAGAGGGCTGAGATCCCATTCTTTATTCATACAAAACACTCCTTTTTTGAATTTCTGCTGTTACTGTATCATGCCGGCTGTGGGTTTGTTAATGAGAAAAGTATTCCTTGGCACAGTCGCTGTAGGCAAAGAGGGCTTTACACAGGATCAGCAACGTACCGCTCTTGTTGTTGCCGTAGGTATCGGCACTGTACAGGAGGGTTTGGGAGACTGCCTTGTCCCCTGCATAGATCTGTGCGGAAAGGACGGTGCGAAGCTCAGCCGCCAGAAGGCCGTCAAAGGAGAAGGCATACTGCTTCCCTTGGGGATTGAATTCCTCCGCCCCCTTCAGCTTCACTGTCAGGGTCTCACCGCTCATATCCTCATAGCGGATACGCAGTTCCAGATCCTCAAGCTTTCCGCTGTAGTCAGCCGTGGAGAAGATGAACTTCACCGTCACCTTACTCTCCAGACTCAAGGACTTGCCTACCCATGTAATTGCAGGCTCTGCCAAATCTCCGGCGGTGGTATTGGTATTGCCGAAGCTGATCCCCTCCATATCTCTGAGGAGGGCTTTTTGCTCCTCTGTCATGGCTTCATCCACAAGGTCTGCGGTGCGATATTCCTTGAAGATCTGTGCCTTTGCGCCGTAGCGCAGAAGCTCGGCACATAGACATTTCAGGCTGAGGGAGCTCGCGGACTTGCTAAGCTGGGAATAAGCATACTGTCCGATGCTGTACAGATCCGTGGGAGAGGAATAGGTCTGCCCCTCCTTTTTGCCATACAGGGTGGCTTGAAGAACATCATTCATCTGCACCGCAGAGATGCCCTCCAGCACGAAGGTATAATAGCTTCCCCGAAGCTCCGGGCAAATCTCTGTTTCCTCCAGACCCAGAAGGGTATCTCCCTCATATTCCGGGATCTGCACACGGAGATACACCGTGTCCATATCAAAGCCCTTCAGAAGCTCTGCGGAAAGGGCATAATTCAGGGTAATATCACTTGCCAGATTCAAGCTGTGTCCCAGACGCAGGCTCTGATCCTCTACGGGAGGCAAAGACTCCCGAGCTCCGCAGATGCACAGGCCGTCGGTATACTTGTGCTCTTCCGTACTATATTTCCCGCAACGGCGGCAGGTACTGCTGTGGCTGTCTCCCATATCCGTATATTCCGGATCATGTCCCGGTCTGGGAAGGATCTGCTGTGCCCGAAGAACTTCTCCGCACAAACCGCAAGCCAGACCATCGGACAGACCGGAGGAGGTACAGGTGGCAGCCTTGCCCTCCACTGTAACAGGAGTATGATCTCCCAAGGGCGTCACTTCGGGCTGTATGAGGATCTCACCGCAGGTGGCGCAGGAGCTACCCTCGCTCATACCCGTGGACAGACAGCTTGCGGGAACTGCGGGAATGCTCACAGGACTGTGTCCCGTAGCAGGGATCTGTGTGGGCGCAACAAGGATCGCACCGCAGAGGATGCATTTCTCTCCCTGTGTTGCACCTGCTTCCGTACAGGTAGGTGCAATGGCCTCGATCACTTCCCCGCTGTGTTCCTCCATAGGCAGGTTCTCGGTCTTGCTGTACCCACAGGCACATCGAAGCTTCTTCTGTCCCACGTGACTGCAGTCGGGGTGAGTCAAAATTTCTTCTTCCAAGTCGTGTACCTGTGCGCTGTATGTGGCGTAGACCCACAGATCCTCGGTCACATTCCTCAGATCCGCAGGCTTTCCTTCCTCATCAACCCAAGCAGAGAAGGTATAATGGAAGTCTTCATCAAAAGCCTTGGTCGGCACAGTGCCGGTATAAACTACCTCACTGCCCACCGTAGCCCGCTGCTCCGTCAGCACAGCTCCGTCCTCGTTGCAGAAGGTCACAGTCTTACCCTTGGGGGCTACCGTCCCCTGCTGTCCCACATAAATGTAGTCGATGATCAGCTGTCCCGAGCCCTTGGTCCGGGACTTGATCCCACGGAAGCGGAAGCCGAGAGTGCTGATACAATCCGCAGAGGTAAATTCCTCCGTCAGTTCAAAATTCACGGTCAGGTATTCCCCTGTTTTAAATTCATAGGTGGGAATAATATCATAAGTTCCTCGGGCAACTGTGCCGTCGGTGGTGCGGTCATAAATCAGAACAACATCTGTGGGAATGTCCTCCCCTGCTCTGACCACTCCCTCGGTGAGAAGGAAACGAACCTGCACATAGTCCCCCGCCTGAGGCTCATAGCCCAAGCCGTGGAAGGTCTTGTTGGCTCGCTCCACAAAGACACCGGGGATGCCTGTAGTCGCCACCCAAGGGCCAAGATTGGAGTTGTTGGTGCCTGCGGCATTGGTTTCCGCCACAGCTACCTTCAGGACACCTGCCTTGTTGTCCAGTTCCCGTTCGTTGTAGACCTGAACCTCCGAATTGGTTTCGGACGTTGCCCAGAAGGGATTTGCCGCACGGTCAAAGTTCGTGTAGTTGTATCTCTCGTGATCGTAACGGATACGGTCTTCCTCTGTGTCCGTGAAGTCAAAGAACAGGTAGTTCTCCTCCTCGGCTTCCGGAGCATCTGCCTTAGGGCCGATATAGAGATAGTCCACAGTCACAGAGCTGGGCTGAGAGGGATCAATGGGTACAAGATTCATGAAGGCAGGACGGAGGCCCGTTACAGAGGTACATTTGCTGAAGTGCTGTGTGGGAGCATTACTGCAAGTCAGGTTGGGGATCTCTTCCTCCGTGAACAGCTCCAGAGTCATGGTGATGTATTCCCCGTCGGAAACGTAATCCGTGCCCATATAGCCATAGCGTTCCCCTACATACACATTCTCTGTGCCGTTGTTGTAATAATAGAACAGACGGAAATACGGCTCTGCTTCATCCCAAGCCTTCAAATTATCCGTCTTGAAGCGGAGCCGGATGATCTCTGCATCCTTGGCATTGTAATTCAAGGGGGTGTTGCCCTCAGAATAGGTGCGGACGGAGAGATTACGGCGGGCATCGTCATTGGTCTTGGAATAGATCTGCATGATCCCTGCCTTGGTGTCCACATAGCCTGTGGTGGGATCGTTGACCTTGTTGATATTATGGTACTCAATGAAATACCAACGGGAAGCCCCGTCGAAGTTGATCTCGTTGTACTGAGGCTGATTCTTGTACCTCAGTCTTGCTTCTTCATCATCGTTGAAATCAAAGAACAGGGACTTGGAGTCCGGGTCATTTTCGGGATCTTTCACATGGAGATGGAAGCCACCCAGCTCCAAGACTGTGCCGGAGGCGTTCTTGTACTTGATCTCCACGGCATAAGTACCGGGAGTGGCACTTTTGTAACCGTTAGGGAATTCCAACCAGTAAGTGCCTGCCTTCTTCCCCTCCCAGCCGTCGTAGAAGATCTCTCCCGTACCTTCAAAATTCTCAAAGCTGTAGGTCACACGGAGATCCGCACTGAGGAGACCGATGATATCCTTCTGGGGAGTCCCTGTGTTCACATAGTAATCCTTGTGTCCCGTCCAGCTCAGAAGCATGGTGTCGGGCGTTTCTTGATATTCATAAATGCGGTGGCGGAAATAGGCAAGGTTTCCCGTGACTACGGACTTATCCAGCTTCCCTGCGCCCCAGCCTGTGGAGTTGTTGCCGTCGCGGTACACGGGATAATATTTGCCACTGGTGTAGCCGTAGCGGTAGATCAGAAAATAGCCACCGGAAAGCAGGTCAATGAGCAGAGGCTTGGTGGCAGTTTCCATCATGTTGGTGAAGGCTGTCCAGGATTCAAACATACCTGTGGAAGCATAGGTATCTCCGTTGGCTACCGCCAGA
Organism: Faecousia sp.; assembly: GCA_045586205.1. Taxonomy (GTDB): domain Bacteria; phylum Bacillota; class Clostridia; order Oscillospirales; family Oscillospiraceae; genus JAZOXB01. Next base: position 9,620 of record JAZMZW010000204.1, on the reverse strand, counting down.
TAACGCCCCTTGGTGGGACTGCCCCAGTAGTCTCCTGTACCCTTGTACATAGGCACCGTGCCGGAATAGGTGGTACCGCTTGTGGCCTGTACATCCAGACTGCCGGTGACCGTATGACTCATAAGCCAGTTGACGCCCCTTCTCTGGGAGTCTGCGAAATAAAATTCGTCATTGCTACTGTGGAAGGCAGGGACTGCACTGCCCGCCGTCCCTGTGACTGCATCATAGGTCAGGGGCTGATCCAGCTTGTCATCTACGATGGCATAGGTATTTTCTTCCTCTGTCAGGGTGGTAACTCTGGTGTAGCGGTAGTAGGCCTCGGGATCTGCCACCGGGTCGGAGGTATAGGCATTTTCCTCCTCCATCTCATAGGTACGGGCAGACCAGGCAATGTAATCCACAGTGTCAAAGACCTTGTTGTAGAAGATCCCTGCATCGGCGGCATAGCCTACGGTCTTTTCTCCGCAGTAGTAGATCGTTCCTGCATAGGGCTTCCATGCTTCGTTGTTGTCGTATATATCCTCACGGTTGCGGATGGCAGATTCTGCCTGATTGAGGAAGGAGATGGTAGGAGCAACGGTCTTGACCAAGGTGGTGTGATTGTCAAAAGCATGGTGCGGGATCTGCAAAAGATCCGCCTTCAGATCCGCCTCGGGGTACATGGCCATAAGGACGGCATCTGCTTTTTCAAGGTCACCGGTCAGGAGCATTTCCTTTCCGTCAAAGGTCATACGCAGAACGGTGGACCCGTTGTTTTCCTCCGTGTAGCTTCCCAGACAGGCAGAGTCATTGAGGATCAGCTTGTTACTGCTGTTGGGCTTATAACGATCCTCCACAGTGTAAAGCACATCAAACTGTACACCGCAGATATCAAAGCTCTCTCCCGTATGCTGTTTGTAATACTTGGCATTGGGGTACAATCTTGCCACACGGCGGATATACTTCTGAGAAGCCCCCTCAATATCGAAGTTGTACATGACGTTCAGAAGCTCAAACTCCGTGTTGTACTTGTGGAGGAAGCGTGGGAAGCCGGCACAGTGGTCAAAGTGCAGGTGGCTGATAAACCAAGTGTTAATGATGATCTTCTCATCCTCCGGCACACCGGTGATGCTCCGCATAAAGTCATACATCTGCTCACAGGCACGGTCACTCATCTGGTAGGTGGTACCGCCGTCTACTACAAAGAGGCTGTTGTCCGCCATTTTGATAATAAACATAGAGCCGGAATTACTGCGATTCTCCGTGGCGTAGTCGCTGGTGTTTTTGAAACCGTCGGTGGAGGCCGTCAGGGAGTACATATATACCTCTGTCCGTCCATCGCCACCCTTCATGCGGTCGGGGCTTGTGTAGCTGAACTTCCGCAAGGTGTCCACATGGGTATCCACGATAATACGCACCTGCTTGGTTGCAGGAGTCCAGTAGGTGTAGATCACATAAGTCCCGTCGGGAGACAGGAACTTATAGTGGCGGTTGTTTGTTCCGTCGGTCTTGGCAGGGACGCTCTTGGAATACAGTACCGTGTAGCCCTTGGATTTCAGCAAGTCCCGGTAGGTGCTGTACTGAGAAGAAGTCGTGCCGGTAACGATCCGCATTTTGGACTCCGCCCCTGTATCTCCCAGAGCCATGCCCAGACCCCCGTCATAGGTCATCCAGCTTGAAGATGTACCGCCGGAATAAGCCGGGACGGAAATACTGCTTACAGACACTGCCCTTTTGGACGGTCTGTCCTCCGTCGCTCCCCTGACAGGGATGATGGCCGTGGCAGGGAGCATGGGCAGAAGCACCGCCAGACACAGGCAGAGGGCAAGTCCCCGTTTCCATAGCTTCATAGTCAAATCCTCCTTTATGATTACAGATCTATAGGAAGGTAATTTTTACAAAAACTCTGTGATTTCCTTCCCATAAATTCCTTATATTTCAAGAATTATTTTACCATGACCGGAAAAAAACACAAGAACTTTTTGCTTTACATTTTCCCTGTTCTGTGCTATACTATAATCAAGAACATTTGTGCGATTACAAGAAAGGAGTCGGAGCATGAACGGAGAACGGGTCTATGTTGCCATTGATTTGAAATCCTTTTACGCATCTCAGGAATGCGTATCCCGTGGCTGGGATCCCCTGACCACCAATCTGGTGGTGGCAGATGCTTCCCGTACGGACAAGACCATCTGCCTTGCCGTGACCCCTGCCCTGAAGACCTTCGGTGTCCCCGGTCGCCCCAGACTCTTTGAAGTCAATGAGATCCTCCGGCAGAAAAATGCCATCCGCAGAGGACAAGCCCCCGGCAGGAAGTTCCGTGGGAAGTCCTGCGACACACGGGAATTGGCGGCAGATCCATCCCTGGAGATCGACCTCCATGTAGTGCCTCCCAGAATGGCGCACTATCTGGAATGCAGTACCAAAATTTTTCAGATCTATCTGAAATATGTTGCCCCGGAGGATATCCATGTCTATTCCATTGACGAGGTCTTTATTGATGCCACAGCCTATCTCCATGCCTATGACTACTCTGCCATGGGTTTCACCCGACGGCTGATCCATGATGTACTGGATACCACAGGCATCACCGCCACTGCCGGTATCGGCACCAATTTATACCTTGCCAAAATTGCCATGGACATTGTAGCAAAGAAAATGGAGCCGGATATTTTCGGTGTCCGCATTGCAGAGCTGAACGAACACCGCTATCGGGAGCTTCTGTGGGATCACAAGCCCCTGACGGATTTCTGGCGAGTGGGACGGGGTACGGCGGATCGGCTTGCCACCCATCGGATCTATACTATGGGAGACATTGCCCGTTGCTCCATTGGCAGGGAGGATCAGCATCACAACGAAGAGCTTCTCTACCGCCTGTTGGGGGTCAATGCAGAACTCCTCATTGACCATGCCTGGGGCTGGGAGCCCTGCACCATTGCAGATATCAAGGCCTATAAGCCAAGCAGTAATTCCCTCTCCTCCGGGCAGGTATTGCACCATCCCTATACCTATGAAAAAGCCGCCCTTGTGGTACGGGAAATGGCAGACTCCCTGTCTATGGATCTGGTGGAAAAGGGCTTGGAAACGGAGCTGATTACCCTGACCATCGGCTATGATCGGGAGAGCCTGAAGGACGGTCTGTATCAAGGCTCTGTGACCTTGGATCACTACGGACGGAAGATCCCCACCCACGGTCACGGCACAGTCCATCTGCCCACATGGTGTTCAGCCACAGGGGTGATCATGGGCAAGGTCATGGAGCTGTATGAACGGATCACAGATCCCTGTCTTCTGGTGCGACGGATCACCCTGAACGCGGTAGTTCGCCCGGAGAGCATGGGCGCACAAGAACAGTTTGAACAGCTGAGTCTCTTTGCCACCGATCCCAAAAGCCCCTGTCCTGCTCCCGAGGAACTGGAACGGGAAAAGCGCAGACAAAAGGCCATTCTCCACATCCGTCAAAAATTCGGCAAAAATGCCATCCTCAAGGGCATGAACTTTGAAGAAGGAGCTACCGCAAAGGATCGCCATGAGCAAATCGGCGGACACAAGGCATAGGGAAAGCTCTCAGCCAAGCAAACACCGTTTCCGGTCTCATCCCCTCTTCCCCGCACCGAAGGCAGGGAAATGGACAAAGATTCCGAATTGAAAATTACCGAATCGGCAAATTGATTTATGGAACAGCCTTCCGATCCTGCTGTAGGGATGTCCCTACAAGTAAGCTGTTTGGCGTATGATACCGTAGGGGACGGGTCTCCCTTTCCAGATGGTTACGACAGGACAAAATTCGGTTTTCAAAGGTAGGGATTTCCGATTTAGAGCCTCCCTTGTGTAAAGGGAGGTGGCAAAGCCGGAGGGATTGTGCGGTAAAATCCTACATATGATAGAAAACCTTCGGCGAAATCCCACTGCAGTAACAATCCCTCAGTCGCTTCGCGACAAATCGCTGCGGCGATTCCGGTCGCGGCTCTGACCGAGCCGCAGCGAGACCGGCTTGCCCTACGGTTGGATTGTGCGACATACGGAGACTTATGCGTATCGAAAGATCCCATAGGACAAGCCCTGTCCCGTAAACAAATCTGTACCAAATGCAAGGCAATCGTATTCAAAATCAAGAAAGGAGCAAGCTTATGTCGGGAAAGTATGATGATATTATTGATCTTCCACACCCTACGTCTTTGAAGCATCCGAGGATGTCTATGGTGGATCGAGGGGCGCAGTTTGCTCCCTTTTCTGCCCTGGTGGGCTACGAGGAGGCCATTGCGGAAAGCAGTCGTCTGACCCAGGAGCAGACCGTCCTTGCTGAGGATGCCAAGGAAGAGCTGAACCGCAAGCTTCAGCAGATCCACGAACGCTTACAGGAATTCCCCTTGGTGCGTTTCCACATCTTTGTGCCGGATCTACGGAAGGATGGAGGGCTGTATGAGGAATTTACCGCCACCGTCCATCGGATAGACCCCATTACAAAGACCGTCCTTCTGACAGACGGACGGCTTGTGGACATGGAGAAAATCTGCAGCTTGGAATTCTGTCGGGAACTTTGCGAAATTGACAATTAACAATTTAAAATTATGCAATTTGCAGCGAACATCGGCACTATTTCAGGTCCATGAACGGTGCATTTTTGTCGTTTTGCCAAAAACAAGTGGTTGCCGTCTGTGTTTTTTGCATAAATGTAAATTTTTTCTTGCATTCTCTTTGGTTATTTGTTACAATCAAAACACCTTATATTTTTGAAGGAGGCGTTTTTATGAAATGTACCGTTCGTGTTTCGGTCCTGTTGCTGGCAGTGTGTATGCTGCTGTCGTCCCTCAGTGTGGGCGTAGGTGCAACAGGCGGAAACAAAAGTCTGACCATCAGCCAGCTGGCATCCTCTGCCGCGACTGTTGAGTCTACCCTGCAGACAGCGGTCAAGGCCGCATCTGTGGATGACAAGGGAGTGTATTACAACATTCTTGCTCCCACACTCACCGTAGGGTCTCTGACTTTGGCTGTTGAGGACTATGTGCTTGTAGCAGCACAGGCTCTCCTGTCCATTGAAGAAGGCAGTGCTTCCACCAAGTCCCTGTCTGTAAAGTCTGTGATCCTGGACACCGGCTATGCCGCAGGTGCAAACATCGGCACCATGAGCAAGAACATGCTCCTGGATCTGGCAAACCGCATCAGCATTTACGGCGATACCACAGGCAAAATGCGTAACAGCTTCAGCCGTCCCGAGGATGGCGCAAATGCCTACAACGGTCGTGTATGTCTGTACTCCATTGCACAGGCCTTTGCCGCCGCACTGAAGTCCTACAACACCACAGGCGCTCTCCCCGACTCCGTCAGCTTCCTGCCCACGGACTTCGGCGCAAGAGTGGTCGCTCAGCCCCCTGTTCAAACTCCCGAGATCATTTCCGACTGGTATACCAACATCATTCTCTGCTCCTATGAGGTCAAGAATTATGTAGAAGCCAACAAAAAGCTTCCCTCCACCCTGAATTACGGCGGTACTACCATGTCCATGGCTCAGTATTGTTATCTTGCAGGTCAGGCCATTGTGAATATCTCCAACGGTATCACCACCGGCACTCTGAAGTTCATTAGTCTGGCTGAGCCCTCCAATCCCACCGAAACCCTTGCATCCGGTCAGATCCTTGCTACGGAATACATCGACATCGCTACCCGTCTGGTGAATTTCTGTGAGGCAAACGGTCAGACCCCCAACTATTCCAATTCCTCTCTGGGTCAGATGCACTACCACACCCTGATCTACATGTTTGCCCGTCTCCTGTGCCACTTCGGTGACAACGGCGAAATGCCCTCCGGCATTTCCGTTGAGCTTTGGTCCAAGACCAACGGCACCTATGTAGAGGGCAGTGCAACCTTCGGCAATGACTACTCTGCCTACGGCAACTATCTCCAGCCCACCTCCAACTGCCAGTCCAACAACGCTACCATTATATCCGTTGCAAAGACCGGTATGAACTACGGCGGTGCCGCTACCAGCACCTACAGTGCTATGTACAACCTCATGAATTATCTGAATGATAATCTGGCATACGATTATTACTACGACACTCAGCAGGGCGCTCTTAACACATGGAACTACCGTAGCGGTAACTGCTGTGACTGCGCTCACCTGATGATCGCCTGCGCCCGTTCTCTGGGCGTTCCCGGCAGATATGTCCACGGATACTGCCGATTCTCCAGCGGTTTGACCACCGGTCACGTTTGGGCAGAGGTCCTGTGCGGTAGCGAATGGTACACTGCAGACCTTGTCAGTGACTATAACTACCTCGGCTACAAAACCAGCACCACATTGGAACTTTACAACAGATATGTCACCCTTCCCTTCTAATTTGGGATGTGCGTAAGAAAGGAGACAAGCATGAAAGCAATGAAACTGCTTCGTAGCATCTGTGCCATGATGCTGATCTTCGGTATCCTTTGTGGCTTTGCGGTATGCAGTCCTGCAAAGGCAGCTTCCGCCACCTGCGGTGAGACCCATTTGGATCTGGAGTCCTGGCATGAAGAAGACGGCACACACTACGCATTCTGCTACGCCTGCAAGACCGAGATCATCGGACAGCAGTGCATTATTGAAGAGATCAACCGCACCGATCCCGGCTGCACCGCAGGCGGTCAGACTACCGAGATCTGTGTCGGCGGCATCAACCCCATCAGCGGTAAGATCGACCGCAACGCTCACACTCTCACCGGCGGCTGTGATTACAGCCTGACCACTGAGCTCCCCCCCTCTCACGATTTCTACACCAATAACGGTGACGGCACTCACACCATCTCCTGCACCTGCAGTGAGGCAGTAAACAACTCCGTTGAGGCTCACAGCTTCGTCAACGGCAAGTGCGTCTTCTGTGGCGCTCCCAACCCCGGCAAGCTTCTGGACTTCAGACCCGGCAGCCCCGAGGTAGACTACAGATGGCTGTCCAGTGTAGGCTCCCTGTCTATCGATACCAACGGCAACGGCTTCCTCAACGGCACCGTCAACGGACAAGACCCCTACATCGACATGGATCATAACAACATTGTCAAGCGTCTGGCATACACCATCGGCAAGAACGATGTGGTTCAGCTCCGTGTGAAGCTGGATCTGGACGGTGTGGATGCAAGCTCCGCTCGTTATGCTGTATATCTGGGCTTCGCCTCCGGTGCGGAATACTGGAAGGAAGGCGGCTTCTATAGCATCAGTACCAATGAGACCAAAGTGGATGATGACGGCTTTGTCATCGTGACCATGCCCCTGAAGGATCATGCCCAGAAGACTCTCCAGTATGTCCGTGTGGACTTCATGGAATGGCAGGAAAGCAAGTCCTTCACCGGCAACTTCAGCGTGGACTACATCTACTTCGGACCTCTGAGCAACAGCCCCGCTCCCATGAGCAGTTCCCACAACACCCTGCTGGACTTCAAGGAAGGCAGTCGTGAAGTTACCCGCTTCCGCTGGACAGATACCCACAGCGCATCTGTTTCCTTCTCCGGCAAGGGCAGTGGCTACATGAACGGCGAGATTACAGACCTTGACCCCTATGTTGGTATGAGCAGTCTGGATACCGCCAACACTCTGGATCACATTGTACAGCCCGGTCAGATCATCAAGATCCGTTCCAAGGTCAACCTGAATGAGATCAATGCTCTGGGCCTGCGCTACGGCTTCTATCTGGGCTTTGCCTCCGGCGAGGCCTACTGGACCGGCGGACTGAGCTTCGTCACCACCACTGAATACACAGATGACGGCGACGGCTATGTGATCGTTTCCACCGCCCTCCCTGCAGACCGTGTGGGACAGTCCCTGAAGTATGTCCGTATCGACTTTGCCGAATGGCACAGCAATCTGTACACCGGCACCTACAGCATCGACTATATTTACCTCGGCGATCCCTGCAGTGCTCCCAATGCCTCCCACACCTGGGACAACGGTAGCATTACCACCGCTCCCACCTGTGGCACCGACGGCGTCAAGACCTACACCTGCACCACCTGCTCCGCCACCAGAACAGAAGCTGTGGCAGGCACAGAGCATGTTCCCGTAACTGACAAGGCAGTAGCTCCCACCTGTGACAAAACCGGCCTGACCGAAGGCTCTCACTGCTCCGTCTGTCAGGAAGTTCTTGTTCCTCAGAACACTGTTCCCGCTCTGGGTCACAAGTACACCGACAGCGTCACCGCTCCCACCTGCCAGACCGAAGGCTACACCACTCATACCTGCACGGTCTGTGGTTACAGCTTCAAGGACAGCTATGTAAGCGGCGGCGGTCACAGCTATATCTACATCCCCGAGGATGAAGAGCTCCATATTGAGGCCTGTGAAAACTGCTTCTACAGCATCGGCGCTCCCCACACCTTTGTCAACGGTGTCTGCGTCTGTGGCGAAACCGAGAGCAAGACCCCCGTTCTCGATCCCAATCTGAAGCTGAACCACAGCCTGAATCTGGCAAGCGACATTTCTGTGAACCTCATCGTTCCCAGGTCCCTGCTGGCAGGCTTCGACATGAACACCGTCTATGTGGAAAGCACCATGGAAGTCTATGACTCCCTGATCTACATGGGCACCGAAACCGTCCGCATCGATCCCGTAAAGGTTGGGGATTACTACTACTTCACTCTGACCGGCATCACCGCCGTACAGCTGAACGACACCATTTCCTCCGTCCTCTACGGCACCAAGAACGGACAGCCCTACTACTCCAATGTTGACAGCTACAGCGTTGCCACCTACGCTTACGCTCAGCTGAACAAGTCCACCTCCTCCGCAAGTCTGAAGGCTTTGTGTGCCAACCTCCTGCGCTACGGTGCAAAGGCTCAGATCTTCAAGGACTACCGTACCAACGCCCTTGCAGATGAGAAGCTCACCGCCGCTCAGCGTGCTTACCTGACGGATCTGGATTCCGTGACCTTCGGTAACACCAACACAGTCCTGAACGACATGCCCAATGCAAGCATCACCTGGTCCGGCAAAGCCCTGTCTCTGGACTCCAAGGTCTGCCTGAAGTTCATCTTCTCCCTCAACGGCTACAAGGGCAATCCGGAAGATCTGATCCTCCGTGTAAGCTACAAGGATGTTTACGGCGAGGCTATGTATGTGGCAGTCACCGGTGCAGAGCTTTACAACCCCGACAAGGGCATGTATTCCTTCACTCTGGACAGCCTGCTGGCATCCGAGCTGAGAGAAGTGGTTTCCGTCCGCGTCTATGACGGCACCACCGCCGTATCCCCCACTCTCCAGTACAGTGCCGATACCTATGGCAACAACAAGACCGGCAACCTCCTGGAGCTGTGCAAGGCCCTCTTCGCCTACTCCGACAGTGCAAAGGCATTCTTTGCAAACTAAAAACTTTCCCCCAAAGTAAATTCCGCTAAACCCTAAAGCACCGGCCACCGACCCTCAAAAGTCGGTGGCCGGTATTTTCATCTCCCCGTAGACAACAGGTCTCCCGTCCCGAAAATATGCTTCGCAAAAATTTCAGTTTATCGCTCTGATGATTTGACACTTTGTGTCGTGAATTGATGCGGGGCATCATGATTTCTCGCTACGCTCCATGATTTGAATTGCCAAAAAACAATGTGCCGTAAGGCAAATCATGGCATAGCCAATTCATGCCCGGCAGGGCAATTCATTATCGTGCTGAAAGCACGATAAA
>JAZMZW010000203.1:0-13562 GCA_045586205.1 Faecousia sp. | reverse complement strand
CATATCACCTGTAGGTGCAGATGCAGTGCCGTCTCCAATGGGAGCATAGACCTGTTCAGCATAAGCACTGTTGAGGATAACGGGAGTAAGTAGTTCCGGGGTGGGAGGTCTGCTTGCCTGATCGGCGATAGAATCACTGCGGAGATCCTCGCTCACGGCATAACTCCAGTGATACCCTCCGGTTTGCAAGGAAAACGCACCATCGGGAGTGTAGAGGGTTCCTTTAGGTGGCTCGGTGAATTGAGGCGTTACAGATGGAGCAACAACCTGATCATCCATATATGCGGGGGTTCCTTCAATAAAGAGCAAGGTGTCCAAAGAGCTTTCGATCAAATACTCACGACTAAACTCAAAGATAATATGCCACTGCGCCATATCGTCGGTTCCAACTTCCGGGACCTTACGGTCAATGGAAATACTGAGTTTTCCGTCGGCGGTTTGCTCAACACTGCGTACCTCATGGCGGATAGAGCCACTGCCTTCTTCCAATAGGACAAAGAGGAGATAGTTTTCGGAAAAGAAAGCATCGTCATACTGGTCGCAAACATCTAAGAAACCTATGGTGCTATCGGCATAGATAGCTTCTCGTCTTTCTAAATGGAAGCTGTCTTTCCAAGTGTCATAATAGTCCCTTAGATCCTCCATACTGCGGATGATCCGCACACAGGGAAAAATCACCTTTTCCGGAGATCCGTCCGTGCGTACATATTGAGCACAATACTGAACGGGAGATCCGCTGTAGTAAGCCTCCATAGAGGTAGTATCTGTTTCTACGGTAAATTCTGCGATGACATCCTGCTCTACGGAACTGTCGGGAGAACCGTATATATAGCAATCGGAACGGAAACGGTATGTTCCCGGGGAGGAAACATCATAGTAGTGGGTCAGATCGTAAGTTTCCGAGCGGGTTTGACCTCCCGGCAAAATATAGGCGATTGCTGTGAATACCAGATCGTCCCTCATAGCACAACTGACCCATTCATCGCCCTCAAGACGTTCGATCACATAGGAGGAACCGTAATTTGCTTCATAAGGGGTGTTGTTGATCCATTCTACCTCTAAGGTGGTTCTGTACTCCTCTTCATGCCAGACGAGATCCACCAAGCGGACTGTGATCCCATCTTCGGTTGTAGGAGATTCTATAGGAACCATCGAAAGAGGAGCGGTGTCGGGATCCTTGAACAAGGATGACACCGACTTGCATCCCGTGATGCTTAGGAGCAAGGAAAGTGCCAGAATGATGAAAATACATTTCTTCATAGAGTTTTCCTCCATTTCAAAAAACGGTAAAGGCAATTCAATACAGATAGATTCCCAATAAGTCCTTCAGAGCAAAGTAGGTTTCTTCGTTTAGGAGAAATACTTCTCCTGTAGCATGATTGGTGAGCGAAGGGCCTAAAAGAGTGTATTCTTCTGTGGTGCCGCTACTGTGGAGCAGGGTGATTTGATAGCCATTAACAAGGGTGTCTCCACCCGGCAAAATGAGAGCATCTTCGGTGAGAGAACTGTCGGTGATAATATCGAATGTTTCAGCGGTAGTATTTGTTTGGGGTGCAGTTACGATGGAAGTTATGAAATCCATGATTTCCCGAACATCCTCCGGGGAGGTGTACTTATGGGAAAGTCCGTTTCCTACTACTTCAACGGAGTCCATAAGAATAACTGCACCATCTCCCATAGCAGATTCTGCATTATAGAGAGGTAGAGTTGCCTCCGGTGCGGCCTTGTCGGTGGTAACACCAAAACCGGGCAAAAGGAAGCCTGCAAAGATCGTCAAACAGAGTACCACAGGGATACAAGCCACGAGAAGGTGGGTTCTCTGCTTTTTACGCTCTTTGATCCTTTCCTCACTGCGTCGAAGGGCTTCTTCATAACATTCTTGCATGGTTCTCATAGTAAAGCTTCCCCCTCCTTTCCTAAAAGGGTTCGCAATTCCTTCTTGGCACGATACAGAAGGTTGTCAATTTGTTTCTTGTTTTTCCTCATTACCTTGGCGGCTTCTTCATATGTCATATCTTCAAAATAGATCAAATGCACGGGAACCCGCATATCCTCCGGAAGCTGTGCCATAGCCGTATGGATCTTTCGTTTCCGTTCATCTGCAAAGATCAGTTCTTCTAAAGCAGAGGTTTCGTCCTTCAAAGCCTCGGCTTGAGAAAGCTCTACCATAGGACGGCATTTCCTGTGCTTGATGTGATCCAAGGCGCGACTTCTACCCAGCATATATAGATAGGATTTCAGAGCTATTTTGAAATTGTACCGATGTTTATGTACGATGAGATCGGAAAAGACATCAATGGCAATGTCCTCGGCGGTGTGAATATCCTGTACATATCCATGGATGAAGAATACAAGGCCGTGATGATATTCCTCCATAATCTCTCTGAAGGCACTTTCATCACCATCAAGGAAACGGCGGTAGCTACTTGCACCGTTATCCATATATCTCCCTCCTTATTTCGAAAGGATCACGTCTGACCCCTTCACTTATAATACGACCGAGAAAAGGAAAATCCTTATAAAAAAGCAAAAAATCTATCATTTTTCGAAAATTATCCCTTTCCGCTGTTCAGCGGGTGGCAAACGCTTTTTGACCCTATGTCTGATAGAAGCGCATGCTATAAAAACATTATATCAAACTCCCCCATATTTCAAAGAAATTTTGACCTTGCGTTCCATCTGATTATATAAAATTATATCGTTCTGATAATTTCCATATCATCAGAATTGGTGTATAATCTGAAAAAACCCTTGTTATGAAGGGCAGATCCTCAAAAACCAAATCGCAAAGGAGACCACAAGAAATGAAAAATCAGAACACAACCCAACGGATCGTGGTTGCGGCCATGCTGGCGGCGCTGACCTGCGTAGCCACCATGATCATCAAGATCCCATCCCCCTTAAAGGGCTATATCAATCTCGGTGATTGCGTGGTATTGCTTGCCGGCTGGATGCTCTCGCCTGTATATGGGTTCCTTGCGGCAGGCTTAGGATCTGCATTGGCAGATCTCTTTGCTGGATACCTTGTATATGCTCCCGCCACCTTTTTGATCAAAGGCTGTATGGCACTCATTGCATTCTACGGATTCCGTGTATTACATAGGAAACATGGCAAAAAATTGTTGGCATGGGGCTGTAGTGGATTTGTCGCAGAGGTAGCTATGATTCTCGGTTATTTTGTGTTTGAGGGCTTCCTTTACGGTTTCGCTCCTTCTCTTGTAAATATTCCCGCAAACGGTATCCAAGGTGTTTCGGGATTGATTCTTGGATGTTTGCTCGTCAAAGCTTTTGAGAAAGCAAAAGTATTTCAGTCATAAATAACATCGGAGCATTGGAGCCAAAGGATATTCAAGAATTCTATATCCAAGAGCTTAAAAGAGTAAGTGCTTCGTCCGTTATTCATTACCATGCAAACATCCATAAAGCACTAAAGTTTGCAGTCAAAATGAAGCTGATTGCCAGTAATCCCGCAGACAGCATCGAAAGACCAAAAGCAGAAACGTTTGTGGGAAGCTTTTACGATGCTGATGAGGTAAAAAAAATTGCTTCAAGTATCCAAAGGAACTCGCCTTGAATTCCCGATCCTGTTTGGAGCGTTCTATGGTTTGCGGCGCAGTGAGGCTTTGGGACTAAAATGGGATGCTGTTGACTTTACTCAAAATACCATTACTATAAGACACACAGTTACGAGTTGTGCTATGGACGGAAAACGGCTTCTTGTCGCATCGGACACCACCAAAACAAAATCAAGTTTGAGAACATTGCCGCTGGTCCCGTTTGTCAAAGAGCGACTTTTGGAATTGCGGAAAGAGCAAGAAAGAAACCGCCGTCTGTGTGGTCGGAGCTATAATAAAACATACCAAGGATATGTATGTGTCAATGAAATAGGAGACTTGATCAAACCGAACTATGTAACGGCGGGCTTCAAGAAACTTCTAAAGGATAATGGTATGAGAGAAATAAGGTTCCATGATCTCCGGCATAGTTGTGCATCGTTGCTTTTGTCTAACGGTGTTCCCATGAAACAAATTCAAGAGTGGCTTGGGCACAGTGACTTTTCCACGACAGCCAATATCTATGCACATCTGGATTATAGCTCAAAGCTGAATTCTGCTGATGCAATGTTGAATGTCCTTGGTCTTGGATGAAAAAATAAGCCGGCAGCCGGGAAAACCGACTGCTGGCAAAGTATGGCGGAGATGGAGAGATTCGAACTCTCGCAGGCTTTGACACCCCTACCGCTTTTCGAGAGCGGACCCTTCAACCACTTGGGTACATCTCCGTATTTTATTTTCATACCTTTGGTATTCTACCACATTTTTGGGGAAAGGTCAACTAAAAAAGCATGGGAGATATGTTTTTTCTTTCCCTGTATCTATAAATTTACCGCCTCCGAGATTTTGGCTCGGAGGCGGTGGGACTTATGGAGGGGATTATTGTGCGGTGAAATAGGCCTTGGCGCAGTCGGAGTAGGCAAAGAGGGCCTGACACAGAGTCAGCAGATCTCCGCTCTTGCCGTTGCCGTAGGTATCGGGGCTGTAGGTCGCCGTGTTGGAGATCTGTACACCGCCGATATACACAGCCGCAGACAGAACGCTTCTCAATTCTGCCGCCAGAAGACCGTCAAAGGTGAACGCATAGTAATTCTTCTCTGCAATGTATACCTGGGGATCCTTCACTGTAAGGGTCAGCCGTTCCCCGGTAATATCCACATAGCTGATACGGAGGCTCAGCTTGGTCACATCTCCCGTATAAGTGGAGCAATCCACAATAAACTTGACCGCAACCTTGGACTGCAGATCCAGACCTCTGCCTGCCCATGCCACACGGACATTGGGACAGTCCTGTGCTTCGGTCTTCACATTGCCGAAGGTCACAGCTTCCAGCTCGGTCAAATATGCCTGCTGTTGTGCAGTCAGTGCATAATCTGCAAGAGCATCTGTGCGGTATTCCTTGAAGATCTGTGCCTTTGCGCCGTAACGCAGGAGATTGGCACACAGAGCCTTGAGGCTTTCGGGAGCAGTGTTCTTCCCAAGCTGGGAATAGGCATAGGTAGCAACGCTGTATTCATCCGTGGTCAGGAGGGTGCTTGCCCCGTTCACTGTTCCGTACAGTTCCACACTTACCGTATCATTCATCATGGTAGCATCCAGACCTGTAAGGGTGTAGTAATACAGATCCTTTCTAAGCTCCGACTCAACGCGGATCTTCTGTGTGCCTGTAAGCACATTACCCTGATACACAGGTACGGAGCATACCAGATAGCTTCCCGTTGCCAGTGCATCCACATCTGCCCGATTGACCGCAAAGTTCACGGAAATATCACTTGCCAGATCCAATGTGTGGTATACAGTGAGATCGACCAAGACCTTACCGCAGACGCAAAGGCCGTCCTCATAGCTGTGGGCCACAGTAGCGCTACGACCGCAGTCGGGACAGCTCCTGTAATGGCTGTCTCCTAAATCCGTGTAGACATAGCTGTGTCCCGTTGCGGGGATAATGGAGCTGGTGTAGCTGTCACCGCAAGCACTGCAGGTATAGATCACAGCACCGGAATTGGTACAGGTGGGCTCTTTCACAGTTTCTTCATAGCTGTGGTCGAGCTTCTCCGTGAGATCTCCCACATAGCTGTCACCGCATACGGTGCAGGTGTAGGTAGTATAACCGCCGACGGTGCAGGTAGGCTCGGTAACCACTGCATCATAGCTGTGACCGGGGATTTGGATCTCGTCTCCCACATAGCTGTGACCGCAGCTTGTGCAGGTATAGGTAGTATAGCCCTGTGTGGTACAGGTAGGATCTGTGACCACAGCCTCGTAGCTGTGACCTGTGGGCTGGACACGGTCATAAATATAGCTGTAACCGCAAACAGTACAGGTATAGGTGGTATAGCCTATGCTTTCACAGCCGGGAGCAATGGTAACCGCATCATAGCTATGTCCGTTAATTTGGCAAAGGGTCAGGGCTGTGGTGTAATACTCGATCTTCACGGTATTCTCGGCTCTTCTGTACATATACAGGAAATAGAAATCCGTGGGGTAATAGCCGTTTACGACTGCCACGGTCTTGTCAAAGACTTGGAAGCGATCTGCGGAGTCATTGTAAAGGAGGATCGCATTGCTGTCGGAGTGATTGGTGCAAATCACAGAGCCGTTACTGCCCTTGGTAAATTTCCACAAACCCTGAAGATAGATCTGATCCAGAGCCAGAAGCTCTCCTTCATAAGCTGTCAAGTATGTTCCACTTTGATCATTGCAAATGGCATAAGCGCTGTAATTGCTATAATAGGTAAGGGTGTAGGAGATCCCCTCCGCCTGCGTGCCAAACTTGTTCGCTCCTTCATAGATCAGTCCGTCGGATAATGTAGAAATATCCACAGTCTCCAGATCCTTTCCCAGCGCCAGAGGCTCATCCGCTTTGAATGCACCTGCGCCACCGGTACCGGAGTCAAAGGGATAGCCGACAATGGCCCACTGCCCTCTCCAATTATCCGTCTGCTCACGGGTATAGGTCACTGCGGGAGTTCCGTCTGTTTTGCCATAGAGGGCGTAAAGGGTCTGGCTCTGAGCATTCAGGGTATAACTACTGCCGGAGGCATAGACCGTAGAGGGCTTGGAGCTACTGTTGCTCACAGGATTTGCAACCCAACCGCTGAACTGATAGCTGTTGTAGCTGTTGGCGGAGGGCAGGGTGATGATTTCACCCATATAGGCATTCTTGGTCTGTGTGCCTTCTGCCGTAACCAGGGTCAACACAGCGGGCTTGGCATTGGCATCCAGCTTCACTTGCTGTTCACGCTCATTGGTAGCATAGTCCACAGCCACGGCATAGAGGGTCTGGACATCTACCTTGCTCACATCAAAGACGACCTCAAAGCTTTCGCCCTTTTGAGTGGGGGTAAGGGTCTTCTGTCCGTACAAGGTCTTGTAATCCGTACTGCACAGATAGATGCCTGCCAAATAAGTTTCATCCTTTGCACAAATGGTCAGGGTCTTTGCGGTGGCATCGTAGACGGCGCTCTCAATGATCGGTGCGGTATAGTCTACGGTCATGTCAAAGGTCCATGCATTTCTGTGCCAGATATTCTCTGCCACTCCGTAGGGAAGCTGAATGTCAAAGCTCACAGTTACCTCTGTACCGGAAGGAACATAGGTCTTGCCGTCCGCCTTTGTTCCCTTCCATTCGAAGTTGCTCAGAGGCTTCCAACGGGAATTTTCCTCATCATACATATCCTTGGGCAGATATTCCGTATCGTCGGTGTAATAGACCGTGCCGGTCTTCTTGTCCGTAACCTTCATGACAATGTGGCGAACATTACGCAGAAGATTGGGGATTACCACCATGCCCATAGAGGAGGCGTAATCAGCGTTGGTGGAAGGGGTGGAAATGGCATGATAGGCACTGTTGTACGCAGTGTTCCCTTTGTCCATAATATTTGCACCCAAATAGTTCACAGTCTCACCCTTGGAATTGGCGGTGTAGACCCAGTTGATGTCCGTATAGAAACGACCGAACTTCTCCAAAAGCACATCCCATTCGGTGTAGCCGTTTTCTCCGTAGGTCTTGCCGTTTTCCAGAGTCTCATTGTTCAGGGCATAAAGAGCCTGCAAATAGTGGAAGGAGTTCAGACTCTCCAGTGCGGGAGCCTGCAGCCAGTCACCATAGTAGGCGAGGAAGCTTGCATGAGTTTCCGGAGCAGTTTTTTCGGACTCCACCGGCACGGTGTGAGAGAAGGACACATAGCCCTCCACGAAAGCACCGTTGGGGAAGAACTTGTCATAATAGCCCGTAGCCTGACTGTCCAGGGCGATCTCCACAGTGACTGTCTTTCGCTGGGAGGCTTGGAGGGTGATGGAGTCCACTGCCTTTCCGTCAACCTTATAGGTCACAGTGGCATTCCCCTGCTGCCCCTGATACAGTAGACCGCTGTACAGGTTGTGGGCATAGTGATCACCCTTCTGGGAAATGGTATCATAAAGGATATAGGTGTTGAACTTGTCATAGGTCACAGTGTTGTAGCCTTCGTTTACAAGTTCCAGCTCCATGGTATAGACACCGGTCTTGTTCTTATCGTCACCAAGCTCCTGAATGGGGTTGGAAATATATGCGCCGTCCATGAAGGTATTGGTGGCATTGACTGTATTCACAAGACCTGCGCCCTGCTTACGGACAGAATATACATAGTCCTGAGAATCCTGCAGGAGAATACCGGTAGAAGCCATAAGGTCAACCGCTCTGTCCAATCGCTCCACCTTAGTCAAATCCCTGCGGTTCCCCTTTGTATCCGTAGCTACGTCATTTTCCTTCAGGAACTGAAGCATACAGGCAAAAGAGCCTGCCGCATTGGGGCTGGCCATAGATGTACCGCTCATGACCTCATAGACATTGTCTCCGTCAATGCTTGCGGAATAGACCATGCCACCAACAGCTGTGATGGTGGGGTCAATGGTCAACATGGGAGATGTACCCCAGTTGGAGAAAGCACACATCTCATAGCCTGTGGGATTGTCGATAAAGGTCTTTTCTTTGGAAACCGTTACAGAGCTTCCGGAAGAAAGAGCAAGGAAGATTTCTCTTGCATCTATTGTCATGGCAACGGCAGGGATGGGATAGGGATCAATAACCATGCCCAGATTGCCTGCAACATTGTTGCACACGATCAGTCCGGCTGCCCCTGCATTGGCGGCATAGTCTACCTTATCCTGGAAGGAAAGATCACCGCGGGATACCACAACGATTTTATCCTTCACATACACAGAGGCATAATCGGACTCATAGCCATATGCCAGATCTGTGCCGTCGGCAGTCTTCAGTACCACTACCCCAAGGGTCTTGCCACCAAAGGTCTGTACCCAACCGTGAGTGCCGTCCTCACAGCCGTCATTGAAGGGCAAATTCTTTTCGCTGACCTGAATGTAGTAGTCGGGATAGGCATAGTTCTGCACAGCAGCTACGGAAATATTCCCTTCATAGGCCGCCGGAGAAGCAATGCTACCAAAGTCCGTGTACTCCGTGCCGATATAGCCTACAGAAGAAAATTCTTCCATGCTGTACTCATTACCGGCGGCAACACACATGACGATGCCGGCTTCTTCCATATGCTTGTAGATGTTGCCGAACACATCGGTTTCCAGCTCGGAGTCATAGGTGAAGCCATTCTGGGCGCCGATGGACATATTGACAACATCCACACCAAGACGGTAGGCATCTTCCAGAGCGTAGAAGTAAATGTCGGAGCTGGTGCCGCCACCTTCATCCTTGAAGATCTTCATGGATACCAGCTGTGCCGCAGGAGCGCCGCCGGACAGGATCACTGCCCCGTCGGAGCTTTCCGCATAGCCTACAGCAGTGCCGGAAACATGTGTGCCATGTCCGTTCTTATCGTCTACATTGTTGTCCTTGTCTGCATAGTCATAGGCAAAGGGAACTTTTGCACTGAGATACTTTCCGGAAACAGATGCATTACCGATAGAAGATGCGGTCAAAGTCTGGGTCAGAGCCATATTCTTGTAGACCTTAAACGCCTCATGGGTAGTACGCAGACCCGTATCCAGAACTGCTACCACGATACCCTTGCCGTTGTATCCATTCTTGTGGAGATCGTTGTTACCCATCATGACATTGGAGCAAGCGTTTTCCGGCTTCTCCATCACAGGCTCTGCATAGGTATTTGCAATATGGACTGCGGAAACACCCGGAATCTTTGCAATGTTCTCCAAGTCCCCGTATGCTACATCACAGCTAAAACCGTTGAGCAGGGTGGTGAATTCATACTGCAGTTCATACTTCACACCGGTCATAGCCTTACGAACACCCCGCTGGGCATTTTTCAGCTTAATGGTATAGGCGGAACGCTGTTCTTCCGTACCCTCAAAATCAGCTTCGGGAGCGCCCTCCAACAGCACAATAGCGCGGACGATTTGATCCGCAGTGTATCGGTAGGGATTGCTTTCACGGAATTCCTTGCTGAAAACACCTCTGTCTAAGGCAGATCCCTCAAGACTGTTGAGTTCTTCCACTACTTGTTCCCCCTCGGTGCCCGGAGTAGCATAAGCCACACAGGACAGCAGAAGGCAGAGGACAAGAAGTAGTGCAAGAGCTCGCTTCATGTTCTTCATACTTGTTTCTCCTTTTTGTTTATTGCGAAGTAGAGCCGCTCTCTCGAGGAATGGTAATGTCCACTGTAGGGTCGAAGTCATGTCTTTGCCCCTAAACTTCAGTGTAAAACCATTAACGAAACAGGTCTATCTTCAATTTTTTCAAGTATATCAAATATTAGGTAAAAAGTCTATAGTGATTTTCCTCTCAGGTTTCAGAAATAAAGACAAAACGAGGTTGTAAACCACCCTCATACTCCACCTGTTCCGTCCACATGGATGCAGGGCGCACCCAAAGTCCCCCCTCGCCATATAGGGCGCGATAAACCACCATCCACTCCATAGTCTCGGAATGTCTGGCAAGGCCAATAACCTCATACTCCTTACCCTTAAAATGGCGGTACTTTCCGATTTTAATGTCCATACTCTCCCCTCCTTTCCCCTTAACAATAGCAGATAAAATAGAAAAAGGCAAGATGATTTCAAATTGTTTGCAAAAAAAGAACTGTCGGGGTGAACCGACAGTTCTTCTTGATTGTAATTAAATTACACCAGCTCGATGATAGCCATCTCAGCTGCATCGCCACGGCGGACGCCGATGCGGACAACGCGGGTGTAACCGCCGTTGCGCTCTGCGTACTTGGGAGCGATTTCCTTGAACAGCTTGTTAGCGACATCTTCCTTAGTGATGTAGGACAGTGCGCGGCGATATGCTGCCAAGTTGCCCTCCTTGCCGAGAGTGATCATCTTCTCAACAACAGGCTGCACTTCCTTTGCACGGCAGAAGGTAGTCTCGAGCTTGCCGTGTTCCAGCAGGTCGGTGGTCAGCTGACGCAGCATAGCGCGGCGCTGATCGCTGGTTCTGCCGAGTTTACGGGTTCCAAACATTCGTATTTCCTCCTTCTTAAAAGGTCAAGGGATTCCGAGAATCTTAGTTGTTATTGCCGGACTCTTCAGTGGCCAGGGACAAGCCCATCTTTTCGAGCTTGTTCTGAACCTCGTCCAGGGACTTCTTGCCCATGTTACGGACCTTCATCATTTCTTCGGGAGTCTTAGCAATAAGATCACGAACAGTGTTGATGTTGGCACGCTTCAGGCAGTTGAAGCTACGGACAGACAGATCGAGTTCTTCGATCGTAAGTTTCAGTGCGGGCGGGTCTACATCCTGATTCTTCTCACGGATAATAGACTGAGAGGCAACGGTTTCAGACAGATCGGTGAACAGGCTCAGATGCTCGCTCAGGATCTTTGCCGCAATAGAAACAGCGTCCTTTGCGGTGGTGGTGCCATCCGTCCAAACCTCTAAGGTCAGCTTATCGAAGTCAGTCATGTTGCCAACACGGGTGTTTTCAACAGTGTAGTTGACTTTGTAAACAGGAGAATAGAGGGAATCAACAGGGATCACGCCGATGGGCATGTCGGGCTTCTTGTTACGATCAGCAGGAACGTAACCACGGCCACGGCTCATGGTGATTTCCATGTTGAGAGATGCTTCGGGAGCAAGAGAGCAGATGTGCAGGTCCTTGTTCAGGATCTCTACTTCATCGTCGGTCTTGATATCCCCGGCAGTGATCTCACATTCGCCGGAAGCATCGATATAAACGGTCTTAACCGTGTCGCAGTGCATCTTGGAGATGATTCTCTTGACATTCAGAACGATCTCGGTAACGTCTTCCTTGACGCCGGGGATCGTGGAGAACTCGTGCTGGACACCTGCGATCTTGATGGAAGTCGCAGCAGTGCCGGGCAGAGAAGACAGGAGAATTCGTCTCAAAGAGTTACCTAAGGTTGTGCCATAGCCTCTTTCCAGGGGCTCAACACTGAATATTCCATGAGAGGAATCATCGGGAGAGTCGATACACTCAATACGCGGCGGCTTAATAATTTCTACCATTACAATAATACCCTCCTTATGAATTTGAAGCAAAACAGAAGTCTTGCTTTGTAAAAAAGCGTAGCAATAAACGAGGGCGAAGCCTTACTTGGAGTACAACTCGACGATGAGGTGCTCTGCGATCTCGAAGTCGATGTCTTCCTTGGTAGGCAGGGCCATAACCTTGCCGGACAGGGTGTTCTTGTCGCGATCCAGCCACTTGGGAGCTGCGACAAATGCATCGTCTTCCTTCAGCTTCTTGAAACGGTTGTTGGAGCAGCTCTTCTCGCAAACAGCGATGACATCACCGGTCTTAACCATGTAAGAGGGAATGTTAACGCGCTTGCCGTTGACGGTGTAGTGACCGTGGTTGACGAGCTGACGAGCCTCGCGACGGGTAGCAGCAAAGCCCAGGCGATAAACAACATTGTCCAGACGGCGCTCGATGAGGCTCAGGAGAACCTCGCCGGTGTTGCCTTCTGCACGAGAGGCCTTCTCGTAGTACTTGTGGAACTGCTTTTCCAGAATGCCGTAAACAAACTTAACCTTCTGCTTCTCAGTGAGCTGCATAGCGTACTCGGACTTCTTAGCTCTTCTCTGGCCACCGGGGTTCTTGTTAGAGGTCTTGCTGTAACCCATAGCAGCAGGAGAAACGCCCAGAGTGCGGCAACGCTTCAGAATGGGCTGAGTATTCTTTGCCATTGATCAATTTCCTCCTTCGTAAATTAGACGCGGCGTCTCTTGGGAGGACGGCAGCCATTGTGAGGAATGGGGGTGACATCCTTGATGGAGACGACTTCCAGACCAGCAGACTGAAGTGCACGGATGGCAGCTTCACGACCCTGGCCGGGTCCCTTGACGTAGACTTCTACAGTCTTCAGATTGCAGTTGTCAATGGCTGCCTTAGCAGCAGTCTCTGCACACATCTGTGCAGCATAGGGAGTGGACTTACGGGAGCCGCGGAATCCGAGGCCGCCGGAGGAAGCCCAAGACAGGGCGTTGCCCTGCAGGTCGGTCACAGTGACCATGGTGTTATTGAAGGAAGAGCGGATATGAACGGCGCCCTTTTCAATATTCTTGCGCTCGCGACGGCGCTTGATTACCTTCTTAGCATTAGCCTTTGCCATTTACATATCCCTCCTTACTTCTTCTTATTAGCGATGGTCTTCTTCGGGCCCTTACGGGTACGAGCGTTGGTCTTGGTGCGCTGACCACGGACGGGCAGACCTCTACGATGGCGCAGGCCACGGTAGCAGCCGATCTCGATCAGGCGCTTGATATTCAGGGCGACTTCACGGCGGAGGTCACCTTCGATAGTGTAGTTCTTGTCAATAACTTCACGGAGGGCAGCTTCTTCGTCCTCGGTAAGGTTCTTAACTCGGGTGTCTGTTATTACGCCTGCCATTCTGACGATGTCAGATGCAGTCTTTCTGCCGATGCCGAAGATATAAGTGAGAGCGATCTCAATTCTCTTCTCGCGGGGCAGGTCAATACCAGCAATACGTGCCATATACTTTCAGCACCTCCTATTAGCCTTGTCTCTGCTTATGCTTGGGATTTTCGCAAATTACCATTACGCGACCCTTGCGCTT
>JAZMZW010000202.1:0-2289 GCA_045586205.1 Faecousia sp. | reverse complement strand
GGGAGCCTTCGGTCAGACCGCTGTGGGCGCAGGTTGGGGAAACTGCCTTGTCGAAAACCTCCTCATGTCCGTAGGATGCCACTTCCCTTGTATAGCTGTCTCCGCAATCGGGACAGCTAAAGGTATTTTGCCCATTTTCATTGCAGGTTGGCGCCTTCGTTTCGCTAAGATATGTGTGAATGCCCGGCTGGGTCGGGACATAGATACGGAAGGCTGCATCGACTTCTGCAAGGGTGACATTCTCCATGGAACTTCCGTCAGCCTTGCTGATGTTAAAGCCTCGAATCGTATCGCCTCCCCACCATTCCGGTGTCACGATCACATAGGTTGCCTTGGTTACAGCATTCCTGTCTCCGCTCTGGGGATGATCTGTATGCCACCCGTCAGGACGGTACTTCCATCCCTCTGCAAGGACAATGACAGAGCCTACAGGGAGCTCTTCTCTTGTAAATCTGGCTGTTGCACAAAAGCTTTTGCTGTTGCTTAAATTCGTGATGGGGCGATAATAGGAAGCTCTGTCTGTGGGGTTCCAATATGCACACTTTGTGATATCAAGATCCAACTGCGTATATCCCGAGGTGGGAACCTCTCCTGTCAGATGGGAGGTCGTCACGGCAAAGGGTATGTCGTATGCATTTTTGACAGCTTCCACTAAGATGAGTTTTTCTTCGGTGGTTACATTCTCCGGTGCATAGCTGATGTGATCGATGGTGAGCCTTGCGATGGATTTCAGGAACATTAGGCTTGTCAGATATCTTCCCACATAGGTACTCATATGATATCCGTCTCGGGTCAGGGTATCCCCTAAGAGAGAGGTTCTTGCATTTTGAACCGCCGTACCCGAGGGAATGATCACATCAAAAACATTATTGGTGCAGATCTTGTTCCGGGTTGTGGAAAGGATCATGTTGTACATGGTCATTTGATCATTACTGTAGTATAAGGAGAAGCCGGGCTCTGTGCAATCCTGCTGATAGGCCCATGTCATGTGCCATGCCAGCTTGGTAGAAGGGTTGCGGTTCGGGTTCGTGTCTGCTGTCAGCTTGGTCTTTACATAGTTGATCAAATAAGTCAGATTCTCATTATAACTGCTTTCCACTCCGCTGACAGCGTGGTTTTCCTGCAATACAACATAGTCCCAGCTTCTGTCTGTCAGTGCGGTGCTGATTTTATAGCTGCCTGTCATTTTCCATGTTCCGCTGTCGTTAAAGTAATACAGATATGCAGGGGAGTCATTTGCCGCATTGGTTGCGTGCTTCTGCAGGGTGCAGTGACCGATATACAGATTGGCAAGAGCAACCTTTTCCACTCCCAGATCCCGTGCGCAATCCCATGCGTGCCATAAGGCATCGGTGGTATAGCTGTTGCCGATGACAAGGATCTCCAGTTCACCGTCTCCGTCCACATCCCATGTCTGTGCTTGGTAGCCAACCAGCCGTAGGCTCAGTTCCAAGGGACCGTCCCAAGCCATGACCGAAAGCTTGCAGTTGTTGGTTTCCAGACTCACTGCCTGAGACAGAGTATCATAGGAAAGTACGGTGGTATAAGTGCCGGTGGGGAGGCTGATGGTTACTTCCCAGCCCGTAAGGCCTCTGCGGAAGGAAACAGACCATTGCACATCTCGGAAGGCGGCGTATCGCAAGCCCACATTGCTGAACAGTTCCTTGTCCAGATACCCGTTGAGACAGAGTTTGACCTTTCCTTGCCTCAGATCGAAGGCGAGACCAAAGGCCGTATCCTCTGCATTTTCAGAAGCAAAGGTCAGAGCAAATTTTGTACTGCCACTTAGGGGAGCGAACTTGCGGTAGTTGCTCAGATCATCAAAATACAGGGTGAGACCGTCTAAATCCAAGTTCCGGGACAGCTTTACCCCTGTGAGAGGAGACGCTCCTTGGAAGGCGAGATCCATACCTTGTCCCCTAATATGTTCACGAACAGACAGGGTGCCTCTTTCCTTAGAAATATCTTCCAAAGTAAAGGATTGTATTCCCTTGGGGATACTTTCCCATCCCACAAAATCGAGGCTGAGACTTGGAGTTGCTCCTGCGGCGGTCAGGTAGGCATAGCAGTTTGTGGGATCGAAACCCTCGGAGAAGACAATTTCCTCTTTGTCAATGATGGTTTGTAACCGCTGTCCGTCTACATAGATGCGCAGACGGTAGTCTCCGTCTGCCTTTTGGACAAGTTGTACGGACCAATCCTTGCCCTCTAAGGCAGAAGCTGTCAGAAGTTCGCTTTTGAAAATTGCTGTGCTGTCCGGGGTCAGACGGTCTGCAGTTCCTTCTGCTT
>JAZMZW010000201.1:0-1809 GCA_045586205.1 Faecousia sp. | reverse complement strand
GAAGCCCTGGATATGGGCATCACCCTGCTGAATACAAGTAACCGTGCAACGGAAAGTTATAAAATCGAAATCGCAGACAGTGAAGGAAATGTTCTCCATACCCAGGAGGGAGAAGGAAGCATCCCTGCAGGGGAAGAGAAGGAAATCACGATTGTGAACTTCACACCTGCCACACCACAGGATCTTACAGAGTATGAGCTGCATGTAAGTGTGGACGGAAAGAAGAATGACAGTGCAACCTTCAGTCTGGGAGGAGCATCCTTAAAACTGGATGCGGACATCAGTTATGATGAGGATAACCAGATTCTGAATATCTGTGTGGCAAATGAAACCAATTACTCTGCGGATATGAAGCTGACCATCAGCAGTGATGACGGAAGCGAAGTACTGTATGAAGAGGAATATGAAGGAATCCCGGGACAGCACAGTGTGAACTATCTGTGTAACATGACGGGAATCTGGGAAGAAACGGAAGCAGACCTGTTACGTATAAGCGTAGAATCCAAGGGAAGACAGGAAAGCTACCTGTTTGACAACACCGGTCTGGTAATGCGTCCGGGAGCGAAGATAACAACCACCTATGTGGACATTCTAAATGAGGAGACGGAACTGGAGATTGGACAAACCCTGCAGCTGGAAGTGATTAAGGAAGGTGACGGGGAAGTACTGTATGACAGTAACAATCCGGACAGTGTGAGTGTAAGTGAAAGCGGACTGGTGACTGCGAAGCAGGCAGGAACGGCAACCATCAGTGCCTATACGGAAGATGGAGGAAGTGACAGCTGCGTGGTAATGGTGAAGGCTGCGGCAACACCGGTACCTACAGCAACCCCTACCCCAACGCCAACACCGACACCTACCCCGAAGCCTACAGTGAAGCCGACAGCAACACCAACGGCAACACCCAAGCCTACGGTGAAACCAACGGCAACGCCTACAGTGAAGCCAACAGCGACGCCGAAACCTACGGTGAAGCCAACAGCGACGCCAAAACCTACGGTGAAGCCAACGGCAACGCCCAAGCCCACAGTGAAGCCTACGGCATCGCCCAAGCCTACAGTGAAGCCCACAGCGACACCAAAGCCTACGGTAGCACCGGACACAGGTTTCAAACTGCCGACGGATGCCAAGAAGTTTGCAGCTTACCAGGGATATGATTTCTACGAAACCGGGGAAGGAAAGACATACTGTGCAGGTGCAGATAAACAGCTGGTAATCAACGAGTTTATGTGCGACGGAATCTACACTTATTATTTCCAGGCAGACGGAACCGCCATGAAGGACCGCTTGACCTATCATCCGGACGGAGAACATGTCATTTACTTCGATGAGGACGGGCATGAGGTATTCAGTGACTTTGCCAATGTGAAAAAAACCATCGCAGGAGATGAGGTAGATGATTACTGCTTCTTCGATGTGTACGGATACTTATACGTGGACGTAGTGACCTACGACAAGACAGGAACCTATCTGTACTATGCGAACCCTTATGGAGTCATGGACAGGGGCAAGTGGTTTGAATTCTCAGAGACTGCAAAATGGGCAGACGGAAAGCCTTTTGACAAGGCAGGAGGCAGATACGGCTATGCCAACGCAGACGGAACATTGATGACAAATCAATGGACCTACGACTGGGAAGGCAGATACTGCTACATGCAGGGAAATGGCGTGGCACTGTATCCGTAAACAATTTGACTTTTTGAATGAAATGTTGTATATTCGAAATGGTCAAAGGGCAAACATTTAGTGATAAATGGACGCAAAGCATGAAGTCATAGAAAAATAAATAATGATATGATGGTTCGGCTG
>JAZMZW010000200.1:0-1660 GCA_045586205.1 Faecousia sp. | reverse complement strand
CTCGCAACGCGGTAGCAGTTGGAGCCGACACTGTCGGCGCAGTCGACTGAGGGGTAGTCCCCATTCCGAGATTATCCCTCCCTCAGTCATTGGTCAATAAATTGCCCAATGCCAGCTCCCTCATCTGAGGGAGCCAAGGGGTGACGACATTCGCCCGTTCCTCTTGGCTCCCCTTGTCAGGTACGCACTCTCTCGCGTTCCTTCTGGCTCCCCTTGTCAGGGGAGCTGGGCAGGTTATAATTTGAAGTGCAACACCCCAAAAAAGAGAAGACAATATGCTCAGAAATCGTGTACAATTAAGCTGCGACACAAAACAACACGGAGGTGAGCATATTGTCCTATACACATTTTACACTATCAGAGAGGAAATGTCTACAACAGTATCTGTCAGAAGGACTGAGTTTCAGAAAAATTTCTGTGCTAATGAAAAGAAGCGCTTCAACAATAAGTCGCGAAGTGAAGCGTAACAGTGCCAGATACAAGCCCAGAAATCCCAAGAACCGCTATTGGTATCACCATTGGCGAGCACATGCGCTTTACGTACTCAGACGCCGGAATCAGCGCCGAGCTGCGCTGTCCCCGGGGACAGCGGCGTGGGATTTTATTGTGGAGAAGCTGAATAAGTTCTGGTCTCCGGAGGCTATTTGCGGCCGCTGGCTCAGGGACTTCCCCGACCGGAAGCCTCTGTGCGCTGCTACCATCTACAGATACATCAGAAAGGGAAAGTTCCCCCGTATCACCCCTAAAACACATCTTCGCCGCCGCGGAAAACGCTCTTTTCCCCGTTCTTCCAACTATAATACCATTCATCCTGACCGTATTATCCCTGATTGGCCCGATGTTATCGAGCAACGGCTCCGCTTCGGCGATTGGGAAGGCGATACTGTCTATGGCGCTATCGGAAAAGGACTTCTGGTCACTCTCGTTGATAGAAGATCGCGTTTCCTCCTTATGCGCAGGATCTCCAGCAGAAACGCAAATGAAACCTGCAGGACCATCGTTGATATGCTCAAAGGCTTTCCTGTCAACAGCATCAGCCTCGACAACGGCGCTGAATTCTCAGAATTCTCCCTTCTTGAAAAACAGCTTGATACCTTTGTCTTCTTTGCCGAACCCCACAAACCCTGGCAGAGGGGTACCAACGAAAACACCAATGATATTGTCCGCTTCTTCTTCCCCAAAGGCACCAACTTCCTGAATATCTCCGATGATGCCATTCTTTCTGTTCAAAACCTCATCAACTCCCGCCCCAGAAAGTGCCTTGCCTGGCTTTCTCCCGCTGAGTTCTTTGCCTCTTCTCTTTTATTCCCTTCTGTTGCACTTGCTTGACTTTCTGCCCTGGCAAAATCCTTAATTTTGACTGAGGGGTTGTAGCATCCCTTCCACCGCCAACCTTCGAATTCCTACCAAACCCCGTCCCCCCTTGCCTCTCCTATGTGATTTCAATAACGTCCTTTCCCCTTGGCTCCCCTTTGTAAGGGGAGCTGTCAGCCAAGGCGAAAACCCAAGAGGGTTTTCGGTCGGCTCTGCCGACTGAATTTGACAAATTAAAAATTTGGTAAATTCACCGAGGCCCATAGCGCACACACCCAACTCGTTTGTGTAATCGTTGCGCCGCCAGCCCAGCCCCGGGTTCTTAGGGCCACAGCCCTAAGTCAGG
>JAZMZW010000199.1:0-1807 GCA_045586205.1 Faecousia sp. | reverse complement strand
CCTGTCCGGTTCATGGATACATCTTATCACAAAAGTCACCATCTGAAAAGTGTCCACTTCTAAGGGCAGTACCCTAAATTGCCTGTCTGCTTATAAGGGACCCCTAAAGTATGAAGTGTCCATTCTCCAGGGTCCATTTTATAGGGGGATCATACCAATCACAGGCTGTTTTTTTATGTCCTAAAATCAGGGCTTCTTAATAAAGAGGTTCAGGATCAGAGCCAGGAAGCTGAGCGCCAGAAGCATGAGGAAGGTGGCACTGTAGCCTCCGGTAAGCTCGAAGACCTTGTTGGAAACTGTGGCAATGAGAGAACCGCCCATGACCGTGAAGGTCATGAGAGCCATGTTGGTGGGGAAGTACTTCATACCGAAGAAGGAAGAAGTAAAAGCGGCGGTAATGGTGGGGCAAGCACCGTAGGAAATGCCGGTGATGCACAGGGCGGCAATGCACAGGGGCAGAGAACCCATAGATACTGCCAGCAGGGTCAGACCTGCGGCGCAGAGGGTCACCAGATTGGCAATGAGCATGGTCTTCCGACGGCCGATGGCATCGAAAACAGCACCGGTCAGGATCCGTCCCACACCGTTGCAGATGGAAAGGACGCCTACCAGAGAAACTGCAAGGGCTTCCGTAGCCTCTACGGACAGGGCAAGATCCTTGGCAAAGCTAATGACGGAGCTACCGACAGCGGCAAGGAAGGAAATGCAGAAGAAGGCCATCCAGAAGGACGCTCTCTTGAGCATCTGTGCAGAGCTGTAGTCCTTTTGCTCAAACTCTTCTGCTTTTGCGGTTTTTCCTGCTTTTGCCTTGGGGAAAACCGTTTGGGCGTCGGGTACCTTCAGCAGAAGGCCACCGAGGATCAGAACTGCGCAGATCAGAGCGCCTAGAAGGATGTAGGTATTTCTCCAACCCAGATCACTTTGGAACAGGGAGTTTGCCACATTGCCCAGAACCAGAGCGGAAGCGCCGAAGCCCATCATCAAACAGCCGGAGCAAAGCCCCTTCTTATCGGGGAACCACCGACTGACGGTGGCAATGACCACATTGTAGGCAATGCCGATGCCCGCGCCTGCAAGAACGCCGTAGGTCAGATACAGCATCCACACGGAACTGCCGGAGAGGGAGGCGGTCAGACCGAAGCCCAGAGCGGACAGAATTCCCGCACAGGCAAGGGCTACCTTATACCCGAAGGCTTTGGAAAGGCGAGCACCCAAAAGACCGCCGATGCAGAAGAAGCTCATGGCAAGGGTGAAATTCAGTGCCAGCTCCGAAGCACCCCAACCGAATTCTCCACCCAGAGGGGCTTTCAAAATAGACCATGCGTATAAGACTCCGGCGAAGAGCATTGTCACAACGCCCACAGCCAGATAGAACCAACGCTTTTTCAGACTTTGTGTATCTGTATGCATAAAAACGACTCCTATCTCGTGAGTTTTGCTATATTATACTATATTTTTGCGAAAAAGTCCAGTTTTCCCCAAGAAATTTTTCCTGCATTCCAATGAAAAATAAGCCCGAAAGCCCTTACACTCCCACTACGGCATTTTCCAAGCTCCCTCTATGCTTTCCGGAGAGAATGTGCTATAATGAGAAAGTACAAACAGATGGCTGTCCAAATTCCGATTTGTCGCTCCCTTCGGTCGCACAAATCGGAATAATGAAGAATGAATGATGAAGGATGAATAATGAATAATTTCAGTGTCGGCTACGCCGAAGATTTAAAAAATGGGTGTAATTCCCATGGCGAAGCCATTATTTTAAATCCATCCCGAAGGGATACCACAATTATTCATTATTCAATATTCA
>JAZMZW010000198.1:0-13862 GCA_045586205.1 Faecousia sp. | reverse complement strand
GAATACGTGTCCTTTGCCAACTGCGGTCTGCCGTATTATATCGGCGGTGTCATCACCGACCGTGGGGACTTGACTCTCCAAACACCCCAAAGCTTTAAGGCGCGTTTTAATATCGACGTCAGAGTGCTCAATGAGGCGGTTAAGGTAAGCCCCGATGCCAAAACCGTCACCGTCAAAAATCTTCGCACAGGCGAAATATACGAAGAAACCTACGATAACCTCATTTTGTCTATGGGCGCCGAGCCGATACGGCCGAATATTGAGGGGGCTGACGGCAGCAACGTTTTCACCCTTCGTAACATTCCCGATACCTTAAAGATCAAGAACTATATCGATACCGCAAAGCCGCGCTCGGCTGTGGTGATCGGCGGCGGATATATCGGCGTTGAGATGGCGGAGAATTTAGTTGAAGCAGGGCTAAAGGTCGCCATCGTCGAGCTTGCCGACCACCTTATAGCGCCCCTCGACTTTGATATGGCGGCAGACCTTCACCGCTATATCAAATCCAAAGGCGTTTATCTGCACCTGAATAACGACGTGAAGGCGATAAGCGGTAACACCGTCATTTTGCAAGACGGTGAGATCACCGCCGATATGATCATTATGTCTGTCGGCGTCCGTCCCGAAACAGCCATTGCAAAGGAATGCGGAATAGAACTCAATGGGCGCGGAAGCATTGTTGTAAACAACAAAATGCAGACCAATATCCCCGATATTTACGCCGTGGGCGATGCGGTAGAGGTGGAGGATTTTGTCACAAAGAAGCCTGCCTTTATTCTCCTTGCAGGGCCTGCCAATAAGCAAGGCAGAATTGCCGCCGATAATATCGCGGGATACGAGAGCGTTTATACCGGTACGCAGGGCTCGGCGGTGCTTAAACTCTTTGATATGACCGTTGCCACCACGGGACTTAGCGAAAAGTCGGCTCAAGCGGCGGGGATTGATTACGATAAGACCTACACCTATTCGGCATCCCACGCCACCTATTATCAATGAAATCCCGAAAGACAGACCTGTCTACGTTCATTGCCATTCGGGACTTCGTTCCTACCTTGCCTGCCGGATACTGACAGGCAACGGCTACGACTGCTATAACCTGGCGGGCGGCTGGTGGCTCTATGAATCGGTCATCAACGAACGCACCGTCCCTGAATACTCTTGTAAAGACTGTAAATAAATATAACTATAAGCAAAGGGGCTGTAAAAAAACAGCCAAATTAAGACGGAGGATCTCTGCAAAGAGGTCCTCCGTTGAATATTTGTTAGGGAACTGTACGCCGGAACAGAACATCTTCTTCGTAACCGTTTGTATTCTCTGTTCCACTTGATTCCACCGAATACACCCTCCGCTTGGATGCTCCGGTTCATTCGTAACAATGCACCGTGTACGCAATTCAAATTGTTCAATACCTCATTATGAAATACCGTCAACTCCTCGTTGATTCGTACGATATATTTGCGGAGCAAATATGATATAATATCCGTTCCTTCATATCCTTCATATGCCGAAGGCATATATCATCCACGACAGTGGATATCATATCGAAAGATATATCACCCGTTCCGCAAGGAACGGATATCATTGAGCCCCTCTAATGCAAAGCATTAGAGGGGCTCATGGTCCGGGTTGCGGGATTCGAACCCACGGTCTCTTGGTCCCAAACCAAGCGCGATACCAAACTTCGCTAAACCCGGAAAGCTACTATATTATACAACTGTTTTCCGGAAAAAGCAAGTGCTTTTTGTTACGGGACGAGGGAAGTTTGTGCAAAGGGAGAGCCATGTAGTCGGTGCCTTGATTGGGCTGTGGCGGATTTGGGGCAATTTTCAATTTTCAATTTCGGCAACTTTCCACTTTCCGCTATCAACTGTCAACCGGGACTTCATTGTCCATTGTCCATTAAAAAAGGCCTCTTCGGGTGGGAAGAGGTCTTTTATGGAAGCCGGGTAATTCGGGGGTGCGAATTACCACAGGTGGTATACGGGGGTGCACAGCAGGAGGAGGGAGAGGAAGGCGAAGTTATAGAGGCTGAAGCGGCCGATGTAGTAGCCGGTTCTGCCGGGATTGTATTTTACATATTCCCGGAAGGTGATGAGGCTTGCCAGAGAGGCGATCAGCGTGCCGACGCCGCCGATGTTCACGCCGATCAGAAGATCTGCATAGTTGCCCGTGAATTGGGACAGGAGGATGGCGGAGGGGACGTTGCTGATGCATTGGCAGGACAGGGCGCTGAAGAGCAGGGTGTTCTTTTCCAGCAGGTGGGAAAAGAGCTTCCGCACAGGCTCGATCCTTGCCATATTGCCGGCAAAGACAAAGAAAAATACAAAGGTCAGGAGCAGGGGATAGTCCACCATTTTCAGTGCCTTGCGGTCTGCGAAAAGCAGGACTGTGGGGATCACCGGCAGGCCGATCCAATAGGGGATCACACGGAAGACAATGACAATAGACAGGTCGAAAAGCACCAGATACAGGGTGGTACGGGCAGGGGAGATGAAAGTTTGAGAAAAGTAATTAACGGGAAGCGGATTCTTCGGTAGCCGTGTGGAGCTTCTGAATGTGGTGGATCAGGTCGAGATTAGCAGATACTGAGTTATTGACCTTAGGGAATTGCCCCCTTTACGAATGTGGTTTTTTCTGCTATAATGTAGAAAAACCGAAAAAGGGGATATTCCACCATGAGAATGAGAAAACGCAATAATTTAGAGCCCAGAATGGAGGCTTGTTCGGCGATTTGGATCCGTGACGGTAAGGAGCGGAAGGGCAAGTGGCTGGAGCTCATGCCCGAAGCCAAGGAGATCCGTCTGGAGGTTGGCTGTGGCAAGGGTAAGTTCACCGTAGAGACTGCGGAGCAGAATCCCGATGTGCTGTTCTTAGCCGTGGAGTGTGTCCGTGAAGCTATGCTTCTGGGCATGGAACGGGCCTTGGAAATGGGTCTGAAGAACCTGTTCTTCCTGTCCATTGATGCCGCCGAGCTGGAAGAATACTTTGAGGAAAACGAGATCGCTCTGATTTATCTAAACTTCTGTGATCCCTGGCCCAGAAAGAAGAATGCCAAGCGCCGTCTGACCTTCCGTACCTTCTTAGAGAAGTACAAGAAGGCTCTGAAGAACGAGGGGGAGATCCACTTCAAGACCGACAATTCTCCCTTGTTCGAGTGGTCTCTGGAAGAGTTTGCGTTCTGCAAGCTGGAGATCCGCAACCTCACCCGTGACCTCCATGCCAACGGCCCTGTAGGCATCATGACAGGTTACGAGGAGAAATTCCATCAGCTTGGCACTCCCATCAACCGCTGCGAATTGATCGTTCATAAATAAAATCTACTATGTATAACAATGCGTTTCGACGGGTATTCTGTGTAATAGTCGTTGAAACGCATTTTTTTGAAAAAATATTTTTGTTTGTTGTCGAAAAACTCTTGCGGAATGAGAAAAACTGTGGTAAAATGTTTAAGATTGTGCGCATATGCGTTTTGCGGTGTAGCCGCGAGATAGCCTGAGGCTGTAAATGATAGAGAAACGAAGAATGGCGCACAGAGCATATAGACCAAATTCGGAAGTAGAGGTGTGTTCATAATTATGAATAAACACGATCACGATAGCGGCGAGCTCATGGCTCCTCTGACCGGTCTCATCAGCAAGGGTCGCAAGGACGGCCTGTTGACCACCGAGGAGATTATGTCTGTTTTGGAAAAAATGGACCTCAGCCCTGAGCGCATCGAGGAGATCTATGACTCCTTTGAGGCTATGGGTATTCAGGTCATGGCTGCAGATCCCGCAGAGGCTGTGTTCCTGCCTCCTCTGTTGGACGATGACGATCTGGGTATTTTGGGCATGGAAGGGGAAGAGGAAGAACCTCTGGTTGACCCCGTTGAGCTGGCTGCAGAGTATAATCTGGACGATCCCGTCAGAATGTATCTGAAGGAAATCGGTCAGATCCCCCTACTGACTCCCGATGAGGAGCAGGTTCTGGCACAGAGGGTTTCCGAAGGTGACCAGAAGGCCAAGAACAAGCTGACAGAAGCAAATCTCCGTCTGGTTGTTTCCATCGCAAAGAAGTATTCCGGCCGCGGTCTGCACATTCTG
This sequence comes from Faecousia sp., assembly GCA_045586205.1. GTDB lineage: Bacteria > Bacillota > Clostridia > Oscillospirales > Oscillospiraceae > JAZOXB01. Next base: position 9,779 of record JAZMZW010000198.1, on the reverse strand, counting down.
GATCTGATCCAGGAGGGCAACACAGGCCTGATCCGTGCGGTGGACAAGTTCGATCATACAAAGGGAAACAAATTCTCTACATATGCTACCTGGTGGATCCGTCAGGCTATTACCAGAGCCATTGCGGATCAGGCACGTACCATCCGTGTTCCGGTGCATATGGTGGAGGTCATCAACAAGGCTACCCGCTGCAACCGTAAGCTGGTGCAGGAGCTGGGGCGTGAGCCTACCCTGGAAGAGATCGCCGATGCGCTGAATCTGCCCATTGACAAGATCATTGAGGCAAACCGCACCGCCGCCGACACCCTGTCTTTGGATACCCCCGTAGGTGATGAAGAAGACACCACCATCGGTTCCTTCGTGGAGGACTACAATACTCCTGGCCCTGCGGATGCTACCAGCAACACCCTGCTGGCTGAGGCTCTGAGCCAGATTTTGGACACCCTCACCGAGCGTGAGGCAGATGTGCTTCGTCTGCGCTTCGGTATGTATGACGGCAAGACCCACACCTTGGAAGAGGTTGGTCAGCATTTTGGCGTTACCCGTGAGCGTATCCGCCAGATCGAGAACAAGGCCATCCGTAAGCTCCGTCATCCCAGCCGTGCAAAGAAGATCCGTGACTTCTATTGCTGATGCCCTATGATCGAGCTGTATATAGAAAATAGCGTCCTGAAGCGCTGTGTAGGAGAGGGGACTCTGGCAGAGGTTCCCGAGGGAGTTGTATCCATCGGGAATTATGCCTTTGAGGATTGCACATCCTTGGAGGTCATTCGCCTGCCCCGTAGTCTCCAGAGTATCGGGGAGCATGCCTTTTCCGGCTGTGTGAATTTAAAGAGCCTGAAGATCCCTGCCTCCGTCAAGCGCATCGGAGCTTATGCCTTTGAAAATTGCAGTCTGCTGGCAGATGCCGAGGGCTTCCTGATCCATCGCAACTGCCTGTTCCACTACTTCGGCAAGGCAAAGGAGCCTAAGATTCCCGAACAGATCTCTGAGATCGCTACGGGTGCTTTCCATGGCTGTGATACGGTGGAACGGATCCACCTGCCTGCAAAGGTGCGGATTATCGGCGCTCTGGCCTTTGCCCACTGCACTGCCTTAGAGGTCATTACCCTGTCTCCCGCTTTGCGACAGATGGGTTACGGCGCATTCCTGAACTGCTCCTCCCTGAAGGCTGTGACGGTGCCGGAGGGCGTTCTTCGGATCGAGGATCTGCTCTTTGACGGTTGCAGTTCCTTGGAGCATGCCCTTCTTCCCCAGAGCATCCGCAGTATCGGTGCCTATGCCTTCTCCCGCTGTGTGATGCTGGAAAGACTGTCCATCCCCACTGCGGTGGATACCTTGGGGGACTATGCCTTCTGCTTCTGCGAGAGGCTCAGCTCCGTGACCATGCCCCGTTCCCTGTGCCGGATCGGTACGGATATTTTTAATAACTGCAAAAAGCCCTGTGTTTATACGGAAAAGGGCTGTTATGCCCACATTTTTGCAGAGGAACAGAAGATCCCTGTACATTTTTTGACTGTATTATAAAAAAGCAAGAGAGAGTTATCTCATATGGAATTGACTCAACCGGTCCATATATGGAGCTTGCACATAGCGAAAGCATATGGACTCAACACAGTTGACATATGGACAGAAAATAAGAGCAAGAGTAGAAGTGTTCATTCTTCTGACTCTTGCTCTTTTCTGTTGTTTGTGGGTTTGGGCTACAGCTTAACTGTCGAGATAAATCTCCGGAGAGATTTTCCATAAGCGCCTACGGCGTTTCATATGTGCCGTCGGACGCAATATGCAAAAGAGAGAAAGAGCTATCTCATAGTAGCTTTGCCATAAGCTCCTCACGGGACAGGGGGCTGAGATCTGCGGGGGCAAGGTCGAACATGGTGTAGCAGCCGTAAGCTCCCCGCTGTGCCATACGGCCAATGGCGCGAGCGCAGGCCAGCAGGACTGAGGCGGTAAATTCCGGATTGGAGTCCAGGGTCAGGCGGTACTCAATGGTCTGGGTATGCTCCCCATGGAAGCCGGTTTTTCCCGTGCGGATCACACAGCCACCGTGGGGCAGACCCTTGTGGTCACGATCCAGTTCCTCTTGACTCAGGAAGGTGACGGTGGTTTCGTAATCTGCAAAATAGTTGGGCATGGTGCAAATGGCCTGACGGATCTGCTCCTTGTCCGCATTCTCGGCGGCTACCACATAGCAGTGGCGGCGGTGCTTCTGAGCGGTGGTAAGCGTGGGAGCTTCCCCACGGCGAACAGCCTCCACAGCTTCTTCAACGGGGATGGTATACTGACGGCAGTCCAACACCCCGGGGAGACGTCGGACGGCATCGGAATGTCCCTGACTGACTCCCGTACCCCAGAAGGTGTAGTCCGCACCCCAGGGGAGAATGGCGGAGGCATACAGACGGTTCAGGGAGAACAGACCGGGATCCCATCCGGCTGAGATCAGGGCGCAGGTCTTGCCCTCTGTGGCAGAGGCGTTGACGGCCCTATAATGCTCCGGGATCTTGGCATGGGTGTCAAAGCTGTCCACTACATGATAATGGCGGGCAAGTTCGGGAGTCATTTGGGGAAGGTCGGCTGCACTGCCGCCGCAGAGGATCAGCAGGTCGATTTTCTCCTTCCATTGGAGGAGCTCCTCCGTAGACACCACGGGGATGCCGGGGGTACGAAGCTGAAGACTTTGGGGATCACGACGGGTGAAGACCGCCACCAATTCCATGTCGGGAAGCTGAGGGATGGCACATTCCACACCTCGTGCAAGGTTTCCGTATCCAACAATGCCAATGCGCATAATGATATTTCCTTTCTCCTTGTTTTCCTGAGTTTTTGGGATTTATGCCTCAAATTTATCATATTTTTCTCCGATTGTCAACGGAAATATCAGGGACTGTATTTCTTCTTTGTGTAATATCGGCAAAATACGGAGTTTTGACAAAAACTTTTTGTGCGAAAGGGAAAAAGCTGAAAAATTCATAAATTTTTTTAATTTATACTTGCAATTTAAAGAGAAATGGAGTATAATCTATGTAGTATGTACAATAATGCCCGTTACTGATTGGGAATCAGGACAAAAATGATTTTTCCCTTTGTGGGTGATGATATCATATTACAGATCATCGCTTCGGCGGTGAGGAGGATGCGATCATGAAGAAGACATATTCCCGCCCTCAGCTTGCTTTTGAGTCTTTTCAGCTGGATGCGGCACTGGCATCTGGTTGTCAGTTGATTCTGGAATATAATACCTATAGCTGTAGCATTGATGCCAGCGGTCAGTCTTACTATGGCGGCGGTGGTGAATTTTTCAATTATCAGAACTGCCAGACCGACTTGGTGGGCGACGGCCCCGACGGGGAGAGCATTTGCTATCACGGCCCCACTGCTACATGGGAGATTTGGGGCATTTTCCTCCAGTCTTGATGTTTGATCTCATCCCTCTGCGTTTTTCGCAGGGGGATTCTCTTTAGGAGCTATCCCTTTTGAAAGGAACGTGTTCTATGCGTGAGGATTATCCCATCAAACAATTGATCTGCAAGAAGGCGGCACGGAGAAATATGCCCGTCAACGGCGCTTTTGAATTGACACCCAGATGCTCCCTGAATTGCAAAATGTGCTATATTCGCATGACTCCCGAAGAAATGGCCCCCTTCGGACGGGAACGCTCCGCAGAGGAGTGGATCGATCTTGCCCGTTCGGCGGTGAAGGAGGGACTGACCTTCCTGCTCCTTACGGGAGGAGAGCCCTTTGTGCGGAAGGACATTTTCCGAATCCTTACTGCTCTTAGGGGAATGGGGATCATTGTGGATATCAACACCAACGGCACACTGATTGACGAGGCTGTGGCGGATCAGCTCATGAGCTGTCCTCCCTCTAAGATCAATATTACCCTGTACGGTGCATCCCGTGAGACCTATGCCCGTCTGTGCGGTGACGGCTCTGCCTTTGACCGTGTGATCCGTGCCATTGATCTCCTTCTGGAACGGAAGTTCCTTGTGTGCCTCAATGCCACGCTCACTGCGGATAATGCCCACGAGCAGGAGGCTCTGTCTGCCATCGCCAAAAGTCGCGGACTGGCTCTGCGAACCACAGGCTATGTGATCCCGCCCAGCAGAAGAGGGGAAAGGGAAGGGGCTTACCGTCTGAATGCCAAGGAAGCAGGCTGTTTGGCCTTCAAGGCGCAGTTGCTGGAAAACGGGACAGAGATCATGAAAGCCCGTGCAGAGAATCAGCTCCTGTCGGAAAATTGCTTCTATGAAACTACGGAGGGGGTCTCCTGTCTGGCAGGGCGCTCCCAATTCTGGATCACATGGAACGGCAAAATGCTTGCTTGCGGTATGCTTCCCCAAATCACTGCAGATCCTTGGGAGCAGGGCTTCGCAGAGGCATGGACCTACATCAACGGACAGGCAAGAACCCTGCCGGGGGATAAGGAGTGCGCTTCCTGCCAATACCGCAAATTATGTCCCAGCTGTGCCGCCGCCAGATACTGCGAAACCGGCGATACCGCCTCCCACTGCCGATATATGTGCGACTTTACGGAAAGCTTCTGCACCGAGCTGAGAAAGCTGGTTGAGGACGAAAAAGAGCAATAAAATCAAAGTAAAACAGTTCCCGAACCATGTGGTGAGGGAACTGTTTTTTGTGGGATGAGTCAGGAAGTGGAAAGTTTCCGAAACTGCAATTTATGTATATGATATCCACCGTAAAATGTGGTGCATATTATCTTGTAGGTTGGGCGGGGTTGGGATTATTTGGGGTTCTTCTTGGTGAAGATCTTGTTACGGAAGAGGGCAAGCACCAGAATGACGAAGAAGACGGTCAGCAGGAGGTAGGTCAGCATGGGCTTCTGAGGTGCCAGCTTGGCTAAGAACATAATGGGGAAGCCAAGGACAATGGCGGGGAAGTTCTGGTAGACCATGTTATCTGCCGCAGGGGTCTTAAAGTCTCCGTCCAGCTCACGGAGCAGGATGGTGCCGGTGCTGGCGGTGCCGGTGAGCATGCCGTACATCATGAGGAACTGTTCTTCGGCATAATCCTTAAAGAGGGTACGGGCTACCACTCGGTTATACCAGTAGGTAACAACCAGACCTGCAAGGCCAAGGATCAGGATGACGACCCAGTAATTTTCCAGCACAGACAGGCGGATGGCGGCGATGCCGGAAACCACCATGATGTCAAAGAAGAAGTTACTTGCACGGGTGAGAAGGAAATTGTTGGTATAGTCCTTTTTCAGCATTTTGGACTTCTTGAACAGGTTCATACAGACCTTCACCAAGGTGGCGGAAAGGACACCAAGGAGGAAGTTGAAGCCGAAGATCAGGGAGCGCATACCGGGAAGCAGATTGCCGAGGAAGGACATGAGGCCGTAGGCGATCATGTAGGACACCACGATCAGGGCGATCTGCACGGTCATCTTGTCGATGCTTTCCTGCATGGGGATCTCGTTATCGCTTTCCACAGGACCGTTGAAACGGGAATTTTCCCAAGCGGAGGAGGTGAAGCGACCTTTCTTTTTCAGAACATTCAGGTGGATGACACCGCCGATGGAAGCGGAAAGGAAGCCCAGTGCGGCAATGGTGAGGCCGAAGCTCTTGCCACCTTCAAAGCCGTATTCCGTTTCGTAAATATTGCCATAGTTCAGTGCCTGACCTGTACCCTGACCGTAGCCGAAGGGCAGGAGGACACCGGCGGCAGAGAAGAAGCCGTCTACGATCTTGGCAACAATGAGGGTAATGCCGAAGCCCACAACAGCTTGCAGGAGGTAGGTGGAAACGGTGGTGATACCCGTATCCACGATCTCACGGGTACGCTCCTTGGTGAGCTTGCCCTCGGAGGTCTTCAGGGTGGAGGCAATGAAGCCCAGTGCTAAACAGTGATAGGTGAGCATTTCCAGAGTTTGCATGCCGTCTCCGCCGAAGAGGGGAGCGTCAAAGAGCAAATTGCCGGTGATCATGCGGTAAGCCCAGGCAATGAGCAGGAGCAGGATACCACCCAAAACGGAGGTGGGGATCAGGGATGCTTGCAGGGGCTTGATGAATTTTTTCAAAAGGTTTGCCCCTAGAAGGGCGGCTAAAAGGGTGGCGATGACATTTAAAGTGCCCCACACACTATAGTCCCAAAAATTCTCCATTAGGATCTCCTCCTGTTACATTTTTGTAGCGATAGTAGAAGTTTACATACTTCAAGCCGTTGAAATGGGGATCGGATTTGAACTGATACAGGGCTTTGCCGTAGTAGAGATTGACCTTGTTCTTACCCAGCACAGCCATGGCGGAAAGCTCCGCAAAGGGGAAGATCATGGAATCTGCCTGTCCTTCGTTGACGGTGATGCGGTCACCGTAGAGGCGCAGGGTGGCATTTTCTGCAAGGAGTTCTTTTTTCTTCTCGATATGTACCAGACTCAGGTCGGCAGTATCGGTGAAAATGGGGCTTTCTGTGTTGGCAAGGGGATCCATAGCGTTGACGAAGGCCTTCTGGTAATCGTACCAACGGGTCACGTAGGGGAAGTTGAAGGCGGAGGATTCGCTGTGGAGCTTCTTGTCTTCGCCGTATTCGACGGTCAGACCGCAGGAGGTACAGCGGATGTGGTTGCCCTCGCTGTGGAATTTTGCAAACCCGCACTTGGGGCAGACATACATGGCACGTTCCAAATATTCTGCACGCTTGTCAGACAGGAAGCTATGGTCGGCATTGCCTTCGTCTACATACAGACCGGTCTCAATGCGCTTGCACAGAGCGTCGGGGCTGAGGGCTTCCAGCTCCTCCTTGGAAATGACTTCGGAAACATAGCCGTGCATTTTGCCCTTGCGGATGCAGTCGCTCCAACGGGGGTGGACACCGTAGCCACCTTCGATGCGGTAGAGTGCAATGGGCATCTTCAGACGCTTGGCAAGGGTGGCAATGGCAGGGTTCATGTATTCGGTCTTACCGCTGTAGGTACGGTTGCCCTCCGGGGCGATGGCGATGGTACCGCCTTCCTTGGCAACACGCATGCAGTTCATGACGGCGGTTACATCCGTAGACTGCTTCTTGATGGGAATGGGAGCCACAGCCCAGCGCAGGAGAGAGGACACAAAGCCCTTGGAGAAAATGTCCTCACTGGCAAGATAGTAGACGGGGCCATCAAAGGCCATGCCTACAAAGAACTGGTCAAAGGCGGTCTGGTGGTTGTACAGGATCAGGTAAGGCTGTCCCTTGATTTGTTCTTGGAACTTGTCCACGGTAATGCCGTACTTCCAACGGCAGTAGGGGGCAATGGCCCAATAAGCCACCGCACGGACTACCTTGTGGCGGAACTTCAGCCATTTTTCTTTTTCTTCTTTTTGAAAAACATATATTTTTCCTCCTTTAGGAGAATTGGAGAATATAGTTTGAATTGTCAATGGGAATTGTCAATTTCAAATTTCGGCAACTTTCTACTATCCACTGGCAACCTTCAACTTGGATTCATTGTCCATTGTCAACTAGCTTGGGATTTGCTGAGAATGCTTACATCGCCGATCAATGATCGGCGCTACGTATTCTAAAGACAAGTCTGCAAAGATTGGTAATTTTCAATTTCGGCAACTTTCCACTATCCACTGTCCACTGTCAACTTGGATTCATTGTCCATTCTTCTTTGGCTCACATGCGTATAGTATATCACAAGTTTATGTATTTGAAAAGAGTTTTTCTGTGTTTTTGGGGGATTTGTTAGAAAAAAAGAGAAAAAATCTGCCGCAAAGAGGATATCTTTGCGGCAGAAATGTGAGAGATATTGTTTGAAACTTTCAGAAAAAATTATGCCTCGACGACGTCGGCATCCTCTGCATTCTTACGGACGGAAGCAATGCCGTTCTCGGCGGAAGCCAGAGCCTTGTAGCCCTCGCTGACAGCGATGATCTGGCCGTTGGTGGCCTTCAGGCGGAAGCGGAACTCACCGGCCTTATCCTTGTAGATCTCGAACTTGGGGCACTTAGCGGCAACGATCTCTTTTACGGTCTGGTCTTCAACATTGGCGATGGGGGCGTTCTTCTTGACGCTCTCAATTCCCTTGCGGCAAGCGGCTTCGCTTTCGTAAACTTCGGAGGTAGCGATGACTTCGCCATTGCCTGCCTTCAGGTCGAACTTAATGCCGGTATTGGTGGTGCGAATAACAAACTTTCCCATTTTCATTACTCCTCTATTATATGATTTTTATGTATGGATCAGAATAAACCCTTGATCTTGTCGGCGATGCCACCCAGCTTGTCCAGGGAGAGCTTAGCCTTGACTCCATCAACGATCTTTTCTGCAAAGCCATCGGGAATATTGACGCCCAGAAGCTTCTCAATGGTCTTTTCCGGTTCCTTTGTGAAGTCATCCATAAGAGCGGGGGTGGACTTGATCTTTTCTACGATTTCGTTGATTTTTTCTTTGATATCCATAGTTTTGCTCCTTTCGCGACAGGGGTAAGATTCCTGCCCTTAATAGCATTATATACGAAAGATGGATAAATTTCAATAGTAAATTTGGGAATTTATACATTTTGTCCGAAAAACCATATTTGGCATGGTTTGGATAAGGTAGGGGCTTGCAAATTAGTGCCTCCCTCTGATGAGGGAGGTGGGCGTAGCCCGGAAGGAGAGAAAAAGCCGAAGGTCTGTACAATTTATCGTAAATTCGTACAAGCTTGGAAGCTTTTTCTCTCCCTCACCCTTCGGGAGCTCCCTCGTCAGAGGGAGCCACAAGTTTGCAAGCCCCTACGGTTGATTACAGCTTTTACAACATCGAAAGTTCCTATACCGGGCGGACAGGGACGTCCGCCGCTACAGAAGCGATCTGCCAACAGAGCGATAAACTGAAATACAGTTTAGGAATTTTCAATTGCCAATTTTCAATTCGGAAACTTTCCACTGTCCACTGTCAACTGTCAACTTGCACTCATTGTCCATTGTTCATTAAAAACCCCCGTAGGAGGAGGCGGGTGCTTCCTTCTACGGGGCTTCATTAGGTGCAATTACTATCCCAATACCTTGTCTTAGGCTTCTACTTTGATGCCCTTTTCTTCAAAGGCCTTCAGGAGGAGGTCCATGTCGGAGGGGATGGAGATGGGCTCGCCACAGGCGGCGATGGCATTGGCAACATCCTTCAGACCGTTGCCGGTGACCACGGAGACGATGGTGTCGTTCTTGCCCAGGATGCCCTGCTCGCAGAGCTTCTTGATACCGGCGGTACCGGTGACACCGGCGGGCTCGCCGAAGACGCCACAGGTTCTGCCCAGAAGCTTCTGTGCTGCCATGATCTCTGCATCGGAAACATTGACCACGATGCCGTTGGATTCCTTGATGGCATCCAGAGCCTTGGTTGCATTACGGGGAACACCCACGGCGATGGAGTCTGCCAGAGTGTTCTCTTCCATGGGATACCATTCCTCGTTGTTGGCAATGGCGCGGTTCAGGGGGCAGCAGCCCTCAGCCTGTGCGGAGATCAAGCGGGGGAGCTTGTCGATGAAGCCAATGGCATACAGATCCTTCAGACCCTTCCACAGTCCTGCGATGGTGCAGCCGTCGCCGACGGAAATGGCGATGTAGTCGGGCATCTTCCAGCCCAGCTGTTCGGCGATTTCCAGACCTACGGTCTTCTTGCCTTCGGACAGGTAGGGGTTAATGGCGGCGTTGCGGTTGTACCAGCCCCACTTGTCAATGGCTGCCTTTGAAAGCTCAAAGGTGTCTTCATAGCTGCCCTGCACGGAGACAACGGTTGCTCCGAAGGTCATGAGCTGAGCGACCTTTCCCTTGGGAGCGCGGGAGGGAACAAAAATA
>JAZMZW010000197.1:0-6652 GCA_045586205.1 Faecousia sp. | reverse complement strand
ATTTGCCTTACGGCATGATTTGTGCCTTACGGCACATTGTTTTTTGGCAATTCAAATCATGGAGCGTAGCGAGAAATCATGATGCCCCGCATCAATTCATGACACAAAGTGTCAAATCATCAGAGAGATAAACTGAAATTTATGAAGTCGGATTCGGCGGAATCGGGAGAGATCTGTTTAGGGGAAAAATTATTATTTTTCTTTAGAGAAGTCCCATTGCGTGGGGCGATAAATTGTGGTAGAATAGATAACAGAAAGAAAGGAGGCAGAAATATGAGTGTTGCGGCGCTTCTTTCGGCCTTGGGAGAGAATAAGGATATCCTGTTTCTGACGGGCTTTTTCACTGTCCTTTGCGTGACTCTTTTGGTAGTATATTTCTGCGTCATGAAGCCCAGAACCGGAACCATTGAGTGGATCAGCTTATATGGGCAGGGCGAAGGGGGAATTTTGACCCTCCGCAGTTTGAATTGGAGAGATCTGCCGGCATATTTGCTGTGCGTCCTCCTAAGCGGAGGGGTTTTTACTCTGCGGATGATCCTGCATATTATTCAGGGCTACATTCCCTCTACACAGTGGGAAGGGCCTGCTATGCTTCTGCGTGGACTGTTGCTTCCTTTACTACTGTGTTCTTGTTGCTATTTCCTGTTTCGCATGATTTACGGCTACCGTTCTGTGACGGTACTGCTCAGTGTGCTGGCTTGTAGCTTGAGCTCTTCCAGAGCAACGGCACACATGCTTCTGGCGGCCTCTTTAGCCTGTTTGTATATTTGGATCTGTCTGAATAATCGCAAACCAAAGGCTATGGATGCGGTTTGGCTTTTGGTATCGGCTCTCCTGTACGGTCTGTGCCTCATGGTATGCTGGGCAGCCTTTTACCTGATCCCTATTTATATTATGGGCTATGTTTTGGGTAAGGTCTATCAGTGGCATCAGGGAGAGGGAGAAAAGCGGAAGGAACGCTTACTGATCTCCTGCGGTGCTTTGCTCATTGGCTTGGCAATCGGGACGGTGACCCTGTGGCTACTGTATTACATGTACAGCAATGAGCAGTTCTACTTGTGGAATGTGCTTCTGTCCGGGGAGACCTACCGTGCAATGGTTCCCACTTTTTTAAAGAAGGTTTCGGACATTACTCTTCCTCAGGTCAAGCTTGTTCCCGGTATTTACGGAGATATTTACACACCGATCCTGTTTTTAAGCTCTCTGCCCCCTTTGCTTCACGGGATCTTGAAAAAACGCAACACCCACGCCCTTATGGTAGGATTATTCATTCTCCCCTTCCTGCTTATGTGGGCTCTGTCCGGTGTCCAGCTAATGACATTTGCTTATTTGCTGAGCATTGGTTGGATGTTCCGCGGCTTCGAAGAACGGGGAAAAAAAGTATTTGCAATCATTGGCAGTACCGCAGTGATCCTGTTTTATTTCCTGCGGATATTGCTTGTATAAATGGAGGTATGAATTATGAAAATTTCTATGGCATGTGACCACGGCGGACTGGAGCTGAAGCTTGCTATCAAGGCCCATTTGGAGGCTCGTGGCTTTACCGTTTGTGATTTTGGAACAGACAGCCTTGCAAGCTGTGACTATCCCGATTATGCAGAGCCTGCGGCAAGAGCCGTGGCAAGCGGCGAATGTGAAAAGGGCATTGTGGTCTGCACCACCGGCATCGGCGTTTCCATCGTGGCCAACAAGGTCAAAGGGGTCCGTTGCGCTCTGCTGTCCGATCCCATTTCCGCCCGTTTGACCCGTATGCACAATGATACCAACATGATGGCTCTGGGACAGGGTATGGTGGGTCAAAAGCTGGCTCTGGAAATCGTGGATATTTGGCTGGACACGGAGTTTGAAGGCGGTCGCCATCAGAATCGTGTGGACAAGATCAACCGACTGGATGCCTAAAAGGACATCCATTTTGCAAAAAATTTACAGACAGACCTGTACGGAAGTGTGGGTCTGTCTGTGGTTTTTTTCAGCAATTTGACAATTTAAACAAAAATTGCTTGACAAGTTCCTATGCACACAGTAAAATAGAGGGTGGATTAGTATGGTTTGCTCCGGGCATGGGGTAGCTTGGAGGAAATGTTGCTTTATCTTTTTCGACACAGGCTGTAAAGTTACAGCTAACCCAAATTTCATAAAGGAGGTGTATTCCGGGAATGAATTGGTATGTATATCTGATTCTGGCAGTGGGCTACGTAGCAGTAGCTCTGATATTCCTCTTCATTGGTGTGTCCTACCGCAAGAAGGTTGCTGAGAAGGAAATCGGCAGTGCCGAACAGGAGGCTACCCGCATCATCAACGACGCTATTAAGTCCGGCGAGAGCAAAAAGCGTGAGATGCTGGTAGAAGCCAAGGAAGAAATCCATAAATCCCGTAACGAATACGAAAAAGAAGTCAAAGAACGTCGCGCCGATTTGCAGAAGCAAGAGCGTCGTTTGCAGCAGAAGGAAGAGTCTCTGGACAAGAAGCTTGATGCCTTCGAGAAGAAGGAAGAAGAACTTCGTAAGCGTCAGGCCTCCATTGCCGCCGCTCAGGAGGAAGTTAACCTCATTAAGAAGAGCCAGCTTGAGGTTCTGGAGCGGATCTCCGGCCTGACTCAGGAAGATGCAAAGAACTATCTGCTGAAAAACGTAGAGAACGAATGCCGTCATGAAGCGGCTATGAAGATCAAAGAGATCGAAAACCAGACCAAGGAAAATGCTGATACTCTGGCAAGAGAGATCATTGCCATTGCTATTCAGCGCTGTGCCGCAGATCATGCCGCTGAGGCTACCGTATCTGTTGTTGCCCTGCCCAATGATGAAATGAAGGGTCGTATCATCGGCCGTGAAGGCAGAAATATCCGTACTCTGGAATCCATCACCGGTGTTGATCTGATCATTGATGATACACCCGAGACCATTACCGTTTCCTGCTTCGATCCTGTCCGCCGTGAGATCGCACGACTGGCACTGGAGAAGCTTATTGCCGACGGACGTATCCATCCCACCCGTATTGAGGATCTGGTAGAAAAGTCCCGCAAGGAAGTGGAACGTGTCATCAAGCAGGAAGGCGAACGCGCCACCTTCGAGACCGGCATCATCAACCTGCATCCCGAGCTCATCAAGCAGTTGGGCAAGCAGAAGTATCGTACCTCTTACGGTCAGAATGTCCTCAATCACTCTATTGAGGTTGCCCACATTGCAGGCCTTCTGGCAAGCGAAATGGGTGTTGACGTGACCCTTGCAAAGCGTGCAGGTCTGCTCCATGACCTTGGTAAGTCCATCGACCATGAGCAGGAAGGCAGTCACGTACAGCTGGGTGTGGAACTGGCTCGGAAGTATCACGAATCTCCCGATGTGATCCATGCCATTGAGGCTCACCACAATGATGTAGAGCCCAGAACTCTGGTTGCCTGCCTGGTTCAGGCCGCCGATGCCATTTCTGCTGCCCGTCCCGGTGCAAGAAGAGAAAATGTAGAAAATTACATCCGCCGTCTGGAGAAGTTGGAAGAACTGACCGGCACTCACCCCGGTGTCGACAAGGCATATGCCATCCAGGCAGGTCGCGAAGTCCGTATTATGGTCAAGCCCGAAGAAGTCTCCGAGGACAACATGATCCTCCTGGCAAGAGAGCTGGCAAAGAAGATCGAGAACGAGCTGGAATACCCCGGTCAGATCAAGATCAATGTAATCCGGGAAACCAAGGCAGTGGAGTACGCCAAGTAATTCTCTCTCCTACGGATATCTTAAAAAACATAAGACAAACCCGATGCAGAAAACAAACTCTGCATCGGGTTTTCACGTTAAAAAATGAGAAACGAAGGTTACTCACAAGGCAATTTCGATCCCCACAACTCCGTAAAGGGCCTGTTCCTCTTTGGAATAATACATCTCCATATCTTCGGCCTTGGGGATCTGTCCCGGCTCGTAGCCCATAGCATCTGCAGGAAGCGCACGGAACATTTCCTCAAAGCTTTCAAAAAGATGCAAACCAAGGACACGGGTCAAGATCTTCTGTGAGGGATCAGACAGATCTGTAAACTCGATCTCATCCCCCACCTTGACTCCTTGCCTTTTCTCATCATACAAGCGAAGCTCTACAGTTTTCTTTCCCTGCAGGATCTTCTCAAAAGGTTCTCTCTGCAATTTCATTTTATGAAGCATGTTTCGTTCTCCTTTTCAAACAGAATAAAAACACCAATATTCCGGACCTTCGCTCAAAAGGACAATACTTACAAGTGAGGGATAGAAAAACTTGCAGTTTGCACGAGGTTACGATAAATGGTACAGACCTTCTGATTTTTCTCTTCTTCCGGGCTATGTCCACCTTCCTCATCAGAGGAAGGCGCAAATTTGAAAGTCCCTACCCTTGGACTGTAGACTCTTGTGAGTCTCAAGTTTTCAATCAATACAATTGGAGCACTACCAACATAATATTTTCTCCCTCGACGCAAACCTAATACAGAAATTTCTGTTTTGTTATCGTCAGGAAGTCTTTTGTCCCACAAGCGTCCGCTGAGATACACCTTTGTATTTCCTTTGAAGACGGCAGTTCCGTATTTCAGAACACCGTCTTCATCAATGCGTGTTTTCTTTATGTTTCCCGCAACAGTATGGCACCATGATTTTCCATATAACTTATCTCTTTACCCCTATAGCGGTGCATCCTGATTTCAAAAACGATCTACTTTGCGTAATCGAATGGCATTGGAATTATCCAATGACTTTTACAAGATCAGCCGGATCCTTGCGTTTCTTTGTGCGGAGCTTATCTTCCTTTGAGGCATAGCCTAAGGTGATCACCAGCCTGACCTTGCCATCTAAAGAACAGGCTTCGCGGATCTTCCCGTCATCTACCCAGCCTAAAATGCAGGTTCCCAGACCCTGTGCGGTGGCTTCTGCCGTAATATAGGCCGCAACAATACCGATGTCAATGGAACGGTAGTCGTTTTTCTTGACTCTGGCACCCAAGGCCGCAGAGGCCACATAGGGCATCTCCGACAGCACCAGCATAATGGGCGCATCCACTGCAAATTTGTTCAGACCCACACCCTGAGTGGCCTTTGCAACCTTCTTTGCAGTCTCCCCCTTACACACGGTAATCAAATAAGGCTGTCCGTTGCAAGCCGAAGGGGCAAGTCTGGCTGTCTCCAAGATCCGCTCCAGCTTCTCCTGCTCTACTGCTTTCTCCGAATCATAACTGCGACAAGACTGTCTATTCTCAGCAATTTTTGTGAAATTCATACGACCTTATCCTCCGTAATTATTTTTTTTCATTATATCACAGCTTCGGAACATTTTGCAATAGTGCAGAGGGATAGAATTGTAACATACGATATGATATAATATGATAAAAAATTTTGCTCCCTGCGAAAAAACAGGCTTGCTCCATCGTCATAGTAAGTGAAAGGAGGTTGTGCAATGAGCAAATCAGATCTAAAGGATTGTTTTTTGAGATTGCAACAAGGAGACAAAGACGCATTTGCCCGGATTTATCACGAATTAAAACAGCCGGTGTTCACCATTGCTTCCCGAATTGTTCGGTCAAAAGAAATGGCAGAAGATATTACTCAGGATATCTTCCTCAAATTATACGTATCACCCATAAACTCGTCCGTAAAGAATCCCAGAGCATGGGTGTTCAAAATGACCCGAAATTTGGCCATTGATGCTCTGAGAAGAGGAAACTGTACGCAGCTTGACGAAGCTGATATCCCGGCGAATGACAAGATCCATGATTTGATCATGCACTGGGATATAGAAACAGCTATTAAACAGCTTTCTTATCAGGAAAGAGAGATCCTATCACTACATATAAACGGCGAGCTGTCTTTTCTTGAAGTCTCAAAAATCGTAGGTCTATCATTGCCTGCTACATATCGAAAATATCGAAAGGCATTACATACATTACGTAATTTATTAAGCGGAGGTGCAATATGAAAAAAATATTACTTATGGCTTTCTCTATGGTGCTTCTTCTCTCTTGTATGTTCACTGTTTTTGCCGAAGGAGCACAGTATAGCGATGCAGGAGAATTGTATATGGCTTGGGCGGAAGATCTTCCCGATTATATTTGCGGCATATGGTCCACGGATGGCGGGATGACGAATTTAACCTTTGGCATCCAGGATAATGACGCCGGAAATGCCGGTAAGGAAAAAATGCTGGAGCTGATTGAAGACGATTCTACCGTTACCTTTGTATATCAAAAGTACAGCCGTAATTACTTAATGCAGATCCAGAAGGAACTTGATCACTATATGGAGTTGGATCTTGGCTTGATCTCAACAGGGGTATATGATATCCAAAATTACGTCGAATTTGGAATTCTGCAAGAAAAGAAAGACAAGGCTCGGACAAAAGCCATGATCGAAGAAATTTTCGACAAATACGGTGATGCCGTGGCTGTGAAGTATACCGGTGAAATATACACAATGACTCTGATTGAAGAAAAAACGAATTATACAGCCCACGTGGCATTTTTCACCGTAGCCTTCGCAGTGCTTGCCTTTGTGTGCATACTGTTCTTTGTGAGAAAAAACAGAGGAACCCAACTCCAAAACGAAAACGGAGCCATTGTGGTTTCCACCAAAGCCCCCACCTACAAAGAAGTAGAAGCACTGGTCAAAAAATCCACCATCCCTCCCCCCTCCGACTTAGACCAAAAAGTA
>JAZMZW010000196.1:0-1524 GCA_045586205.1 Faecousia sp. | reverse complement strand
CGGTCACCCATGCCGTAAATGTCCGTCGGGAGGGGAATGTGCTGGTCACCTTGGATCAGACCCTTCTGCCCAATGTGACAAAGTATCTGGATCTGACCACTGCCGAAGAAATGTGGGAAGCCATTTATTCTCTCCGTGTTCGCGGCGCCCCTGCCATTGGCATTTTCGCAGCCTATTCCATGGCAATTTTGGCAAAGCAGATTCAGGCTCCGGATTTTGATGCCTTTTATGGGGAATATACCCGTTTGTCCGACTACCTCAATTCCTCCCGTCCTACAGCAGTGAATCTGTCCTGTATGCTCCGCAGAATGGACGGCATCGTCCGTGCCAATAGGGACAAGACCCGAGAAGAACTTTTGGAGGCACTGGATGCAGAGGCTAAGGCCATTCACGAAGAGGATATTGCCATGTGCCGCAAGATCTCCGAGTACGGCCTGTCTCTCCTAAAGGACGGGGACGGTGTTATTACCCATTGTAACGCAGGGCCTATTGCCACTTCTCGTTACGGTACAGCCCAAGGTCCCTTCTACCTGTCTAAGGAAAAGGGCGTGAATATCCATGTATTCGTAGATGAGACCCGTCCCTTGTTACAGGGGGCCCGTCTGACGTCCTACGAACTGACCAAGGCAGGTGTGCCATGCACCCTGATCTGCGACAATATGGCAAGCTTGGTTATGAAGCAGGGCAAGGTACAGGCAGTGTTCTTTGGCTGTGACCGTGTGGCTCGCAACGGTGACGTTGCCAATAAGATCGGCTCCTCCGGTCTTGCCATTATTGCAAATCACTACGGGATCCCTGTTTATTCTCTGGGACCCTCTACCACCATTGATTTTGATTGCCCCACCGGGGAGCAGATCCCCATTGAGGAACGCCCCCCTGCAGAAATCAAGGAACTGTTCTACGAAAAGCCTATGGCTTTGCCCGAAGTGCAGTGCTATAACCCTGCCTTTGACGTAACAGACCACAGCCTGCTGGCAGGGATCGTTACGGAGCGGGGCATTGCCTATCCTCCCTTTGCAGAAAGCTTTGCAAAGCTGTTCCCGGAGAAAATGAACAGGGAGGTCGGGGCGAATGTATAAATCTTCCGAAGATGCAAAGAGAGCCATTGTGGATGCAGGAAAGCGCCTGTATCACTTTGGGTATGTAGCTGCCAATGACGGCAATATTTCCGCCCGTATGGAAGACGGCAGCGTTTGGTGTACCCCTACAGGGGTGTCCAAGGGCGCCATGTCCGAGGATATGCTGGTTCGTGTTGACGAAAACGGCAAGGTGTTGGAAGGAAAAAGGCAGATCTCCAGTGAGATCATGCTCCACCTTGCCATTTATCGGGAGAATCCCAATTTAGGAGGCATTGTGCATGCCCATGGTCCCGGGGCTACGGCTTGGGCCGCTTCCGGAAAGCCTTGGGATCAGGCAATATCCTTAGATGCCGCCCTCCATTTGGGCGTGGTTCCCTGCGCGCCCTTTGCCATTACCGGATCCAGAGGCTTGGCAGAGTCTGCGGCTCCCTTTTGCAGGCAGCAT
>JAZMZW010000195.1:0-6616 GCA_045586205.1 Faecousia sp. | reverse complement strand
GAAGCGCCCAGAGAAGCGACGATCTCCACAGGGTTGTCGTGATCGTTGACCAGAACGGTGCAGGTAACAACGGTGTCGTTACGCAGTTCTTCGTCGAACAGAGGACGCATGGGACGGTCGATGATACGGCTGTTCAGGATGCCATGATCGGAGGGCTTGCCTTCGCGGCGGTTGAAGGAACCGGGGATGCGGCCCACGGAGTACATTCTCTCCTCGAACTCGATGGTCAGGGGGAAGTAGTCAATGCCTGCCTTGGGATCGGGGGAGCAGGTAACGGTGGTCAGGACGGTGGTATCGCCGTAACGGCAGATGCACTCGGCATTGGCAAGCTCAGCAACCTTACCGGTTTCCACGGTGAAGGTACGGCCGCCGATGACGGTCTCGAATACATGATGGTTGGGGTACTGTTTTCTGGTGATCATGGTGTTTCCTCCTTATAAAAATGGTGTAAAGTGTTTCGCGGGAGGTTTAGCACTTGAAGCTGCCACCGAAGGATCGGTAGTACCTTCAACTGCTAAACAGCACTCCCGCAAATGGAATGCATAGATTTGGGTAGTTAACGTTTTGCCTCCGGCATCCTCTAAAAGATCGTTTTAGAGAGTGCCCTAACAAAAAGGGCGACCGCGAGGGCCGCCCGATTCTGCATATTACTTACGGATGCCCAGACGAGCGATGATGGAACGATAGCGAGCGATGTCCTTCTTTGCCAGGTAGTCCAGCAGGCTACGGCGCTTACCAACCATCATGAGCAGGCCACGACGGGAGTGGTTGTCGTGCTTGTGCTCACGGAGATGCTCGGTGAGCTCGTTGATACGAGCGGTGAGGATAGCGATCTGAACTTCGGGAGAACCGGTGTCGCCTTCGCTTCTTGCATACTCAGCAATAATAGCAGTCTTCTTGTCCTTGAGGATCATGTGTGTTTCCACCTTTCATAAATATTGTCCTTCGGCTAAGTTTGGGCTGATGGAATGCCGGTATTCCGGCCTTGTCCCTAAACCGGGCACGAGGATATTGTAGTGCAGGCCATTAAGCCAGCCGTATCATCATATCATATTATCAGGAAAAAGTAAAGAGGTATTTTTCCGAAATTTGAGAGGATTCCGAAATTTCTATACCTTCCAGAGCCAAAAGTTTGGCTTTAGCCTCCAAGCCTGCGGAAAAACCCCCTAAGCCTTGGGAAGCAACCACTCTGTGACAGGGTAAGAGGATCAAAAAGGGGTTCTTCCCCACTGCATTGGCAACGGCACGGCAGGCTGTTGGCTGTCCGATTTTTTCCGCCAGTTGCCCGTAGGTCACCACCTTGCCGTAGGGGATCTCACTGAGGGCAGACCACACAAGGCGTTCAAAATCCGTACCGCTGTAAATCAGGAAAAGGTCAAATTCTTTCCGCTCTCCGAGGAAATACTCTCCCAACTGTCGGGCAGCTTCCTCTGTGGCAGGATTGGGGCTGTTCTCCCCTGCCATGTCTACCAATTCCACGGAGCGCAGCTTCCGCTGATCGGCAGTAAGCTTCAAGATGCCCAAGGGACTTTCCAGATACTGAACCATAAGCCCTTACCCCAGCAGGAAGTCCAGAGCATGAATGCCCAAGGCACAGACCAAGGTCACCACGATACCCGCAATAATCACACCCACGAAAATGGTAGGCAGAGCACGGCGGATGCGCATATCCATGAGGGCGGCAACCAGAGCGCCTGTCCATGCACCGGTACCGGGCAGAGGAATGGCAACCAGCAGACACAGACCCAGAAGCTCATATTTCTTGACCTTGTCACTCTTGCCGGCGGCACGGGCTTCCAGCTTGGTAACGATCTTGCCCAGTCTTTCATACTTCTTCATCCACTCGAAGATCTTGCGGATAAACAGCAGGATAAAGGGTACGGGAACCATGTTGCCCACTACACTGAGGCAGAAGGCCACCCAAGGCTCAATATCCTTGGCAATGGCAACGGGAATGGCTCCGCGAAGCTCTATAATAGGCACCATAGAGATCAAAAAGGTGATCAAATATTTCATATGCATTCTCACTTTTCAAAAAGTTTCGGCTTATTCTATCATATCTGTCATGAAAAAGCAAGGATTCCACAAGAATTTTACACAGAAGTCCAATATTTTTACAAATAATCCAAAAAAGCTGTTGCATTTTCTCCGCTTTTCCCTTACAATATCTTTCTGTGTGAAAAATCTATGAAAGAAAGAATGTGAATGATCCCATGAGTCAGCTTAAACAAAACAAAATGGGCACCATGCCTGTGGGCAAGCTCCTGTTCCAAATGGCTCTGCCCCTTGCTCTGTCCATGCTGGTACAGGCTCTGTACAACGTGGTAGACAGCATCTTCGTCTCCCGTATTTCCAATGAAAACAACCACGCTCTGACCGCTGTATCTCTGGCCTTCCCCGTGCAGAACATCATGATCGGCATTGCTACGGGTATTTCCGTAGGTGTCAACGCTCTCATGTCCCGTGCCCTAGGCGCACGAGATCCCAAGACCGTCAACCGCGTGGCACACAACGGTCTCGTCCTATCCTCCATCGGCATGGTGCTGGTGGCACTGTTCGGCATCTTCTTCGCAGAGCCCTTTATGCGTACCCAGACCAATAACGCAGAGGTTCTTGTCTACGGTGTGCAGTATATTCGGATCATTACCGTTGTTTCCTTCGGCATTTTCGGTGAGATCATTCTGGAACGCTTCCTGCAATCCACCGGTCGTACCACCTATACCCTCTTCACCCAAGGTGTGGGTGCAGTGATCAACATCATTCTTGACCCCATCTTTATTTTCGGTCTCGGCCCTATCCCCCGCATGGAGGTTGCCGGTGCCGCTGTGGCAACAGTCATCGGTCAGATCGTGGCTTGCATCATGGCCGTGATCTTCAACCTCCGCAGAAATCCCGATGTGGATATGAACCTGAAAGGCTTCCGCCCCTGTGGAAAGACTATGGGCAACATCCTGTCCATCGGTATCCCTTCCATTATAATGGTTGCCATCGGTTCTATCATGTATTCCACCCTGAACATCGTCCTGAAGACCTTCGACAACATCACTCCCGGTTTGGGTCTCACAGGCACCACGGTCTTCGGTGCTTACTTCAAGCTCCAGAGCTTCATCTTCATGCCCATCTTCGGCATCAGTAATGCAGTTCTTGCCATCACCGCCTTTAACTACGGTGCAAGAGAACCCAAGCGCATTGTGCAGACCGTATTCTACGGCTGTCTGGCTTCCATTACCATTATGGGCATCGGTACCGCTGTTTTCCAGCTGTTCCCCGAGACCCTTCTGGGCTTCTTCAATCCCGATAAGGCCATGTTGGAAGTAGGCGTCCCCGCTCTGCGTACCATCAGCTTCATTTTCATCCTTGCAGGCGTCGGCATTACCTTCAGTAATGTGTTCCAAGCTTTGGGCAAGAGCATCTACAGCATGATCGCCTCCATTGCCCGTCAGCTGGCAGTCCTTGTTCCTGCGGCCTACCTGCTGTCTAAGAGCGGTAACATTGACCATGTTTGGTATGCCTTCCCCGTGGCAGAGATCGCCGCCTTTATCTTCTGCACCGTCACTGTGATCATCCTGTACCGCAAGCTCATTGTCCCCATGAAAAAGGAACAAGAGGCAAAGTAATTCAAAAGACCTCCGAGTCGTCAAGAACTCAGAGGTCTTTTTTCATTGTCATCCATCCTGCTCCGTGAGAGCAGGATCTATGACGATGGCATATTCCTGTCCTTCCCGATAGTAGATCAGGGAAAGGCTTTGTCCGCAATATTTTTGCAAAGCCTCCAGACATTCCCGTGGATCGTCCACCGGCTCGTTACCCACCTGCAGGAGCAGATCTCCGGGACGGAGTCCGGCTTCATAGGCAGGACCGTTTTTCTCGATTTGTTCAATAAAGACACCCTCCGGCAGAGACCAGTAGGCCTGCTGGCTGTCACTAAGCTCCGAAAATTGCAGACCCAAACCACAGCCATCCTCCAGACTTTCCGTTCCCTCGGCAATGTCCTGAGAGAATTCCTCCAAGGCTAAGGTGGGAATGGGGGTGGTTTTGATACCCCTATCCTTCCATCGGAGATACAGGAAGGTGAGACTGTGAATCACCACACAGCACAGTAGCAGGATCACAATGGGGGTCAGATGGGAATTCTTCCTTGCAGGATCTCTGCCTGTTCCGTAGGTATGGGGATTGTGGGACACGGTACACCCTCCTTTCTCAAAAAATGTTACACAGCTCGCAGAGTGAAGGTGAATTCCGTATTCCCTTCCTCACTGCTGACATACACATCCTCCCCGTGGGCAAGGATAATGGTTTTTACGATATACAGACCCAAGCCTGCTCCGTCACGGTCGGTGGAACGGCTCTTGTCTGTCTTGTGGAAGCGGTCAAAGACCAGAGGAAGCTCCTGTGCCGGAATGGCAGGGCCGGTATTACCCACAGTTACAATGGCTCTGGAGCCTTGCTGGGCAATGCGGATCCGCAGAGTTCCCTCCCGATTCACAAATTTAACCGCATTGTCAATAAGATTGTACAGCACCTGTGTGATCAGGTCATCTGCGCCGTGAACCATCAGTCCCAGCTCGGGCATATCGATATCCACATTCAATTCCTTGCGGTTGATCCGCTGTTCGAAGCTCAGAAGAGCCTGCCCTGCGGTTTCGCAAATGTCAAAGTCCCGCATTTTTTCCTTGGGGATACCCTGATCCCTGAGGCGGGACACATCCAGCATATTCCGCACCAAACGGGACAGTCGGCGAACCTCGGCAGACACCAGTTCCATGTAATAAGGATGTCTCTCCGCAGGGATCGTTCCGTCCAGCATGCCGTCCAAATAGCCGGAAATGGTGGTCATAGGCGTTTTCAGTTCATGGGAGACATTTGCCACAAACTCTTGACGGACAGTTTCCGCATTTTGCAAACTGCCTGCCATGTTGTTGAAGGCAACAGACAGCTCCTCGATTTCCTCATTGTTATGTCCCGTAGGTACACGGGTGGCAAGATCGCCGTGGGCAATGCTACGGGCGGCGGCGGCCAGACCCCGAATAGGCACAGTCTCTCGGCGGGTCAGGAAGGGCAGAGCCAGTACCGTGATCAGGAATACGCCCAGAGCGGTGATCACAAAGATCCGCAGAGCCTTTGCAGACAGACTCATGACCAAACTACTTTCCTGAGACACCAGCACAATTCCGTCCACTGTGCCTGCGCTGTTGTAGATCCCTCTGGCAACAGCGATCCGCTCGGAGTTGTAGATCTGGGACAGGGCGGCACTCACATCCGTACTTCCACGAAGGATACGCTCCACGGTGTTACGGCTAAGCTGGTAATTGGTATGCTCACAGCCCTGCACATGGGAGGCGCAGAGCCACACCACTCCGTCCTCATCACACAGGAGGATCTCATTGCCGGAGGAAGCCGTGGCAACTGCCAGATTCATCCGCAGATCTCTGGAATTCCACAGAAACCAGGGGTAAGCCTCTACCAGAACCTCTGCAGCTTGGGCTGTATTCTCCAAAGAACGGATCTGTTCCTTATATAATGTACGGTTCAAAAACAGGCGGAAGCACACACCCACCAGCAGTAATGTGGCGGAAAGCACACACACGATGAGGGTAAGCTGTCTCCGTGAGCTTGTTCTCATGCTTTGACCTCGAACTTATAGCCTACAGACCAGACAGTTTTCAGCTCCCACTGCTCAGAGATCCCCTCAAGCTTCTCACGCAGACGCTTGATGTGTACATCCACAGTGCGGGTATCGCCGAAGTAGTCAAAGCCCCAAACCTCATCCAGAAGCTGATTTCTGGTATAGACCCGATTGGGTGCGGAAGCCAGATGGAACAGAAGCTCCATTTCCTTGGGAGGAATGGGGACCTTCTTGTCTGCCACAGTCAGTTCAAAAGCATCCATATCGATGACCAGCTTGTCAAAGGTCAGTCGGCGGGAATTTTTCTCCGGCTCTAATCCACTGCGTCGGAGGACTGCCTCGATTCTTGCCAGAACTTCCTTCATTTCAAAGGGCTTGGTGATATAGTCATCGGCGCCCTGCTTCAGACCGAAAACCTTGTCCTCGGTCTCACTTTTGGCAGTGAGCATAATAATAGGGGTCTTAGACTCCCCACGGATGGCACGGCACACGCCCCAGCCGTCCATGCCCGGAAGCATCACATCCAGAAGCACCAGATCCGGCTGTACCTCCCGAAACTTTTCCATACCCTTCAGTCCGTCAAGGGCAATGGCGACTTCGTAATTTTCTTTTTCCAAATACAGGCGTAAAAGGTCTGCAATATTATGATCGTCTTCCACGATCAATACTCGTCTTGCCATAAAAAGGCCCTCCTTCTTTTTCTTTCTTTACATTATACCCCAAATTTTCGTTTTTGGGTGAACAATTTGTAAAAACCCCAAAAAATAATTTCCTCCCTCTGTGACAGTATTAATCGGAATGCGCGGAACAACTACCCCTTCCGATCTCTCCTTTGCAAATTTCAGTTTATCGCTCTGTTGGAGCGAATGAATAATGAATATTGAAGTCGCTACGCTGATGAATAATTGATGTGTGGCTACGCCACGGATTGAAATTTATGGGCAAAGCACATGTAAGTCACCCTGCAAATTTCAGTTTATCGCTCTGATG
>JAZMZW010000194.1:0-4307 GCA_045586205.1 Faecousia sp. | reverse complement strand
GTAATAATTTATAGTATCAGAACATCAGCTCACAAACAAGAGCGGAGTAAGCCATAGGATCTTCAATGTTCAAGCCTGCAATCAACAAGCCCTGGCAGTAAAGAAGTTCTGCATACTTCGCAGCCAGATCAGAATCCTGATCAATCAGCTCACGAACCTTGCAAACCGCACTGTGCTTGGGATTCAGCTGAAGAATTCTTCCGCAACGGAAGTTGGAATTGGGATCCATCGCAAGGAAATACTTCTCCATTTCAAAGCTCATCCCTCCGTCGGGAACTATAGATACTGCATAGTCCCCCAACTGAGATGCCATGCGAACATCCGCAACCTTTTCACCCAGAGTTTCCTTCAGGAAGGCAACAGCCTTTTCCCAATCCTCGGAGGTTTCTTGCGCTTGCTTCTTTTCTTCCTCAGTTTCAAGCTCCAGATCATCGGTGAGAATATTACGGAATTCTCGCTCCTCATAGCTCCGGAGAGTCTGAGGAATGAATTCATCCACCTGTTCTTCCAGAACCAGTACATCAAAGCCACGCTGAAGCATAGACACGGTCTGAGGCAAAGTGTTTGCATTTTCACCGCTGACAGTATAAATATGCTTCTGTGAAGCGGGCATATTAGCGCAGTATTCCTTCAAGGTCAGGAGCTTATTCTCCTTGCCGGAGCGCAACTGGATCAGATCCTTCAGAAGGTCTTTCTTCATGCCGAATTCTGCAACCACGCCGAATTTCAGCTGGCGTCCGAAAGCTCCGTAGAATTTATCATAGCGTTCTCTGTCCCCTTCCAGCATCTTGAGAAGCTCGGACTTGATCTTCTTTTCCAGATTGGTGGCAATGAGCTTGACCTCTCTGGTTTGCTGTAGCATTTCTCGGGAAATATTCAGACTGAGATCCACAGTGTCCACAACGCCCTTGACAAAGCGGAAGTGTTCGGGCAGGAGGTCCTCACAATTCTCCATGATCAAGACACCGGAAGAATACAGACGAAGACCGGACTTATACTCCTTGGTGTAAAAATCATAGGGAGTCTTGCCGGGGATATACAGCAGAGCCTTATAAGTAACTGCACCCTCAACACCAAAATGAATGGTATGGAGAGGCTCTTCAAAGTCGTGGAACTGCTCCTTATAGAAGGTCTTATACTCTTCTTCCGTAATATCTTTCTTATTTTTCTGCCAAAGAGGAAGACGGGAATTCAAAGTATTTTCCCCCAGAACAATGGGATAGCGAATAAAATCAGAGTATTTCCGTACCAACTCACGGAGTGTAAACTCTTGCAGAAATTCCTCTGCATCCTCCTTCAATTCCAATGTGATGGAAGTACCCACATCCTCCTTCTCACAGGAACTGATGGTATAGCCATCTACACCGGAGGATTGCCAGCAATAGGCTTCCTCGGAACCGTAAGCGCGGGATCTCACTGTAATGGACTTGGCAACCATAAAGGCAGAATAGAAACCAACGCCGAACTGACCGATAATATCGATGTCATCCTGCTTTTCCATTTCCGTCTTAAACTTCAGACTGCCGCTATGTGCAATGGTGCCGAGGTTTTCTTCCATTTCAGTCTTATTCATACCGATACCGTTATCGGTAACAGTCAAGGTCTTGCTTTCCTCATCCGTGGTCAACAGGATACGGAAATCACCCCGATCCAACCCTACATTTTGATCCGTCAAAGACAAATATGCCAGCTTGTCCATTGCATCGGATGCATTTGAGATCAGCTCACGGAGAAAAATCTCCCGATTTGTATAAATAGAATTGATCATCAGATCCAAAAGTCTCTTAGATTCTGCTTTAAACTGTTTCTTAGCCATATCAGTTCTTCTTTTGCTGTGTTTTTAGCACTCTCAACGCTTAAGTGCTAAAATCTATTATAGCAAGATTTTTCTATTTTTCAAGTCCCTTTAAAAAAAATTTACACTTTATTTCCAAGGAGATCTATGATAAAATAGTTTGGAATAATATGAACGGAGGATAAATATATGATTACAGTCAGCGATGTCGCCCTCCAATTCGGAGGAACTTTCTTATTTCAGCATGTTGATCTTCAATTTACCGCAGGTAATTGCTATGGTGTCATCGGTGCAAACGGCGCAGGTAAGTCCTCTTTCCTTAAGCTCCTTTCCGGCGAGTTGGAAACCACCAAGGGTACAATTTCCATTAAACCCGGTCTGCGTATGTCTGTGCTGAAGCAGGATCAATTTGCATACGACCAGTACAGCATCCTCGACACGGTTATTATGGGCAACCGTCGCCTATACGAAGTCATGAAAGAAAAGGATGCTCTGTATGCAAAGCCGGATTTCTCCGACGAAGACGGCATGCGTGCATCTGAGTTAGAAATCGAATTTGCGGAAATGAATGGTTGGGAAGCAGAGTCCGATGCAAGCCGTATCCTGCAAGGTCTCGGTATTCCCGTTGATATGCACGAGGATCTCATGGCTGATACAGATGGCCGTTTGAAGGTCAAGGTACTCTTGGCCCAAGCACTGTTTGGTGAACCGGAAATCATTCTTTTGGACGAGCCTACCAACAATCTGGATATTGAATCTATTACCTGGCTGGAAGATTTCATCCTGAATTATGAAGAAAAGGGTACCATCATCGTTGTTAGCCACGACAGACACTTCCTCAATACCGTATGCTCCCACATTTGTGACTTTGACTATGGCAAGGTGAAGATGTATGTGGGTAACTATGATTTCTGGTACGAGTCCTCTCAGCTTGTTCAGCAGTTGATCCGTAACAAAAACAAGCGGAACGAAGAAAAAATCGCTGAATTGCAGGAATTCATTTCCCGATTCTCCGCAAACAAGGCAAAGAGTAAGCAGGCTACCGCCAGACGCAGACTGCTGGATAAGCTGAGCATTGAAGAAATGCCCGCCTCCACAAGACGCTACCCCTTTGTAGGCTTTACCAGAGAACGGGAAGTCGGTAAAGACATTCTCTTTGTTACCGAAGTTTCCAAAACGATCGACGGTGTAAAGCTTCTGGACAAGGTTTCCTTTACCGTAAACAAAAATGATAAGATCGCCTTTGTCGGCGAAAACGAGCTTGCACAAACCACCATGTTCAAGATCCTCATGGGTGAACTTGAGCCTGATGAAGGTAGCATCAAATGGGGTGTATCCTCCTCTCAAAGCTACTTCCCCAAGGACAACAGTGCCTACTTCGAAGGTTGCACCGACAGCTTGGTAGATTGGCTCAGACAGTACTCCGCAAAGAAGGATGATGTGTATCTCCGTGGCTTCTTAGGTCGTATGCTATTCTCCGGCGAGGATGTATTCAAGCCGGTTCATGTGCTTTCCGGTGGGGAGAAAGTCCGTTGCATGCTTTCTCGGATGATGCTTTCCGGTGCGAATGTGATCTTGCTGGATCAACCTACCAACCATCTGGATATGGAGTCTATCCAAGCCGTCAACAAGGGCATGATTGCCTTCCCCGGCAATGTGCTTTTTGCAAGTCACGACCATGAGCTGTTACAGTCTGTTGCAAACCGCATTATTGAGTTTAAAGCCGACGGCTCGATCTGTGACCGCTACGGCACCTATGACGAATATCTGGAATTCCGCAGCAGAGCATAAAATTCCATAAAATCAAAAGCAAACTCCCTATTTGAACAGCCGAAACCGGTTGAGCAAATAGGGAGTCTTTGGCATTTAAGTACCTAGCTTACAGTTAAATCTCAATTGAGGAAATAAGCCTTCGCGCTATCCGAATATGCAATCAGTGCCTTGCACAGATCCAGAAGTGTCCCCTTCTTGTTGTTGCCGTAGGTATCGGCGCTGTACTGAAGGGTTGCGGATACGGGAGTTTCACCGCAGAAGATCTGAACAGAGACCACTTCACGCAGTTCGGAAGCCAGAAGGGCATCCAAGGTGAAGGCGTAGAGGAGACCGTTACCGCTGTAATCGTAGGGATCCGTGAGGGTCAGATGCATTTCTTCCCCGTAGACATCCTTATAGCTTACCTTCAGCGTCAGATCTGCCGGATCTCCGTTATATCCTGCAGGGTTGAAGATGAACTTCAGGCAAACCTTGCTGTCCAGATCCAAGCCCTTACCTGCCCATGCAATGGGGGCATTGGGAAGATCGTTCAGCACCTTGTTGGTATTGCCGAAGGTGACGGCCTCGATGTCGGACAGATATGCCATATGAGCTTCCGTCATCTTGGAATCTGCAAGAGCGGAAACACGGTATTCCTTGAAGATCTGGGCCTTTGCGCCGTAACGGAGAAGGTCTGCACAGAGGGTCTTCAGAGTATCGGACGCAGAGGTCTTATTGAGCTGAGAGTAGGCATAATCGG
>JAZMZW010000193.1:0-47268 GCA_045586205.1 Faecousia sp. | reverse complement strand
AGCCTGCCTCGGTACAAGTGGGATTCGTTACAACGGAGGTGTAGCTGTGAGTGTGAGATTCGTGGTTGGGGTCGGGAGCAGTACAAACGGTGCAAGCGCCGTCAACGTAGTTGTGACCGGTAGCCGCTGCGCCGGGCTCGGTGTAGGTATCACCGCAGGCGGTACAGGTGTAGGTGATGTAGCCGTTGTCGGTGCAGGTGGGCTCTGTTACCACTGTGCTGTAGCTATGACCGATGGCGGGGATCTCTTGAGGGAGCTCCAGACTTACGAAGCAACGGTCACAGTAGCTTCCGTCGGTCATGCCGACCTCGGTACAGGTGGGTGCGTAACCGTGCTCGGTCACAGCATTGTGTCCCAAAGCAGGGATCACTTCCTGTGCCATCAGGACTTGACCGCACAGGGCGCAGTGACTGCCTTCCGTCAGACCCTCTGCAGTGCAAGTAGCCTCATAGCCTGTATCTGCCACAGCCTCATGACCTGTCTTGGGAAGAACTTCCTGTGCCACAGTAACCTGTCCGCAAATGTCGCAGTGCTTGCCGTCGCTGAGACCTGCTTCCTCACAGGTGGGAGCGTAACCGGGATCCTCCACCTCTGTATGACCGTTGGCAGGGATCTCTGTGCCCTTAGCGATGAAATGACCGCACTCACTGCAATAGCTGTCACCGGTGAAGCCGGCCTCTGTACAGGTGGCCTCCTTTGCATCACGGTAGGCAACCGCATGTCCCGTAGGTGCAAAGTAGGGATAAGCCGCAGTGTCTGCCTGCACATTGTTCAGATTGACCGCCGCAGAGCCTCCCTGCTGTGCTACCCAGCCTGCAAAGGTGTAATGATTCTCTGCATCGGGAGCTTTTACAGGCTCTGTGCCGGTGAAGGAAACGCTTTCACCCTGATTGACTTTGTTGGTCTGAAGCACATTGCCCTCTGCATCGTAGAAGTTCACAGTATAGATCTTCATGGGCATGTCGCTCTTGGGTCCGATGTAAACATAGTCCACAATGATCTCTCCGGGCGTACCCGCTACATTGGCAGTGAAGTTATGGAAGCCGATACGGGTGCCGGTAATCGTACCGGCTTTTGCGAAGGTAGTTGTGGGGAAACCGCTGGTAGAGGCATTGGCATTGATCTGTTCCTGTGTGTACAGGTCAATGGTCACCACCATGTATTCTCCGTCGGACACAAAGTTATGGCCCAGGGAATAGGCATTGTCGTAAGTGCCCTGATTTGTTCCGTTCACATTTCTGGTATACCACAGACGGACAAAGGGATTTGCGCCGGTGGCGGCCTTGATATTGTTCATCTTGAAACGAACCTGTACCACCTCTGCCTTGGCGGGGTTGTAGTTCAGGGGATTGCTTCCCCCTTGGTACGCCCCGAAGATGGTGGACTTCACCTGAGTATCCCAATCGGCGAAGCTAAAGTTCAAAGTGCCTTCTTCCTTGTCCATGGACTTGGTAACGGTGACGGTGCTTCCGTTGGCAGGGTCTTTCCGTTCCACATTCCATCGGGTATCCACATCGAAATTGTAACCGCTGTAGCTGTTGCTTGCATAGCGATAACGGGCAGCGGCGGAGTCCGTGTAGTTGAAGAAGAGATAGCTGTCATCCTTGGTGGGCATGGTCGCCTTAGGTCCAATGTAGACATAGTCCAGAGTGAGATAAGCATCCTTGCTGTCGTCGCTCTTGACGAAGCCGTGGAATTCGATCCAGAACTTGGTGATCACATCCGCATTACGGAAACCACTGTCCAGATTCAATGTCACGGTCATGTAACTCCCGCTCACAACAGAACCGCCATAGTTATTGGCGTTACGCACAGCGGAGGTAGCGGTGTTTTTGTAATACTGGAGAGAGACGCATCTTGCCGCATCGGAAGCGGAAATGTCGGAACGAAGCTTCATATTTTCCAGTTTGAAGCGTACCTGCACCACCTCGGCATTTGCAGGCTTGAATTTCAGTGAGCCCACAGATGCGGCAGTATCATTGGTTTCACCGAAAATAAAACGACGGGAAACACTGCCTGTATAATCACTCTGCTTGGGGTACGGGCCGTTAAGCTTCGTCCGTACAGTTCCGGTGGTGTAGTCAAAATTCTGAATATCTGCAACGGGGAAGTCAATACTGCCCTTGCCGTTGTAGAAATTTTGGGTACGCAAGCTACCGGCAAGGTCATAGTTCGCACCGCCGTAGATGGGATTTTCCGTGTATCTCTGGTAGTCCTCGGGGTTGTTGCCGAAGCCGAAATACAGTGCTTTCTGATCGGCAGTAGGTGCATAGTCGAAAAC
This sequence comes from Faecousia sp., assembly GCA_045586205.1. GTDB lineage: Bacteria > Bacillota > Clostridia > Oscillospirales > Oscillospiraceae > JAZOXB01. The sequence continues at coordinate 44,987 of JAZMZW010000193.1, read as the reverse complement.
AAGCTCCGGCTCTTCCACATAGAGGGGATTATTGACTACCTTCTTCTCTCTGACCTTTTTGGTGGACAGGACATTTTCTGTGGTGAAGGTTTTGCCGTTGAAGGTCACATAAGTGCCGGAATAGGCATAGTCTCCGTTGTCCAGATCGGACATGGTGAGCATGGGGAAGTTGGGGCCGGAAACGTTTCGGCTGTCCCCTACAGGGTAGTAGCTGTAGTTGTTCACATGACCCGCTACCATGAGGGTGATGCCCATTTCGTTGAGGATATTCGTCCATTCCTTAAAGACCGCCTTCATAGTGCCGTCCGTGTAGGCTGTAAAGGGAAGATGGCAAATGACGATTCTGGTATCATAGGCCTTCCACTTACCCTCTGCCAGTAATTCTCTCAGCCATTGGGTCTGCTGTTCACGGTATTTCTGGAAGCGGACAGTGGAGCCGAACTGAGCCAGACTGTCTGCACCATATTCACCGGTATCCAGAACGATACCGAAAATATTGGAGGTAGTGAAATAGAAATAGGCTTCTCCGTTGGCACTTGTACCCATAGAGTCGATAACATCATGAGCGCCGAAGCCGCGAAGCTCACGGTTGCCTCTGGTAAAGACCGTGGGGATCACACCCTTGGTGGTTTCACCGCAGAGGGTCAGGAGGTAGTAGCGGTTGTTCTCCGTATTTGCCGCCTTCATGTACTTACCGCCACAGACGAAAACATCGTAGTTCTTGTAAGCGGCAACCTTCATGGCATTGGTGTTGTCGTTCAGCTGTTCGGACATGAACAGGAAGGTGGGAGAAGCGGGAGCGGGGGTAAAGGGATAGGTACGGGACACCGTAGAGCCGTGAACGGGGGTATAGGCCTTACGGGTACTCATGGACTGGAAACAAATTTTATATTTCTTTGCACTGTCCAAAGCCGCTTTGGGCACGGTGACCTTGTGGATACGGGATTCCCAATCCATGACACCCATGGTGGAGTCCTTGTACTTGACACCGCCGACCTCGACCCAGCCCATGCCGGTTTCAGTGGTCAGGAAGGCGATCTGATAACTGTCCTCTACCATAAAGACCGTAGGATGGGCACTGAAGGGTGAGGACACAGAGGGAATACTTGCCGTCCCTGCGGTGGTCGTAGGTGCAGGGGTGGGGGCTACAGCGGTTTCAAAGGCAGTTTTAGGCTCTGTGGTAATGCCGTTGGTCTTATTGGTAAAGCTGTGGGTAGCCTTCACACTCAGGGTGGCGGAATCCACATTCTGAATGGTGAAGTTTGCATCTCCCAAGGTCAGATAAGTACCTGTGTAGCTGTAGGGATCTTTGACATAAGCTGTCATGGTAAAGGTGGGGAAATTGGGAGAGGTTTTTACGCTACCGTGAGTGGTGGAGTATACGGTAAAGTTATGGGTATGACCGGAAACCAGCAGGCTCATATCCATGCGGTTGAGGATGGTAGTCCAGTCCTTAAAAATATCCGTAAAGTTTGCCTGAGTCACAAAGGGAACATGGGAGAAGATCACACGCTTGGAATACTGTTTCCATGTGCCTTTGAGGTAGACTTTTTCCAGCCAGCGAGTCTGCTCCACACGGTAGGGCTCAAAGTCGATGGTATCTGCAATGTCTTCATAGTTATCGGCATAGCTGCCGCCACAGTCCAGAACGATGCCGTACACATCACCGAGGATCAACTCATAATAGCTTTTGTCGGACTCACTTGTAGGCATGACCTCGTCGATCCAGTGGGTATACTGACCGCGGATCTCATGGTTGCCACGGGGGTAGATCACAGGCTTGGTACCCTTGGAAATATCACCGCTGTACTTAAGGAAGTTGTTTGCAATGTCCTCGGTGCTGATGGCGGCGGTATAGTCTCCGCCGAAGACAACGGCATCAAAGTTGCCGTACTTGGTGACGGCGGTAGCACCTGTATTGTTATCGTGCTGGTCGGAAACGCACAGGAGTACGGGATCTTCGCCGGGAAGAACGGGGTTGAAGGAGTAGGTCTTGCTCTGCTTTGCGCCGGGTGCGGGATTGTTGGCAGGACGGGAGTCCAGAGGCTGGAAGCAGATAGTGTAGCTCTTGGCGCTGTCCAGCACGCTTTGAGGAACAGTAATGCCGTGGAGCTTGGTTTCCCAGTCCATAATACCTGCTGTGGTATCTTCATAAGCCACACCGCCGATCTCCACCCATGCCATACCGTTGGTATTGGTCAGGAAGGAAATGCGGTAATTATCCTCCGTCACAAAAACAGAGGGATAGCCCACAAAATTATTGGTAGCTCTGGTCTGTCCCCGTTCCTCTGCGTGGACGCTCAAACCTGCGGGCAGTACCCCCAGAAGCATCACAAGGCACAGGAGTATGGGAAGAATTCGTTTACACATCATACATAACTCCTTTTCTCGGGCAGTTTTCCCGGAGACTCCCTCACAGAAAAACAAGCACAAAATTACTTTATCATATATACAGAATACCATGCCGGTCTGTTATCCGTCAAGACAAATTTCCACCTATTCCCTTTTTTCTCCCCCTCACCGGCAGATAACAAGTCCCCCTTCCGGGAGTGAGTACCCGGAAGGGGAATCCCTGTTGGATTATGTTTCTCCTGATCTCATGTCCTCTCAGGACAGGGACAGGAAGTAGACCTTTGCGCTGTCGGAGTAGGCAAAGAGGGCCTTGCACAGCTCGCCCAAAACGCCGGTCTTGTTGTTGCCGTAGGTATCGGCACTGTATTCCAAGGTACAGGAAACAGGGCTGTCCCCTACAAAGATCTGTGCGGATACCACACTGCGAAGCTCTGCGGCAAGGAGGCCGTCAAAGGAGAAGGCGCACACACCGGTGGGAACATCATAAATTTCCGCACCCTCGATGACGGCTTCTTCCAATTCTCCGTCAATGCTCATGTAAGACAGGTGCAGATCCATGTCCTCAGGCTGTGCATCACACTTGGTGGGATCGAAGATGTACTTGATGGTTACCTTGGAAGCCAAATCCAGGGACTTGCCCAGCCATCTGACAGAGGGGCTTTCCACATCCGTCAGCACGGAGTTGGTACTGCCGAAGGCCACTGCTTCCATGTCGCTGAGATATACACGCTGTTCTTCCGTCATCTGTCCGTCGGCAAGCTTGTCTGTGCCGTAGTCCTTGAAGCTCTGTGCCTTACTGCCGTAACGCAGAAGGTCTGCACAGAGGGTCTTCAGTTCTGCGGAAGCCTCTGCCTTGTTCATCTGGGAATAAGCATACTCTGCAACGCTGTAATCATCAACAGGAGACACATAGGAGATGCCGTCCTTCACACCGCACAGGGTGGAGGTGATGCTATCGCTCATTTCCACAGCAGTCAGACCCTCAAGGGTGAAGTAGTAGTGATATTCCTTCTCTTCGGGATACAGCTTCAAAGTGGTCTCTGTGGGCTGACCCTCGGCATCATAGCCCTGCAGAGTGCTTTCTACATAGACACTGTCCATGTCATAGCCTTCCAAAGCGGTCTTGAGAACTGCAAAGTTCACAGAAATATCACTTGCCAGATTCAGGGTGTGGCTCAGAGCCAATTCTTCGGACTCGATATCCCTGAGCTGTACCGGCTTCCCGGTCTCCCCTGCGGCGGCGATAGCTTCTTCCATAGAGGTGTAGTATTCCCGACGGATGCCCTCTCCTACCACTGCCACATAATCAGCCAGTGCATCATCGCAAATGGCCTGTGCAATGACATCCACCTGAGACTGAAGACGCCCTACGTCGAAATTCATTTCCATTGTGTCACAGGAGGTGTGGTAATAAGCCTCCACATCGGGCGCGGTGGTGCTGTTACACCAGATAAATTCGATGGCGGGAATGCCGACTCTGTGGAAAGCCTGATGGTCGGAAGCTGTGTTGTACTCAATGAGGTACATATCCATATCATAGCCAAGTTTTTTGGCTGCTTTTCTTGCCATACGGGACACATGAACATCCAGTGCGGAGGAGTTCAACGAAGCGTTGATGCAGGAGTCCATGTAAATGTATTGACAATCCTCCTGTGCGGTTGCAATCATGTCCAGATTGTAGTTGCCGATGGCATTGTCGATCTGCTCAGCAGTCAAGGTCTTGGTGTAGTACAAAGAGCCTACCAGATAGATCTCCTCTGCACCGAAGAAGCAGAAGGTAATATTGTACTTTGTGTCAATGTCCTTAAAGGCTCTTGCCAGAGTCAGGACACCGGCAACACCGGAGCCGTTGTCATTTGCACCGGGGCTGGGGAGGACGGAGTCAATATGGGCAGAAACATAGATGGTACGGTCTGTTTCTACCGCCGCCTTCTTGGTGGCAATGACATTCTGAGAAGTACCCTTGGTACGGCTGTTCAGCTTAACAGGTACATTTTCATACTCTGCAAGATAAGCGGGGACTCTCTCTGCTTCCATAGAATTGACCAGAAGCACAGGGGTGGAGATGTTCATCTTCTGAGAGCTGAAGTTCAAGGTGGGGAAGCTCTTGGACAGTCGCTCACCTTCATAAATGGACAGATCCATCATGACCACGATGCCCTCTGCATTGGCGGCATCCAGGGCGGCAATGGCAGTGTAGGTATCGGGGTCTTTGCCGGAACGCCAGTTACCGGGGAAGAATACCACCTTGCCGGTAAGGTCATCCCCCAGGGATGCCACATTGGCAGGATCGTCCAGATAAACAGCAGTGCCTTCTGCTTCGCCGAAGCCGGTATAGTAGCTGTTGTTGCTGGGTGTGCCTGCGGCAAGTACCAGATCTCCCAGATAAATATCACCAACAGCATAGTTTGTGGGGAAAGTCTGGGTTTCGATCTCATAACCGAGAGCCTCGCACTCCTGTGCCACATAGTTCAGAGCAAGTTGTTCGCTCATAGAGCCTGCGGGACGGGTACCAATGGTCTTGGACAGATAGCTGACATCGTCCACAGCCTTGTCATAGTCCAGACGGTAGGTAATGTCGGGATTGTTGGGATCTTCTTCCAGAGAAGGCAGTTCTTCCAAAATTCCGTTTTCACCTGCGGCGGCAACAGCCTCTTCCATAGAGGTGTAATACTCACGGTCCACACCGGTGCCGACTACAGCTACAAAGTCTGCAGTTGCATCCCGATAGGCGGCCAGTGCCACAACATCCAGCTGCTTCTTCAGTCTTTCACGGCTGAAGTTCTCGTCCATATTATCACAAGAGGAATGGTAATAATTTTCTACCGTAAGGGAGTTGCCGGTTCTGCACCAAATATATTCCACAGCGGGAATGCCGGCCTTGTGGAAGGATGCATGGTCGGACTGGGTGTTGTAAATGGCGGTATAGTAATCCATGTCATAGCCCAGATCTTCTGCACATCTGTAGGAAGCACGGATCACACGGTTGTCCTTCGTAGAGGAGGGAGCAAGCATCACGATGTGATTGCAATCTGCCTGAGAGGTTGCGATCATGTCGATGTTATAGTTACCGATGGCATTGTCGATCTCGTAACTACCCAAGGTGCTGACATAATAAGAAGATCCGTTGAGGCCGGTTTCCTCTGCGCCGAAAGCAATGAAGGCGATGTTGTAGTTGGTCTCGATCTGTGCAAAGGCGCGAGCCATTGCCAGAACACCTGCAACGCCGGAGCCGTTGTCATTTGCACCGGGGCTGGGAATGACGGAGTCAATATGTGCGCTGATATAGAGGGTCCGATCTGTTCTGGTAGCGGCCTTCTTGATGGCAATGGCATTGCCGGGCTGACAAGTGGTCGTGCTGTTGAGCTTGACCTTTACATTTTCATGCTCTGCAAGATAGGCAGGAACTCTTTCCGCCTCCATGGAGTTGGTAAGGAGAACAGGAGTAGAAATCGTCATCTTGGGGCTGGAAAAATTCAGAGTAGGCAGGTACTTACGGGTACGCTCGGCAGAGTCAATGCTGAGATCCATCATAATGACGATACCCTCTGCATTGGCGGCATCCAGAGCGGCAATGGCGGAATAAGTATCGGGATCTTTGCCGTAATTCCAGTTACCGGGGAAGAATACTACCTTACCGCTAAGATCCTCTCCCAAGGATGCCACATTGGCGGGGTCATCCAGATAAACAGCCGTGCCTTCTGCTTCACCGAAACCGGTATAGTAGCTGTTGTTGGTGGGAGTCTGTGCGGCAAGGGTCAGATCTCCAAGCTGAACATCGCCCACAGAGCGGTTGAGATTGAAGGTCTGGCGCTGGATCTTGTAGCCCAGCTCCTTGCATTCTGCGGAGAAATAATCCAGTGCCAGCTGCTCACTTTTTGAGCCGGCGGGACGGGCACCGATGGTCTGGGAAAGATATTTGACATCCTCCACAGCCGCATCGTAATCCAGCAGAGCCAGAAAATCACTGCCGGAGATTTCCTTCTCCTCACTCTCCACTGCCATGGGGAAGGCTGTCAGAAGCATAGACAGCAATACCACAAGGGAGAGAACTCGGATCAGCTTGATCGGGTTGCGATTTTTCATAGACATAGCTCCTTTCAATTTTCGCACCTCCGCAAAAGCCTTTGCGGAGATCCTTCTTTCTTTATGTTACCATTGCCCGTTGCATATGTCAAGAAAAAACCCACCCTCAACAAAAAAGGCGATACTCGGCACAAAAACCAAGTATCGCCTTCTTTTAACTGTAATAAATTTACTTGAAGCTCATAGGGGATCTGCCCTGCTTCTCCCCTGCTGTACCTTCCCCCGACTGAAGCAATGGACTATCTTTGGCAATAGCCGAGGATGGTGTAGGAGGGGGTGATCTTTTCTTCCGTGTCCAGAACCAGCCAGCCTTCCTTCCATTGGCTTACCTGCTGTTTGCCCATGTGGGCTTTCAGTTCAACCTCAAGGGTATTGTCGGCACAGTCGAATTCATAGGCTTCCAGAACCTTGGTTTCGATCACACGGTCTCTTGCAAGGATCTTCACAGGATCCCCCTGTTTAAAGCAGCCCAGCTGTACAAAGCCGAATACCACAGCCTTTTCTTCCAGAAGCTTTGCACGTTTCACCCCTACCTGTGTGGCAAGGGGTGCAATGATCAGGCATTTCCTGTGTCGGAACAGGGAGGTACAGCCCTCACCTTGGGAAGCGATTTCCTCTTTTCCGAAGACCTCTGCGGAGTCCAACAGAGTCTTGACGGCATCAAGATCCATGGTGCGACGGGCTGTAGCAGAATAGCCCGTGTAAGGATGCTCCTTACGCAGTTCCTTCTTGATCCACGCAGGGGCATAGCGGAGGAGAAGCTCCAGCTTTTCATCACAGGACTTGCACAGGACAGCGTCTGCATATTGGGGGGGCATTTATGCTCCAGAAGCCTGTGTACAGGAAGCCTAATTTCTTTCCGCAAACATCACAGGTCTTTCCCCCGGGGACATATTTTGCATCAGTTCCCCATTCTACAAAATTTTGGAACAAACCCATGTAGATCCCTCCTTATGCTTCTCAGTTTTTTTTGTTGGAGTCGCTTTGGATCTTGGTCTTGGTGGTACTGCGGAACAGGAAGCGTTCCGAGGAATGGGTGACCTTCATGCTGTCCTTCTTGAGGTAGGAAGCGGCACTATGCTGTGCTTCCACAGACTTCAGCTTCCCCTTCATGACGGAAGCCACGATCCAGCCGATGAGCAGTCCGCCCAAAATAGCAATGATAATATGCTTTGCTGTGGGAAAGGCCACAGCGGTTAGAATGAGGCTCTGTGCCTTCAAAGCAATCATGCTGTACATCATTTCCGCACCTCCTTACAGAACCTGGAACAGATAGGTGATGCCCAAAATCGCCGCGGCAGCAATGCCTGCTACGCCGAAGAGCCACTTTCTGTACATACCCTTGTCCATGGGCAGATCACCGGCAATTTTTCCGGTTTGGCCGTTAATGGCAAAGGTAAAGCTTTGGTCGTTCCAACGGGTGGTCAAGATCCAGACGGGATACAGGGCATATCTTGCACGGCCGTTATGCAATTGGATGTTGGTATCCTCCGCAGTGACGGTAGCAAAATTATGCACCGTGGCGGCAAAGGCACTTTCCGTACTATTGCGGATACGCTCATTGGCTCTTTCAATGGCACCTTGGGCATCAATGTCATACTTGTCTGCCAGATAGCCGGAAAGGTAAGCCGTGCGGAAATCCACCCCATCCTTCACATCGAAGGGCTCAATGGACTCCATAAGGGCATCGTCCATTTTCTCCGATCCGTCTACGGGGACATTTTCAAAGGCCAGTGTGCCTGCTCTTGCAATGGAATAGTGGCTGGTTTCCGTATAGCGGTATTGGTTGTCGCTCCAAGTTCTGGTGCGAGTGCCTCTGTAACGGATGTCCGCTTCCGCCTCGGTGTCAAAAAGCCACACAGGTACATACATACCCTTGACCTCACGGACGGTATTCTCATCACGGAACACCCTTGGCAAAAGTCTCTTGCCCTTGTAATGCTCCTTCAGGGCGGCAATGGCTCCGTCCTTGTCGATCTTGAAGGGGATCACCAGATCCGGCTTCAAATCTCCGGCAAACTGCCCCGTCATGATCACGGGGTTACCGCAGTAGGGACAGGAAGAAGCTCCGGTAGTTTCTTCTGCAACGATCTCGCCACCGCAGGAATTGCAGGTATAAACACGCAGTCCGTCGGTTTCTCCTGCGGACCACTGCTCCCCTGCGGCTTCCCATGACATATCGTTCTGTACAGTGGCCTCCTCTTGGGGGCTCTGCAGAGCATCTATGTCAAATTCCGCATCGCAGAAGGGACATTTCATATTTTGCGTGGAGCTGTTAAACTCCACCGCCCCATTACAGCAGGGGCATAAGTATTCTTTTAATCCGGACATGGTCTCACTCCTTTATGTTTCATAAGAGCCTTGGACTTACAGGGCTGTACCGCAGAATTCGCAGAACTTGCCACCGGCATTGTCCGCTCCGCAGGCGGGGCAGATAGCGGGAGCAGGGGGAGCTTCCTGTACGGGAGCAGCCTCCTGCATAGCTTGAGGCACAGGTGCCGCTACGGGAGCAGAGGCTCCACGCTTGCCGTCTTCCACAGCCTGTTGGATCTTCTCACACATCTGCTCATATTCCCGATAACGGCGCATCTCACGGGAGGAGGTGAGGGTGGGTGTGGAATTCACCCCATGGAAGGCCATGCCCCGTACACCGCCCAAGAGGACGCCCCTTCTTGCCACTTCCGCAGATTCCAGGGTAACCACACCGGAATTGACCGTAAAGTGGATCTCGGAGAAATAGGGATTGTTGCGGATCTCCATGCGGATGATGAAATTATAATGGTGCTGATATCTGGGGGGATTGTAGCTGACCATCTGCCCCTCGCTGTTGCGCTGACGGAGTTCTTCCTTATGCTCATCCAGATCCGTAACGCAGGAGATCACATCGGAGAAGGCAATGATATCGGGATTACTCTCCACCGTCTCCCCGAATTGGGTAACAAAGAAACGGGTAGGCACACCGTTGACCTCTTCAATGTGGATCTTTTCATAGTCACCGATGACACGGGACACTTGGAAGGATTGCAGGTTTCTTTCGTTCTCTTCACGGTAAGCCAGCTGTGCCTTGATTTGCTCTACAGTGGCATGACGGCGTCCGTCAAACCAAGAGGACAGCTTGCCGGCACAGTTCTTGCACAGGTTGCCGTCTTCCAGCTTGCGATTGCCCAACAAGCCGATCTCTCCGCCACAGACGGAGCATTCTTTCTTGTCAAATAATTTTCCGAGAAAGCCCATAATCGCACCTCCTGAAATGTTATGTTTCGTAGGGGTTAAATAATATCCCCGTTGTCAAAGGGATCTCCGCATTCCGGGCAGAAACGGGGAGCCTTGGTGGGGTCTGCAGGTTGCCAGCCGCACTTGTCACACTTGTACTGGGGAATGCCGGAAGGCTTCTTGCCACCGCATTCCGGGCAGAACTTGCCCTTATTCACTGCACCGCAGGAGCAGGTCCAGCCGTCATCGGGCTTCTTGGTGCCACATTCGGGGCAGAACTTTCCGCTGACCGTGGCACCGCAAGCACAGGTCCAGCCCTCGGCGGGCTTAGGTTCGGGCTTCTTGGCTCCGCACTCGGGGCAGAACTTTCCGCTTGCAGTTGCACCGCAAGCACAGGTCCAGCCGTTCTGAGGAGCGGGGGCAACAGGCTGTTGGACTGCCTGCTGAGCTTGCTGTTGCTGACCCATCTGGAAGAGGGACTGTGCATTGATGCCACCTGCCTGCTGTGCCATGCCGAAGCCCATGAAGCCGGTCATAGCCCCTGCGCTGTTTCCTGCGGCAGTCTTCATTGCCTCGGACTGGGCACCGACCAGCGTTGCGGCGGCCATGGTAGGATCACGGAGGATGGCGCTACGCTGAGCATCGCGGAGAAGCTTTGCGTCCTCTTCCGGAATGGTGGGAGGATTCATGGCGATGGAAACCACCTGCAAGCCACGGAGCTCGCCCCACTTCTGGGACAGGATGCCGTTCATCGCATCGCAAAGCTCTGTCACATGGGCAGGCAGAGAGGCGGGACGGATGCCCAGATCGGAGATAGCGGCAAAGGAGGGGCTCAGAGCACTGACGAACTCTGTCTTCAGCTGATTGTCGATCTCTCCACGGCGGTATTCCGTAGCCACATTGCCACAGACATTGGTATAGAACAGCAGGGGGTTCGCGATCTTATAGGAATAAACACCGTTGCAACGGACGGAGGTATCCATATCCAGACCGATGTTCCGATCCAAAATGCGGAAGGGAATGGGAGTGGGAGTGCCGAACTTGTTGTCCAGAATTTCCTTGGTGTTGAAATAATAGACACGCTGATCCTTTGCAGGCTCCCCGCCATAGGCAAAACGCTTGCCGATTTCCTTGAAGGTGTCCTTCAGACTCTGACCCAGAGAGCCGGTAAAGAGGCTGGGCTCCAGATCGGTGTTGTAAGTATACTGACCGGGCTCGGCGCAGAAGTCCACGACCTTGCCCTGCTCCACGATGATCATACACTGGCCGTCGGCAACGACGATGCCGGAGCCGTTGGAGATCACGTTGTCACTGCCCTTCGTATTGGAAGAGCGACTGCCGATGCGCTTCTGCCCCTTGAGCATCAACACATCCTTTTCAATGGCATCGCAGGTAAAGAATTCCTTCCACTGATCTGCCAGAGTTCCGCCTAATGCACCTAATGCAGCTTTAATAAGTCCCATAATGATCTTCCTTTCTTATGTTTGATTTTGGATAAAATAAGGTAATAAGAGTTGATAAATTTCTATAGAAAGCTCCGTTGAAGCGTTCTTTTCTGCAATGCTTCCGTCGGAAAGGATTAACCGAAGCTCTGTTCTGTTTGCATCCAAGGGACACTCCAAGTCTTCCGTCCGATCCTCCGCATCCGGAAGATCTTCAAGGTACAGCAATCGCAGAGCCTGCAAGGTTTCAAAGGAAACGGGGATGCCCGAGGCTTCTTCATACACATTTCCTTCCCCATCCCTGCACTCCCCAGTGAGCAGAGCGTCTACCTCTCCGTCAATGAGGGTAAAGGAGAAATTATACTGTGCCGTACTATGACACTGTGTGAGGGAAAATGCCGTCCACGGGGGCTGATATTCCATATCGGGGCCGTCTAACATGAAGGGATCTTCTTCCCCTTCTGTATGTAGACCTTCGGTGTAAGGTGCAAGGAGTGCGAGGAGCTCTTGTTCCTTGGTGCTTGAAATTACCTTGAGGCAGGACTGCCCCATCAGATCCGTGATCCCGAGACCAAGGAAGTTGCCGACAACTGCTTCTGCCTCCGGCAGGGAGAAAAGATCGAGGTTAAAAAGAGCCGAGAGGGTTTCGGATCCCAAAGGGATGCTTTGTGCAAGGGTTCGCCCTTCATGTACAGATACATGGAGATAGGCCTTGTCTGAGGACTCGTCGTAGCTCACCGTATAGGAATACAGAGGCTCAAAGCTCTCGGAGACCCGTGACAGAGTAAATTCGCTCCAGATTTTTCTTTCCACCCCCGGACCGTCAACAAGCACTCCCCTGCCACAACCGAACAAAGACAGCACCCAAGCTATGCACATCAGCAACCCCACCAACCTTAAAATTCTATTCATCCAAAGCTCCTCACCGCCCCGGAAAATACAATCATAAACATTCCCCCTATGACAGAATACAGCACTCCTTACTATCATTATACCGATATTCCCAAGAAAGTCACTATCACAAGTAATAGTTTTTGTAAATTTTTCACAACACCCCCCAAACCGAACATCCCCCCCAAGCGTGGTTCATCGGTGGATTCGGAACGACACGCAGGTCATTCGGAACGACACGCAGGTCGTTCCCTACGGGGGGGATTGGTAATTTTCGCGGTGTTATGGGGGGCGATGGGCTACGGATCGCCGTAGATCAATTCCCATTTGGTGGGATTGTTTTGGATATATTGCCAAATTTCATCGTAATCCTCTTGGTTGCGGATCACATGGTCATAATAGGATTTTTTCCATATTTTGTGTTCAAAAGGGGGAAGGATCCCGGCCTTTACACCTTGGATATATGTATTGGTTGTCATGGTTTTGAAAAATTTCATCTTTCGGTCTTGGGTGGTTCGGATGATAAAACAAAAATTTCTTCCGGAATTAAGTCCGCTTGTCTTCTATGGACTTATCGGGGAAGACGATGATGAGGTTTTTCTGGGCTACGGCGATCAGGAGCTCCATACGGGAGCGGTAGCCGGTTTTATCCAAGATCTTGCCCAAGTGCCAGCGGATATTGGCCTTACTGCAGCAGAGCATGGCCGCCGCATCCTCGTCACTTGTGCTTTGCATCAGGGCGCGGATCACATCCAGCTCCGAAGGGGTCAGATCATAGCTTGTGGAGTAGCCCAATTTGACCTCCGGAGGCTTATCGGGGAAAATGCTCTCCCCTGCCATTGTCCGATCCATGACGGGCAGAAGCTCCCCTTGGCTGGCATCCTTGTACCAGAAGCTATCCGCCCCTGCTTCCTTCGCCTTTTCAATAAAGGAATGCTCTGCCATGGAGGTGACGATAATAACCTTGACAGCAGGGAATTTCTTCTTGATCACAGCGGTGGCTTCAATGCCGTTTTCGTCATGGGCGGTGCAGACATCCATGAGGATCAGATCCACACCGGAGCTCATACAGAACAGCTCCGCATCGGCGGCATTGGACAGCATACCCACCAAGTGGTAGTCTTCCGTACTGCGGATGATGGATTCCATGTTTTCCTGTGCCATTCTTTGATCTTCTACAATGAGTACACGGGTCATAAGCTATCCTCCTTACTCTTTGGCAGACTGACAGTCAGGCGGAATTGAGGCAGAGAGTCCACGGTCATGCTACCCCCATCCCTCTCCACACGGCGACGGAGGGTGGACAGGCCACCGCCCTCGGTGATGGTATGGGTAGGCTGTTTGCCGTCATTGCTGATGGTAACGGAAACAGCGGAATCGGTTTCGGAAAAGTCCGCATACAGTTCCTTTGCACCACCGTAGCGGACTGCATTGGTCAGGCACTCACGGACAGCGCAGATCAGGAGGTAGGCCTTTCCCTCCTCCCGGGGAAGATGACCTGTTTTGAGGAATTTCACCTGCAGGGTGTCACAGGTTTTCCGCACCTGTGCCAAGGCATCCTCCTCCCGTGTATCGTTGTTGTACTTGAGCATAGCCACGGCTCTGCGCCAGGAATGTACCACTTCTTCCGGGATGGATTCATGGGAATCTTCCCGAAGGTATTTCCGTGCTTCCACCAGACATCTACCCATTTCATCATGAACAAGCATTTTGGTGTTCAGGATCTCCTCCTCACGGGTGGCGGTGACCACATTGGCAGACAGCTTCCGCAGGTCGCTCTGTACACGGCGAAGGCGCTGAGTTTCCTGCTCCAGTTCCAAGCCCGTGTGATACAGCTCCGTCACATCCGTTGCCACAAACTGCACATACACAGCCCCGTCCTCATAGGGAACAGTCCCTTTGTCCAAGTGATACACTGTCCCATCCGGGAGGATAAAAAGCTTCCCTTCCTTCCGCACACCCGCTACAGGTCGGAAGTCCTCACGGAGACAGGCTTCCGAATCGGTGATGTACTGCACATCCTTCCCCGTAACGGCAAAGCTGAAGCGGTGCATGGCATGGTTGCACAGAATGGGCAAGCCCTTCTCATTGAAGAAGCATACACCTGTGGGCAGATTGTCATAGGCCTCCTTCAGAGAGGTGTCATTGAGGACTCTGCGATTGGGTGTATTGCCAAGAGCTGCCCACAGAGCATATATCAGAGACAGCAAGGTCACAAGGAAGGGCAGCACATAGGGCAGAGGGAAATTCGGTGGGGTATCCGCCCCTGCCATTCGGCTATCCATTTGCAGTAGGACAAACACTGTGGCATTGAGGAGCAGGACAGCTCCGGTGCTGATCTTCACCAAGGCCTTGCAGCCCCGTCGGAAGGTCAGGCTGAAGTAGCCGCAGAGGGAAGCCACAGTCGCAAGACTCAGCACCAACAGTGCTGTCTGCCATAAGTCGGAAACTTCATAGAAATATCTTATCACATTCCCTTCCCCCCTTCTATGCGGATGGAGAGGGTGTAATAATCCGTATCCGTTAAGCTGACGGAGATCTCCTCGCTTTGCAGACGGCGTAGATCCAGGGTACACATGGCATCGACACAGGCATAGAACTTCCCATCACGGCAGAAGAACCGTGCCAGTAGGGACTGCAGGCCGTCAAAGGCATTCTCCACCACATATTCGTAGAAGTCAAACATCCTTCCGGCAGTGCCTGTGGGAAGATCCCTGTCAAATTCCATAGAGCAGGCGCAGTCCACCCCTGCCATCCGGAGGTTTTTCATCATTTCCTTGATGCTGAGATTCAGCTCCTCCTCACGGATGAAGCCGTCCTGCTCATAAATCAGGATCAGATTGTTCCGACGCTTCAGGTAAGCACCTACCACAACGATCCGACGGAGAAGCTCCCGCCGTTCTTTCACATCCGCTGTTTGCTCCAGACGGCTCAACCACCCGTTCATCAGGTCGATCTGGTGGGCGGTCTGGCGGTGGAGTTCATCATGGATGCGGTTCTTTTCTTCCAGAGTACGGATCTTTTTGTCCATCCGGTAGTTCTCCATGGAAATGGCATTGGAGTCCTTCAGATCCTCACGAAGAACCGTCAATTCCTCCAGTGCATCCATAAGCTCCGATACATCCTCCTGCCACAGTACATAACCACTGCGTATAGGAGCTTTGGAAATACGGATTCCCTTGTGAAGTCCGAGTTCTGCCGACTTCATATCCTCCACAGAAAGAGGCAGGGCATCCTCGGAGGCATAGTGGACGGCATAGTCCTCGTCTACCACGGTCATACCCAGACCGGAGGAACGCAAAAGTCGGGCATAATGACTGTTGGAGGGGATCAGGCCGGTTTTGATACTGCTTTCCCAAATGGCAACCACCGTAAAGCACAGGGCAATGGGCATCTCGATGAAGCCAAAAAGATCACTGTTCACCGCATACATGAGGGAATACAGTGTACCGATGCCCAGCATGGCTATGGGTAACCAGACTGTCTTCTGTGGCCCGGGAATTCTGCAACGTTTGATCATAATGCCGATCATCATGGCAATACAGCCGAAGATCCACAAAGCCCCCAGATAATACACAGGCCCGTGGTCATAGCTGTGCCAGCCCATTTCATAGCCTTGAGGGAAGGAAAATGCCAATTGGTGCAGATCATTGGTCAAGATCCCCCCAATGAGGAGAAAGGAGGGGACATACAGCAAAAGCCATGCTTTGGGCAAGCGGTAGCTCTCCGGCTTTCCGATATGATTGGCGGCAAACACACAAATCTGGGGGATCAAAATCATGGAAATATAATAGGCATACCAGCACCACTGGCCGTAGGGGAAGACATAATAGAATATGGTATGTCGCAGAGTCCGCAGGAGCATCCACAGCATCATAAGCCCCACAAGGGCAATGAGGTACATACGGATGCGCTTGTTCAGCAGACGGTCATACACAGGGACCCACCAGAAGGCAAGGATGCCGATGTAAATCATGAGGGACACGATCTGAGATCCCACAGACAGGGCTTTGGAGGTATCCTTGGTGACCAGATTGACAAAGTTGGCAAAAAACAGCAGGAAGACCGCCAACAGCACATTGATGGTATAGGGCCGGGTGCGTTCGCTCCTGTCTGTGAGCCCCTGCTTCTCCATAGAGCGGTAAATGGTCAGGATCAGGGCTTCCGCAATGATATAGGACACAGACAGCCACTCAAAGCCACGGGGCAGAAGCTGTTCCACCAGCCAGATCACAATATTACAGAACACCGCACACAGCAGGAGGACAGTCAATTTTCCGGATTTGATTTTCTTCTTGCTGATGGCATAGAAGGCCACGGTGATCATGGACAGCATATAGCCCATGAGATAAACATAGTACAGCTTGTGCAGTGGGCCGTATTCTCTGACCAACTTTGTGCCATGCTCCGTGAAGCTGATATCCACGGTTTTATAGTAAATGGGCAGGATGCCGGGGCTTGTGGTAACCGCAAGCATGATGACCCCGATAAGCCCAAGAAGGATGGTCAAGCGGTTGCTCCGCTTGATCCCACAGAAGCGCAGAACCATCATCAGCAGGAAGAAGGGCAGGAACACACTGCCCAAATAGGCAATGCGGTTGGAATTCAGCGCATCTGCCAGATCCTTGGAAATGGCTGTCATGAAGTAGCCCAAATTGCAAATACACACGGACACAAACAGGAGCAAAAGCCATATATCACGCTTCTTATCCGCAAGGACACACAGTCCCACCATCCCCAGGGACACAAGGGTGGTGATCCCATAAGCAGTCAGCATGGCCGAATCCTCCCTTCTCTTTTAACCTATCACTTGCATTATACCACGACCCCCGCTGAATTTCCATACCTTTTGCAAGAATATGCAAAATCAATTGAAAACACTTCAGCCGATCGCAGGGCAGCTTGCCCTACGGGTAGTTTGTTCTATTTAACATACCGACGGTGGATAAAAAATCCGAGGACTACGGTAAAGTCCTCGGATGGTTTTTCTATTGGGCAGTAGGGGCTGTAGCTTCCTGTGACAGGCGCTCTTGTTCTTCCTGTACCAGCTTGCTGAGCCACCGGGAGTTCTTCTCTGCCTGCATCTGCAAATCACCCATGACGGAGTCATCTGCGAAGGCATCGAATTCCTTCTGCTTGCCGGACAGGATCTCCAGCATCCGCTCGTCGATGGTTTCATCTGCCAGCAGACGGTGTACCAGCACATCACGGGTCTGACCCATGCGGTAGGCACGGGCTACAGCCTGACTTTCAATAGCGGGTGTCAGCTGGGGCTCGCAGAATACCACCACACTGGCGGCTTGGATATTCAGCCCCGTGCCACCTGCCTGTACCTGACTGACCAGCACAGCTCCCGGCTCTGCGGCATTGAAGTCATCCACGATCTGCTGTCGCTCTGCGGGGCTAATATCCCCGGAGATGATGGGAGAGCATCTGTCTCCCAAGAGGGTACATACCTTTTGCAGAGTATTTCGGAAGAAGGAGAACACAATGACCTTCCTCCCCTGCTCCTTGGCAGATTCGCAGATCTCCAGAAGGCGCATAGCCTTTGAGGAGTCCTTCAGCTCCGACACCTGCCAGGACACCTGACGGATGGCCATAAGATTTCCCGATGCCACAGCTTCCTGATAGATGCTTTGTTCCTTGGAGCCAAGCTCACACCACTGTTCCTTCTCGATGAGATCCGGAAGTTCTGTGAGAACATCCTCTCGGACACGGCGCAGATAGACACCGGAAAGCTCACTGCGGAACTGCTCTGCCGTTGCCACGGACTTCAGCTGTTCCAGACGGGGACTCAGCTCCGGCTGCAGACAGGAGATCAGGAAGCACATTTCATCCACCCGATTCACCAGAGGTGTGCCGGACATATACAGCACGCCTTCCGTCTTTGCCAACAGCTTCCGCATTGCCACTGTCCGTTGTGCCGCAGGATTTTTCACATAATGCGCCTCGTCTACCACAAGATAGTCGAATTTAAATTTTTCCGGCAGGGAGAAACGGCTGATGGACTCGAAGGTGGTAACGGCAATGTCTCCGTTCTCCCGCCAATGGAGCAAAGCCTCCTCATCGGCGCCGTGGATCTTGGTCACTTCCATTTTGGAGAATTTTTGGATCTCTCGGCACCAGTTGATCAGCACGGAGGCAGGGCACACCACCATGAAGTGGTGCTTGCCCTCTGCCTTCAGTGCGATCATGGTGGCAATGGCCTGTATGGTTTTGCCCAGTCCCATCTCGTCACCCAGAAGGGTGCGTTTCTGATGGACGGCATAACGGACACCGAAGTCCTGATAGCTACGGAGGGTAGCATTCAAGCCCGTAAGGTCGATCTGTGTTGCCTCGATGGCTTCCACCAATTCTTGGGGCAGACCGGCCTTGGTATCCTGCGCCACGGGAAGCTGTTTGCAGTACTTCTCCATGGTGGCATAGTATTGGGACGCATTGTCACGGAAATGGGCATAGCACTCTGTAGGGTCTGCATTGCTCACTGCCTCATAGCTGTCCAAGAGATTGAGATCGCCAAAGTCCCCTTCCAAGCGTGCCTGCAGGCTTGCTACTGCCGACAGGATGCTCTCCCGTTCCTTCCCGGAGGCAAAGAACCAGGAGATCGCACCTGTGGCTTTCTGCGCCGTATCTATGTCCTTGATGATCTGTCTGTGGTGTTTTTCGTAAAGCTCCCGCAAGCCCCCACGCTGTTCCTCATGGAGGATCACACAGTACAGAGCCTTTACAAAGGCATCATCTGCGGGAGTAGGGGCATCGGGACGGATACGGACGGACAGGCTTTCCTTGGCATGCTCTACGATCTGCTTGCTCAGCTCATAAATGGAAGCCGCGCCCTGTGGCCCGATGCCGTCCAGAGCCTCGATCTGCGGACGGGACATGCGGGACAGCTGCCACATATTGTTTATCCCTGCAGAGCGCAAATAGGAAACCCGAATTTTCTGCTTCCCTTGGCTGAGTATATCCACGTCCATTTCTTCCAAGGAAGCCTGTATTCTTGCAGAGAGGAAGGTATCTGCCGTCTTCCGCAGAAGGATCAGATCTTCCCGTTCCCCTTCTACGGCGGTTTTCAACCTACTGTCTGCAAGCTGTGTCTGCTGAATATAGGCTTTTATCAACTTTTTATCCGGCTTCTGACTCATAGTGTAACTCCTTCAAAAAAAATTCTCAAGGATACGATCCCGGTAAAAGCCCTTTTATTCGAAATAGGCCTTTGCCCTGTCACTGTAGGCAAGCATGGCGCGACACAGATCACCGAGAGAACCGGTGCTGTTCTTGCCGTAGGTATCTGCACTGTAGCACAGGGTATGGGAGACGGGTGTTGTTCCGTAATAGGCTGTAGCATACAGCGCCGTACGGAGCTCTGCGGCAGGAAGCCGGTCAAAGTCGAAGGAATACCAACCATCCTTGGTTCCGTAAGGCTGACATTCGCTGATGATGACTTCCATTTCCTCCCCGTCCACATCGGTATAACGGATACGGAGGCTCAGATCCTCCGCAGATACCTTGGGATCTGCAATTTCCAGAATATAGCGAACAGTGACCTTGGAATCCAGAACCAGCGCCTTGCCCATCCAGTTGACCTTAGGGCCTTCCAACATTTCCACAAGCTCGTTGTTAGAGCCGAAGCTTACGGTCTGCAGATCTGTCAGCAGAGTCTTGTGCTCATGGCTCAGATCCTTATCTGCAAGACTGTCCGGACGGTAGTCCTTGAAGACCTGGGTCTTTGCGCCGTAGCGCAGGAGGTTTGCACACAGGCTCTTGAGCTTTTCGGGAGCATTGTTCTTTTCCAGCTGAGTCATAGCGTACTTGGCAATGCTGTAGGTATCGACCTCGGAACAGTACTGCATGCCATTTGCACTCATGATCAGCCGTGCATTGATCTCATCTGTCATATTGACAGCGGTGAGTCCGTCCAGAACGAAGTACCAATAGTCCCCCTTATCCACAGGAGCGATCTTCACAGTACTGCCGGATACATAGTCGTTGCCCACATATTCGGGGATCTCGCACCGCAGGTAGAAGGAGTCATAGCCTGCCAGATCTGCCTTAGGCACGATATAGTTGATGGAAATATCGCTTGCCAGATTCAGGCTGTGGTAAATGGTCTTGCCATCCTCCAAAATGGGGGTTTCTGCCATAGCATTCATAAAATACTTGGTAGCAGGCAGAGTGTCCGTGTCAACCAGCATTTGGATGGGTGCTTCCTCAGGATTTTTGCCTGTGGGCTTGATTTCCGGATCTGTAACAGAGTCTTCCGGGATCTGCTGGGATGTAGAAGGATTATCATTATAGGCAACCTTTACGTCTGTCAGAGAGATCACGCCCTGTGCGTTGGGGTTGGCAGCCGTTGAGGGTTTTCCGGGAGCAGTGGTATTGAAGAACACCAAGTACATAGGCTGATACTTGGAGTCGCTCTCGGACTTGACCTGAACATTGGCAATATCCATTTCACGGTACTGGGCAGTGGAACTGCTGATAATATAACTTTCGTCCGTGACAATGGTGTAATTGCCCTGCTTATCCTTGGCAAGAATACCGATCTTCAGATTTGCATTCCCACTGACAATGGTTTTTGCACCGATGTCCAAGCTGGTAATGTATCTGTTGGTACTGACCTTCAGGTTAAAGGCAACTGCCTGTCCGGGGGCTATGTAAACCTCATTCTTAGGGCCGATGTGATTGTAATTGGCTACACTTACGGTGGTAAATTGGTCGGACCCATGCTCCAGAGAGCCGTCGGGCTGTACCAGACTGGAATTCACATCCACGAACACTGCACCCTCAATGGTTTCATCCGTTGCATCGGACAGATTCTCAAAGTGCTCCTTATCCAACAGGATATTGCGGATCTCCTTAATGAAGTTGTAAGCCTCTCGGTCAGCCTTGTAGTAAGAGGCATCGTTTACACCCATGGGATCATAGATCCGCACTCCATCAAAGTGGAATTCTCCCCCGCGGTTCAGTGCCTCGTACAGGGTTTCTACAGCCTTGTTGACCCACAGGGTAACCTTGTACTCACCGTAAGTCAGACCCTGTACGGATACCACAGGGATCTGGTAGAGCTCCAGCTGGCCCTTGTTATTTACCGTCATGGTCTTAATGGGTTTTTCGGAGCCTACGGGAGTGACTTCTACACGGATGGTTGCCTGCTTGGTGCCTGTACGGCTGATGAGGTCAAAGCCCGTTCCCTTAAAGTTGAAGGAAAGCTCGGTATAAGCAGCGGAATTTTCATTGACCTTTACACCTGTGCCTTCTACCACTCTGCTGTGGCCATCTGAGTACAGGGTATCGTTGTTGTAGTGGCTGTCATAGCCGTAAACCTGATCGGGACGGTCATCGGGGCCGACATAGATATAGTCAATGGTGATCTTGCCCTTAACACCGGGCTTGCAATTCAATCCGCCGAAGTATACACGGATACATTCGATAGCAGCTGCATTTCTGGCCTTTTCCGGGATCTTACAGGTAACGGTGATCCACTTTCCTGTATCTAAATCACCTGAGCCATAATGGACGGCTTCCGAAGCAGTGACAAGGGTTCGCTCATCATGTAAGGCTGCTTCTTCCCAAACCAACTTGGCGTAGGGAGATTTGGTCTTCTCCTCCCCGGTTTCCGAATCAATGTATTTTCCGATTTGGAATCCTTCCAGTTTGAAACGCACCTGATAGATCTCAGCTTGCTCGGGCTTGAAATCCAAGGGATTATTGTCAATATTACCCGTAGCACTGGAATCAATGTAGAAATCGGGATATTGGGTACTCAACTGCGTGGAGCCGGGCAATGCCACTATGACGCCGGTGCCGGAGGCATTGTCGATGGTGAAGCTTTCGGTCTTTCCGTCATCGTCATTATTGGGAGTATGGGTTCCGTCATTGTCCCACCAGCGGACAGTCACTTCATCATCTGCGTTGAGATAGCCGTAGGTGTCGGAGTCGTAGCGATCCCGATCGGCCTCGGTGTTCTCGAAGCTGTAGTAGAGACTGCTTGCGGCGGGGTTGGCCTCTACCATTTCTCCGATGTACAGATAATCAATATGCACCATGGAGGTGGTAGAATCCGCTGTTGCAGACTTGATGTTACGGAATGCCACACCCACACCCAGAATTGTTTCTACGTCCTGCAATCTGCCATAGGAGCCATTATGGGTTTTGAATCGCAGGGTGATATAGTCATCTGTGATGGTGTAGGAGGTAGAATTGTAGATCTTATAGTCCGTTCTTCCGTCCTCTTCCGAACAGTAGAAAATCACACCAACATTGGGATCGCCGGTATCCATGGCGACACAATCCTGCACACGGAATCTGATCTGAATATATTCAGCGTATTTGGCAGGGAAGTTCAGGGGCATTCTCTCGGGATTTTCGTGCCAGGGGTAGTAACCGCTGGGTTTCTTCGGATCATCCTTAGAGGTTGCGATAGCCGTGGTACCGATACGGGTTTGCTCATTAAAGGGCTTGTTGGGAATGGCAATGCTTAAAATGCCTTTATCAATTTCGTAACGGTTTGCGGTGGAACTACTGCCTTCTTCCGCACCGTAGCCACTGGTGGTCTCTCCGCCGTAGCTCATGCCCCAATGACGCATGTCGGGATCGTCGTAGTTATACCCACCGTAGGACTCTGCACTGTAGCGGATATGATCCTCGTCGGTATTATTGAAGTCGAAGAACAGGTTGCGGGAGCTTTCGTCCAGACAGTACATCGCTTCCTCGGTGCCGATGAAGATTTCGTCAATGGTGATTTTACCGCCACCGTCTTTGCCCATAAGTCCTCTGAATCGCAGACCGATAGAAGTGATGGTAACAGCTTCCTTCTTCATTTTGGAGTTCTTGGGAATGGCGAAGCGGAGGGTTGTATAGTCCTCAGAATCGGTAAAATAATCGACATATTTGATATCTGATGCGTGTTTTCCGGTGCCGGAAGCATCAATGTAGTTATACAGAATAACGAAACCTTTACCTGTGTCAGCATCAGACAAAGTGCAATTCTCCAGTTTGAAACGAATCTGGAAATATTCTGCATTGCGAGCATCAAAACGGAGGGGAGAGGCATCCGGGATAGCATCAGAGCCACTGTAGGGCTTACTGCCTGTCGAAGTTAGCATAAATATAGGCCCGCAGTTCGATGCACCGGATATGGGCTGGCCTTCAATCTCCAGAGATATGGTACCTTCTCTGTTATCGATCTCATGATAGCTCTCATTCGCACTATCTTTTTTTGCATGAGAGCTTGCCCAATTGGTGCCGTCCTCACTGTCATAGTTCAGCTTATCTTCGCTATAGATCCCTGCGCTGTAGCGCAAAGCATCTCCTTCCGTGCCGTCGAAGCCGAAATACAGATACTCACTGTCCACACTCTCCTTGGGACCCATCTCCGGTCCAACATAGAAGTAGTCCAGAGTAAAGACACCGGGCTTATCTTCGCCCATGCTCTTTGTATACCAAAGCTGGACACGCACTCTGTCAATGTAAGCTTCCTGCTCATACTGTTTAGACAGAGGGATCCTTACTGTGAAGAATTCATCACTGTTCAGATGCTCTTCCGATATGCGCACATAATCGAATTGGAGTTTGTCGGATCTATCGGAGTCGGAATCGTAATAGTAAATACGAACCTGGGGCTCTAAACCGGAGCCGTCCGGCATGAAGTTTTTAAGCTTCAGGCGAACCTGGGCGAAGCTGTTCTCAACAGGGATCAGATTCAGGGTGCTGTTTCTTATGACCAGAGCGCTGCCTGTTTGCACATAAGCACTGGTTTTTGAGGGATTCATGGTAAAGGACAGCGTACCGGCATCGGGATCAATGACAGCGAAATCACTGTTAATTTCGTTGATGACCCAGTTGGTAGCCCGTTTTTTATCTCCATCCATGTGGTAGGCATCGTAGTCATAGCCTTTGTACAGAGCATCCACGCTGTAACGGTCTGCGTAGCCCTCTCCGTCGAAGTCTGCGAAGAAGGCGGTGGAGGGGATGGCTTCCTTGTCGATGACCAGGTTATATACCTCGTCTCCGGGGACACCATTATCCTGAAGGGTATCCTTGCCCGCAGAGGTCACATCTGTCCATTGGTATTTCTCGTCAGTCGTACCCACAACATTGTAGGAGAAGACCTCCTTCGCATAGGGCATGCCCACCAAGAAGTCGGACTCGTAATACATGATGGTCGCAGGGGCGATCCTAACGGGGATGCTGGCGTTGCGGACAGAAGCGTCATCCAGGGTAATTTGCACCTGCACATAGATGCGACATTCTTCCGTAAGCATCTTCTTTGGGGACAGTCTGATAGCACGTCCGGAGATAACGCTTGTTGAATAATATGTGCCGTAGCTGACTACACCGTTTTTCAATTCCTCAGCATCGGGAGGGACTCTGTCTATGATCTTACCGTCTCTGACCACCTCTTCCGACAGACCCTTGAATACAGCATTATCTATAACCATAACGTCAATAGGCTTGCCGTAATCCGGGACGACATACTGGGTCTCCGGAATCAGTTCGGGATAATAGCTGTAGGAATTGGTACATACAAAGCGAATGGACTCCACAGAATAGGGACCGCCGGACATGGATTGGATCGGAGAGATATAACCGGATCGACCGCTTATGGGAGTACCGTTGGTATCTCCCGACCACCTGGGCTCGGACCAGCGGGAATTGAGGTCATCCTCGATAACATGGTAGGATTGGCCCGTGAACTGCAGATTGCGGAATTCCGCTTTTTGGCCGTTCTTCAGGGTGAAGTGTCCGAAACGGTCTGTCTCTCTCGTACCTAAGAGAGCGCCGTTTTCATTATAGACATAGAATTTCTGACGGGCAACATACACATCATTGTCATACAGAGTAAATCCGAAATCCAAAGTGCTGAGATATTCCATGGTTGCGGCAGAAATGGCCATAGCCTTTCCTGTAGTGGGATCGGTCACACCCTCATAGGTATCTGCAATATCCTTTTCCACTGTCAGAATGTCACTCTGGGGCAGGTTAAAGGAAATGGCACAGTTGGTTCTACCCTTACCGCGATCCATGTAATAAACTGTCAGGGTATGCACACCGTCTGCGGCAAAGTCGCTGATGCGTTGGTCAAATACCTTTTCGTAGATATTGTTCTGCTTCATCTCATTAGTGAGGATGGAGCCAATGGAGGTAATCTCACTGCCGTATTGGGCGGCATCATTACCATGTCCGTAGCCGGAGGGGTTTTTATCGCGGATACGACCGTATTTCTGGGATCTGAGAATCACTTCGCCCGTTGAGAAGTCAATCTTACCCTGAATGGCATCGTGGGAACCGCCGATATCCATGACCAGCTTGCCGTCAATGAATACCCATACGTCATCGTCTCCGGAGAAGGAGAAGGTGATGGGTTTGTCGGGATCTCCGTTGAGCAATCCGTCTTCCGTCATGTGGAAATCCACGCTGAGCTTCATGCCGAAGCCCCAGGTAGCCGTACCTCTGCCACTGAAATCGGGGAAGGGACTCGTACTTGATCGCATGGAGATTCCGTCCATCAGATAGCTGTCAACAGTGCTGTTTACCTTATTCACGGAAGTGGAGGAGAGATAACTCCGTCCAACGGTATTTGTGACACTTGCAAAGGGCTGGAAACCTGTGGCATATCCGTTTTCCGGACGGTGACCGTAAGCATTGGGACCACGATAGCCCGGGACACTCAAACCGGAAGAGATACCACCGTACCAATAATATGCCATGGGCTTATCCAGTATGGCAAGCTTTGCACCGGAGGTGGGCTCTCCTTCAAAGAATACGCCGTTGGTATCACTGTTGAGGTTGTAATATCCGTTCTCGTCGTAAATAAAGGGAACTTGGACATTGGTATAGACCTCTTTGGCGTTCTCGATCTCTTCATAGCTCCAGTAGTCTGCGGCAACTACGTTCGAGTTGTGGAAGGGAGGATTGGTAGCTTTGCTCAGATCCGATGCTACAAGACCGGAATAAATACTGTAAGACTGGGCATTTGTGGAAATACCGTTAACAGTCTCCTTTGTGCTGCTGTCGTAGCTACTGAAGGATGAAACCGTAGATGATTTATTTAAGGCACTTTCAAAGAAAAAGCCCTTCGTGCCTGCATTTTCCGTCTTTACCAGATCTGCCACAAGGGCATTCATGTTATCCTCATTCCAGTTGTACATGGTGGCGGTGAAGTACTCTACGGTATTTCCCTTGTCATCCTTGAGGTTGATGCTGAGGATATTCATGAGATCCACAAGCTCTCGTTCCTTAGCCTTTAAGCCGGCTTGGAGGCCTGCCTTGTTCGCAAGCTGATCTGCGGACAGGGTAATGCCGTTATACTGCTCATACAGTGCCTTGGCCTCATCCACCACCTTCAGGAATTTCTGATAAACCTCAACTTCGTACAGAGAGCTGTTGGGGATGTACTTGATGGCCTCTGCAAGGGCGGCATAGAGAGCCTCCGTATGGAGCAGATCTTCTTTGACCCGGTAGAGGTAGAATACATCATCATCTGTCCAGGAGGACTTGGGAGAGGTGGACAGGGTACTTACAAGGCTCCACTCGAAGTGGATCATTTCCAAGCGCTTTTCCAAGCAAAGGTAATAGGGAACTTTGGCAGTGGTGTCCTTCAGGTCCGTATCAATGTCATTACGGATGGTTACCGTACCACCGCGATGGGCACTGATGGTCAGCAGAGACAAGTCATTCTCTGTTGTGGAGCGGGCAATATCATCCTGCACCATTGTGTTGCTGTCAGATCTGCTTGCGAGGTAGTAGTCATTTTCGATTTTGATGCGATGGTTACTGCCGGAGGCAATGATCTCCACTGCCATCTCCGGATCGGTACCCAAGACGCCGTTTCCGATGGTATAGACTTTTGTCGCGCCCATGGTACCCATAGAGGTCTGAACCAGGGGGTTAAAGATACGGTAGGTGCTGTCTTCACCCTTCTGTACTAAATAGAACTTGCCTGTGGGTACAGGGGACACGGATGTGACCAGCTCATTGGTGGGCACAGGGCTTTCCAACTGCAAGAGTTCATTCTGTTTCAGCACGTCTGCGGTGATCGTTGTTCCGCAGCGGGTGCACTTACTGCCTACGCTACTGTAGCTATGGGACAGAGCAGGGGAGTTCTCACGGTTAAGGACAAAGTGGCAGGTACCGCAGAAGGTGACCCGACTGCAATTTTCCGTACAGGAGGAAATAATAGCAACGGCCTTCTGCTCATGGAGACAGGGATCTGTATCCACCGCCATAGACACATATTCCGAGCCCACATAGCCCTTCTCGAAGCCCACGGTCACAAAGTGCTCATAGGCTTGCTCAAGAGACTTTACTTCATCGGGATAACGGGAGGCATAGTAGGGAGGATCTAAGAAATAACTTGCAACTCTGCCTTCTGTTTTGCCGTTCTTGTTCCAGTGATCCTCTAACTTCTCATAATAGGTGTCGCCGGTAAACTTGCTGACCAAGTTTTCAGCAAGGGCGGGATCTAACTTATATACCTCCGGGTCAAACAACAGTTCTTCCAACTGTGCCTGATCGCCCGTACAGTTGTTCAGCCGAATAAGACTGCTAACATAGTCACACAGGACGGAATAAGCGTTGGCATATTCCGTAATATCGTTGAGATCACTGCTGTCTGTTGTGAATTTAGATCCCAGATCGTATTCTTCAACCAGTTCCTGCAGATCCAGGGAGTCGGAGCCTGCACGGTGTCCCTTGGTAGCGTTGTTTACCACGCCGTAGTTTTTATAATGGTACAGTACAAGAACCTTGTCTGCGGAATAGAGGTCACGGATGTCCTTGCTTTCCGCTCTGCCGTAATAGTCTGCGATGCAGAAATAGGCAGAACCCTGACGGCCTTCCCAGAAGCCGTAATTTACGAAGTGGGTATAAGCTCCTTGGTAAGTGCCGTATGTAGCGTGATTTTTTACATCGCTGTGTTTTGCATGATAGTAAACAGGATCAAAGAAAGGACTGGCAACATAGCCGTTTTTCTTGCCTTTCGTTTCATAATGCTCCTTAGCTTCTGCTTCGGTCATGTTTCCCACTTCGTCGGGGTAGGCAGCCTTGTAGAATTCGTAGTCAAAGAGGAAGGATTCTAAGGGGTAGCGATAATCGGCACACACCTTCTGTTGCCTGAGGACAAAGTTTTTGCTATTGATATATTGGGTTATGTGATTGATTTCGGTACCGTCGGATTCTTTCGTCTGATCATTATAAAGGAGTCTGCCTGTGGCTTTGTTATAGATGGCATAAATCTTGTTACCGTTATTTTTGCCGTTATACTTGAAATACCAGAGCTGATAATTTACGTCATCGGCTTTGGGTGCCAGCGTAACATCCTCGCCGTTGGGATCAGCGGTGATGTAATAGGGAGTTACCAGGGTGCTGGTCTTCACATCCCCTAAATTATACCCTCTGGACAGGGAACGGATATAGTAATAGCCCTGCTGATCACTTTCCAAGCCGAAAAGTGCGTCACGAGTTGTAGAGCCTTTAACTGCGTTAGCCGCAGCGGGATCGGATAGTTCAGTTAGATGCTGAATGAATAACTGGCCATCGGATCTGTTTTGATTCACGATCACATAATCCGGATCGTCTACACCACCGAGGTAGTAGGCACCGGTTTCACGGAAGCTCTCTTCAATATCGTAGCGATCGTCGGAGCTGTTGGTAAAATGGCAAACGTCTCCACGGTATGTATCACTGGAGAACCAGCGTCCTCGGGAGACATAGTAAATGACTCCCTGATGCACAGCCAGATCCTGGATCTTATAGGACTCGTAGCCTGCACCACTGCTACGGATACACAGATCGGAATTCAAAGTAGGAGCGGTTGAATTGGGTGCAAGGTGGCTTGCAACATCGGAATACACGAGAACTACGGAAACGCAGTCTACATAGGCAGATACATACAGACGGTCCTCATAGTAATCCATGCTGGTAATATTTGACACACCTACGTTATTTGAATCGTGGCCGCTGTATTCCGGGACACCTGCAACCTGACGGATCATAGCCCTTGTATCGTTGTGATTCAGAGTAAAGCAATGGGTGGCTGTTATGGTTTCCGGGGGAGCATCTGCACGGAAGGTGGCAGTATAGAAGGTCCAACCGTTGCGGAAGAGAACGGTTACATCGTTTCCCTCTACAGACAGGACGGTCACACGGTCGCAGTTCACATTTGTGCCGTCGGAAGACTTTACCGCTGTCAGAGTGGATATGGCTTCAAGCTGGGTCATGGCGCTGTTCAGTCGCATGAGTCGCATAGGATTGGAGCCATCATTCATAGTAGTGATCAAATAGTTTTTCCCACCTGCAGTAAAGCCGTCCATAGACTTGGGGGAGCCCAGCAGAGTGCTGATGGTATTTCCTGCTGTATCCTTCACCTTAGAGGCTCCGTGGGTTTCCAGATTGATCTTGCCAAGAACCGATACATCGGGAGAGGAGCTAGTGCGTTCTTCATCGGTACGGATGAAGAAGGCATACTTTCCCAATACGGTCATAGCACCCATATAGGTAGTGGTATAAGATTTACTGTCAACGGTAAGCTTTTCGGTGCCATAAGGATTATTGGAAATCTTGATATGGCTTGCTACAGCCGGCCAGGTGGGAACTAAACTCTCGTTCTCTCCCACAACAGATGCGTTACCGGACTTTGATGTGCTTTTGGAATCAGCCTCTTCTTCCATAAGAAGAGAACTTTCCTCTGCCTTGACCTGCAGAAGCCCGGCAGGAAGATAGCCTACCACCATAGCAAGCAGGAGCAGACAGGCCAGTCCCCGATGGAACAGATTCTTTGCGTTCATAAGCATTCTCCTTTTTATACAATCTAAGGCACAAAACACCTCATTATACTCGTATATTGTATCATAAGGCCGCATGAAAATCAATGCTCTCCCCCAAAAACAGTAAGTTCTATTCCTTCTTTTTTCATGCCCTTATTTACAAATCTACAGTGACTCCCATACAAATCCCTCCCTTGACTTTTTGATTTGATTCCCTATACTGTTATTACAGACATATATTCCATTTTATAGGAGGGCTCTTTATGAAGAAGACACTTTCTTTGATCCTCATATTTGCAATGCTTCTGTGCTTATTGCCGGCTGTGGCCTTGCCACGGATGCAGGGGGCTACGGCTACCCCTTCGGCCTCGGAGATACGCTCTCTCTTTGAGGCACGCTCTCAGAATGTGCACCCCCGCATTATGGCTAACAGTGAAGATTTTGCACGGATCCGCAAGCTGGTACAGACCGACCCCTATATGCAAATGTGGTACGGTCGCCTGTATAACCACTGCCTCACCCTGCTGGACGAGCCTCTTTGTGTCTACGAGCTCCCCGACGGCAAACGGCTCTTAAACGTCTGTAACGAGGCAACATGGCGGATCACATGGCTTGCCATGGCATACCAGATCAGCGGAGAAGACCGTTTCGCTGACAGAGCTGTGGAAGAAATGCTCAATGTCTGCTCCTTCAAGGACTGGAATCCCAGCCACTACTTAGACACGGCGCAGATGAGCTATGGGGTGGGCTTGGGCTACGATTGGCTCTATCACTACATGAGTACGACCCAACGGAATGCCGTCCGAAACGGGCTGTATAAAAACGGCATTTCCACCCAGCAGAAGCCCCCTGTGTGCATGACCAAGGTCAACAACTGGAATCCCTGGTGTAACGGCGGTATCTCCGTAGGTGCGGCGGCTGTGTTTGAGGATTATCCCGAGGAATGTGCCGCCATCCTTGCAAATGCAGTCAAAAATCTACCCCTTTCCTTCCAGTACGCCCCCTCCGGCTCTTATCCGGAAGGTCCGGGCTATTACATCATCGGTGTATCCTATACGGTTTTCCTCATTGATACCCTGTTTTCTGTCCTCGGTACGGATTTCGGTCTTTCGGAGGCTCCCGGGGTGAAGAAATCCGGCTCTTACCTGCTTGCCATTAACGGCAATTTAACGAGTTTTAACTTCGGTGACGGCGTTTCTACCCTTCGGGACAGTGCCATGCTCCACTGGTTTGCAAATCACTATAATATGCCTGAGTTGTCCCTGTTCCAACGGGACTACCAGACCACCAACAGCCGTTTTGACGAATATTTAGCCCTGCTGTGGTATGATCCCCAATTGGTGGAAGGCATAACCTCGGAAGATCGCCCCCGGGACTATCTCCTTATGAGCGACTATTACGAAAGCATTGCCTCCTTCCGCAGCTTCCCCGGAGAGGAAGCCCAAATCTATACCGCCATCAAATCCGGTGATAACCAGACAGGTCACACCGACTTAGATGTGGGAACCTTTATCATGGAGGCTATGGGCGAGCTCTGGTTCATGGATCTGGGAAAAGACAACTACAATCTCCCCGACTACATGGACAGGAGCGAAAACGGCGGTCGCTGGCAGTATTACCGCACCAGAGCAGAGGGACAGAACACCTTGGTCATTAACCCCGACTCCACAGGAGGACAGGTATTCAACGCCCAATGCCAGATCACCGATTACGAAAGCGCCTACGACGGTGGCTATGCAATCATAGATATGAAGGATGCCTACGACAGCTACGGTGTAAAATCCGTCCGCCGTTCTCTGGCACTCTTCGACAATCGGAGCCGTGTCCGTCTCCGTGACGAGATCAACTGTTCTTCTGCCTCTACCGTCTATTGGTTTGCCCATACACAGGCGGATATCCGCATTTCCGAGGACGGAAAAACCGCAACCCTGAGCCAAAACGGCAAGACCCTCTTGGCACAAATTGCCTCCCCCGCCGAGGCAAAGTTCACACAGATGGATGCCAAGCCTCTCTCCACTTCTCCCAATCCCTCCGGGCAGGATCAAAATACAGGCATCCGCAAGCTGGTCATCAAGCTGAGCAAAACCACATCCGCTTCCATTACCGTATTTTTTACCCCCGTACTGTCCGAGAATACCCAAAGCGACACCCTTCCCACCTACGGCATTACCAACACCTACAAGCTTCTGAAACACTACGACCCCGCTACGTCCCTAGAACCCAACAGAGATGGCATCTATGAGATCGGCAATGCAGAACAGCTCTGTCTCCTGTCCGATCTGGTCGCCCAAGGGAACAGCTTCGCAAATGAGACCGTCGTTTTGACCCAAGACATCCATATGAAAGGCCGTAGCTTCCGCCCCATTGGGGGTAACGGCACGGATCAAGCCTTCTCCGGCATCTTTGACGGACAGGGACATGTGATCAAGGATCTGCAAATTTTTGAGCCTTCAGGCGCTTCCGTGGGACTTTTCGGCAAGGTCTCCGGGGGAACCATACGGAACCTCGGCATTGACAGCGGTCTTGTCACCGGTGCCAAGGCCACAGGCAGTCTCATTGGTGTAGGAAACAATGTGAATATTGAAAACACCTTCGCCCGCTGTAATGTGATATGCACCAACAGCTTCGGTGGCGGTTTGGTGGGGCAAATGGGCGGTACAAGCACCCTGCGAAACTGCTACCACACAGGCTATGTCAAAACCACCCTTAACGTTGCCGGCGGTTTGGTGGGCTATCTTTCTTCCTCCTCCGCAAGCACCGTGGAGAACTGCTACCACAGTGGTGATCTGTGGGACAGCTCCGGCAAAACCGGCCTCATAGGTCACTACAACGCGGGAGACTCTAATCCCGTAAAAAGCGTTGCGGTGAAAAATTCCTTCTCCACCACCGCTCTGAAGGGCAGTGATATTACAGACAACTCCGCATTGGAAAGCTATACAGGCTCCAAAAAGCTGACCTCTGCCCAAACGGTCTCCTCCGCCGTTTCTCTGGGGTACGGATTTATCTATGATTGCGAATGGGAAAACAGCGGCTACCCCGTTCTGCTTTGGGAATGTGACACCGCCCTACCCGACGATCTGATCCTGACCACTGCGGCACAGCTCAGACTGCTGGCATACTACGTCAACAGCGGAACATCCGATTTCTCGGGAAAGACCGTCTTTTTAGGCAAGGATATCGACTTAGAATCCCGCCAGTGGACTCCCATCGGTGGCAACAACTCGGAAGATGCCGCAGGGAATGTGTTCCGCGGTACCTTTGACGGTCAGGGCTGCAGCGTGTCCAATGTGTATATTTCCACAGGCTACCACTATGTAGGCTTCTTTGGCAACGTTTCCGGCACTGTTCGGAATTTCGGTATCCAAAGTGGCAGTATCAGCGGTGGAAACAAAACCGGCGGTTTGGCAGGCTATATCCGAGGCACTGTTTCCTCCTGTTACAGCAGAGCCACTGTTTCCGGCACTTCCAATGTGGGCGGTTTGATAGGCATGGGTGGCAAGAGTCAAATTTCCGATTCCTATGCCGTAGCAAAGGTCACCGCCACAGGGAATGCCGGAGGTCTGGTGGGCTATTTCTCCAGTGCCTCTTCCGCTTCCACCATCCGCAATTCCTATACCGCCTGTACCCTTTCGGGAAAAACCTTGGGAGCCTTGGTTGCGAATATCAACAACTCCGCCACAAGCATTGTGATCCAAAACTCCTACGGACTGAAAAGCACAGCCCTCTTAGGCTCTGCGCCCACCTGCAGTGTGGAAAGCAGTTCTTCCCTATCTTCCGCAGAGCTAAAAGCCCTTTCCGTCACTTTGGGAAAGACCTTCTGCAATGACGATGCCATTCCCAAAAACAGTGGCTATCCCCTTCTGACCTCTGCCCTGTACAAAAGCGCCCATACCACTCCCCTCAGCCCCAACAGCGAGGGAATTTACGAGATCTCTACCCCCGCAGAGCTCCGCAGACTTGCCTATACGGTCAATGTTTTGGGCGAAAGCTTTGAGGGCAAAACCATCCGCCTTCTGGCAGATATAGATTTAGAGAGTGAAGAATGGATCCCCATTGGCGGTAATGCCAATGTCAGTGGAGGCGCCTGTGTGGGCTTCTGCGGTACCTTCCAAGGCGGAGGACACAGGATCAAAAACCTCGCCATCTCCGCAGGGAACTATTATGTAGGTCTCTTCGGCCGTGTGGACGGGGCGCAGATCTCCGATCTGGGCATTGAAAGCGGTGTGATTCTTGGTGCAAGCCGTGTAGGCGCTGTGGTAGGTGTTGCCAACAGCAATTCCCGCATGATCGGGTGCTATAATAAAGCCAATGTCTACGGACAAAGCTACATCGGCGGTATTGCAGGTATGGCAGGGGGCGAAAATACCCTGATTGAAAATTGCTACAATACCGGCAGCATCGGCGGTACCAACGGCAACGGCGGTATCGTGGGCTACTTGGCAGGCTCTTCCGTGAATGTTCGGATCCAAAACTGCTACAACGCAGGCTCCGGGTCGGCAGGCATCGTGAGCCTCCTCCACAACACCGCCTCAGGAACCGTAGATACCTGCTACAGTGCAGATCCCACTCCCCTCACAGGCACCGGCGGTAGTCTTACGGTGCGCAACAGCAGTATGCTTTCTCTTCGGGAACTTCGTTCTTCCGCAAGTCTTTTGGACTCCGCCTTTGCAGAGGACTACTTTACCCGAAATAAGATCTTTCCCGTCCTCACATGGGAAAACGGAGCTCTGCCTGCCACCCTGCCGGAAAAGGACGGGATCTACAGCATCCATACAGTAGATCAGCTCCGTCTCCTGTCCTATGAGGTGCGGAAGGCAACACCTTCCAAGGCAAAATCATTGAACTGTGTGGGGATTTGGATCTGGGCAACGAACCTTGGCTTTCCATCGGCGGCAAGGACGAAAGCACCACCTATTACTTCTGCGGTATCTTCCGCGGGAAGGGGCATGTGATTACCGGCCTCAATGCAACAGACATGGATCAGGGCTATACAGGACTCTTCGGCTGTATCAAGGATGCTACCATTGAGGATCTGGGCATCGAAAAGGGTATCGTCATCGGCAAGACCCGCGCCGCGGCATTGGTGGCCTATGTTCACAACCGTAGCACCATCCGAAATTGCTACAGCAAAGCCATGGTATATGCCAATGCAGACACGGGCGCTTTGGCAGGTGTCGTTGCCGGTGCAGATGTGCAGATCAAAAACTGTTATAATACCGGTGCTGTCTTTGCCAAAAAGTTCACAAGCTCCACAGGCGGTCTCATTGGCTATGTCGGCAACAGTTCTCACAATTTCACCATGGAGAACTGCTACAATGTAGGCAACTTCTACGGTCTTATCGGCAAGGTAGGCACGGCTGAAAATGCTGTGGCTCGTAACTGCTACAGCGTAGGCAGTGTGTCCCTCTACAGGGTGCAAGAAAATCTTCTCTCTACGGATACTGCCCAAATCGGGAAGGATACTTTGATAAACTATGCCCCCGTATTAGGCCCAGCCTACGAGGCCGACAGCAGAATGCTCAACCGGGGCTACCCTGTTCTCACATGGGAAAACGGTCCGAAGATAACCGAGCCTCTCTTGGATGAAAGCTTAAAACTCAATCACAGCCTGAATCTGGCAAGCGATATTTCCATCAATTTCCTTGTACCTGTAAGCCTTTTGGAGGGCTACGACCTGTCCACGGTTTATGTGGAAAGCACCGTTGAGAATTATGCGGGAGAGACCTTCCTCGGCACAGAGACTGTGCGTATGGAACCGGTACAAAAG
Source organism: Faecousia sp. (assembly GCA_045586205.1). GTDB lineage: Bacteria > Bacillota > Clostridia > Oscillospirales > Oscillospiraceae > JAZOXB01. The sequence continues at coordinate 9,471 of JAZMZW010000193.1, read as the reverse complement.
GGCGCTTATTACTACTTCATCCTCACGGGCATTACAGCAGTACAGATGAACGATACCGTCTCCTCTGTCCTCTACGGTGTGAAGGACGGACAGCCCTACTATTCCAAAGCAGATCTGTACAGCGTGGCAAAGTATGCCTACTCCCAGTTGGACAAGAGCTTAACTGCCGCCCCCGCAAGTCTGAAGGCGCTGTGTGCCGACCTGCTCCGCTACGGTGCTAAGGCACAGATCTACAAGGACTACCGTGTAAGCACCCTTGCAGATATCAACATGACCGAAGCACACAAGGCCTACCTGTCCGACTTGGATACCGTCACCTTCGGCAACAACAATGCAGACTTGGGTAACCTTGCCAATGCCCCCGTTACATGGGTGGGCAAGAGCTTGGAGCTGGACTCCAAGGTTTGCCTGAAGTTCATTTTCAACACAAGCAATTATACCGGCGCTCTTGCAGATCTGCGCCTGAAGGTCAGCTACAAAGATATCTACGGGGAAACCATGCATGTCACCGTCACCGAGGTCACTGCATACAACCTCGAACGCAATCAGCATGCCTTCTCCGTGGATGCCCTCTTGGCCTCCGAGCTGAGAGAAGTGGTCTCTGTGCAGATCTACGCAGGCGAAAGCCCCGTTTCCTCCACCCTGCAATACAGTGCCGATACCTACGGCAACAATAAAACAGGAGCGTTGGGAGAGCTGTGTAAGGCTCTGGTGGCCTACTCCGACAGTGCCAAGAACTATTTCAACGGCTGAGGCTGTGAAATGGTCTCTGTATAACGGAATAAAAACTTCCCTGCTACGAATCGCCCTTGATTTGTAGCAGGGATTTCCATTTTTCCCCTCTTTGGGGACAATTTCCTTGACAAAGCCCTTTTGGAAATGATATCCTATAAGCAGAAAAATCCTTGATTTTCAAGGCATAATAGGAGGTATGTTATGTACAAACGAATCTGTTCCCTCATTCTGGTACTGGTGATGCTCCTCGGTCTGATCCCCGCCGTTGGGATCCCCGAGGCCAAGGCCGCTCCCAGTGCATCCTCCGCTACGGTCACTTCCCTGTTTGAAGCCCGTTCCGAAGGTGTCCACCCCCGCATCTTTGCCAACAAGGACGATTTCGATCGGATCCGCAAGCAGGTAGAGACCGACCCCTACATGAAGACCCTCTACACCCGTATTTACAATTACAGTGTGGAGCTTCTGACAGAGCCTGTCCTCAAGTACGAGATCCCCGACGGCAAGCGCCTGCTCAGTGTCTGTAATGAGGCTACCAACCGCATCACCTGGCTTGCCATGGCATACCAGATCAGCGGAGAATCCCGTTTTGCAGACAGAGCCGTGGAAGAAATGCTCAATGTCTGCTCCTTTAAGGACTGGAATCCCTCTCACTACTTAGACACCGCACAGATGAGCTTCGGTGTAGGTCTGGGCTATGACTGGCTGTACCACTATATGACCGAATCTCAGCGAAAGACTGTTATGAACGGCATCTACAACCACGGTGTTTCCACCGCATCCAGCCATAAGAGCAGTCTCACCGGCACCCACAACTGGAATCCCTGGTGTAACGGCGGTCTGGCAGTTGCCGCGGCTGCTATTTTCGAAAGTCACCCCATTGACAGTGCCGCCATTCTCTCCAACGCTGTCAGCTACATCCAGAATTCCATGCTCTTTGCCCCCGGCGGTGCTTATCCCGAAGGCCCCGACTATTCCATCGTAGGTCTGGGCATGACGGTTTGCCTCATTAACACCTTCGAAACCGTTCTGGGTACAGACTTCGGGCTGTCCGACATTCAGGGTATGAAGGAAACCGGCTCCTTCCTCATGGCTACCAACGGCTATCTCTACACCTTTAACTGGGGCGACGGTGCCTTCGCTCTGAAGGACAATGCCGCCCTCCACTGGTATGCCAACCGCTACAACATGCCGGAGCTGTCCCTGTATCAGCGAGAAATGCAGACCCACAACGGTCGCTACGACATTTTCCTCTCTCTGGTCTGGTATAACCCCGATCTGGTAGAGGGCAAGTCCTATGACGACCGCCAGACCGACTATCTGGTCATGAGTGACGAGTACGAAAGCGTCGCTTCCTTCCGTAGCTTCCCCGGCGATGCCCATCAGATCTATGCCGCCATTAAGTCCGGCAGTAACCAGACCAACCACACGGACATGGATATCGGTACCTTCGTCATGGAGGCCATGGGTGTGGACTGGTTTGAAGAACTAGGCAAGGATAACTACAATCTCCCCAATTATATGTCCCGTACCAGTGCAAGCAGTGGTCGCTGGACCTATTACCGCAAGAGAGCCGAGGGTCAGAACACTCTGGTCATTAACCCCAGCTCCTACGGCGGACAGGATGTAGATGCCAAGTGCCAGATCACCGATTATCAGAGCACCTATGACGGCGGTTATGCCACTGTCAATATGAAGAATGCCTATGACGGCTACGGCGCTTCTGCCGTGAAACGCTCTCTTGCCCTCTTCGACAACCGTACCCGTGTCCGTCTCCGTGACGAGATCACCTGTTCTTCCGCTTCTACCATCTATTGGTTTGCCCATACACGGGCGAAGATCTCCATTTCCGACGATGGCAAGACCGCAACCCTGACCAAGAACGGCAAGACCCTGATCGCCCAAATCGCCTCTCCCGACAATGCAAAATTCACCCAGATGGATGCAACTCCCCTGTCCTCCTCCCCCAATCCCAGCGGACAGAATGTAAACGAAGGCTATCGGAAGCTGGTCATCAAGCTGACCAAGACCACCTCTGCCTCCATTACCGTATTCTTTACCCCCGTATTGGATGATAGCGACTTGGGAAAGAGCCTGCCCACCTACGGCATTTCCAACACCGGCAAGCTTCTGAATCAATACGCTCCCAATACCGCACTCAGCCCCAATGCTGACGGTGTATACGAGATCTACACCTTGGATCAGCTGTGCCTGCTGTCCGAAATGGTTGCAGGTGGCGAGACCTTCTCCGGCAAGACTGTCCGCCTCATGAATGACATCGACATGAAGGGACGTACCTTCCAACCCATCGGCGGTAACGGCGCCTCCATTTCCTTCAAGGGCACCTTCGACGGCAACGGCCACACCGTCAAGAATCTGCTGATCTATGCCTCCGGCAACGAGAGAGTGGGCTTCTTCGGTTCCTGCAACGGTGCCACCATTCGGAATTTCGGTATTGAAAGCGGTACCGTGTTCGGCGGTAAGGCTACCGCAGGTCTGATCGGTTTGGGCAACTCCGTCACCATAAAGAACAGCTTCAACCGCGCAAATGTCATTTCCTCCGACGGCTACAGTGCCGGTCTGGTAGGACAGATAGGCGGCACAAGTACCATCTTCGCCTCTTACAATAACGCTTATATCCGTGCCTCCGGTAGTGTCGCAGGCGGTATTGTAGGCTATATTTCCAGCTCTTCCAAGATCACCCTCAACGCTTGCTATCATGTAGGCTCTCTCACAGACAGCAACGGCAAAACCGGCATGATCGGCTTCTATAACACCGGCTCCACCAACCCCATCGCAAGCATCACCGTGAAAAACTGCCGTTCCACCGCCTCTATTAAGAGTAGCGCCATTACGGATAACTCCTCTCTGGAAAGCTATTCCGGCAACGGCAAGAAGACCACCGCACAGATGGTCTCCTCCGCCATTGCCATGGGCAGTTCCTATGTCTATGACTGCCAGTGGATCAACAGCGGTTATCCCGTCCTGACCTGGCAGAACTCCACCACCCTCCCCGAGGATCTGGTGCTGACCACTGCGGCACAGCTTCGCATGGTAGCCTTCTTAGTCAACAGCGGTGCAGACAACTTCTCCGGCAAAACCATCCGTCTGGGCAAAGACATTGATCTGGATTCCAGAGAATGGGTGCCCATCGGCGGTAATAACCTGACCGATACCGCAGGAACTTCCTTCAAGGGTACTTTTGACGGTCAGGGCTACACGGTTTCCAACCTGAAAATTTCTACAGGCCACTATTACTTAGGCTTCTTCGGCACCATCGGCGGTACAGTCAAGAATTTCGGCATTACCTCCGGCAGTGTCACAGGTGCCAATAAGGTCGGCGGTCTGTGCGGTACCGGCTCCGGCACCATCTCAAACTGCTTCAGCCGTGTCACCGTAGAGGCCACCAATAACGCAGGTGGTCTGGTAGGTATGGCAAGCAACCTTACCATCGAGAATTCCTATGCAAAGGGTAGCATTTCCTCCGACGGCAATGCAGGCGGTCTGGTTGGCTACTATTCCAGCAATGCCACCAAGGCAACCATCACCAACTCCTATTCCGCCTGTACTCTCAGCGGTAAGAATAACGGCGGTCTGGTTTGCAGTATCAATTCCTCTGTCCCCACTACCGGCGTGACCATTACCAATTCCTACGCTCTCAGCGGTGTCTCTCTGGTGTATTCCTCCACCGGCTATACCTTGAAGAGCGGTTCTTCCCAATCCGTCGCAAACCTGAAGGCAAAGGCCGCCACCTTGGGTTCTGCCTTCATTGTTGACGGATATATTCCCCAGAACAACGGCTATCCCGTCCTCACCGTCAACACCTATAAGAGCCCCAACATGACCGCTCTGGCTGCCAATGCAGAGGGTGTTTACGAGATCCACACTACACAGGAGCTCCGCAGTCTTGCCTATATGGTCAATGTTCTGAAGACTTCCTTCGCAGGTAAGACCGTCCGCCTCATGGCAGACATTGATCTGGAGAATACCGAATGGACTCCCATCGGCGGTAACTCCTCCGCAGACGGCTCAAGCCCTGCCAAATTCAGCGGAACCTTTGACGGAAACGGCCACAAGATCTACAACCTCTCCGTTACCGCAGGAAACTTCTATGTAGGCTTCTTCGGCGATCTGAGCAACGCTACCGTGAAGGATCTGGGCATTGAAAGCGGTATCGTCATCGGCGAAGGAAAGGTCGGCGGTCTGACCGGCACCCTCCGCAACAACGTCACTATTATCAACTGCTACAACAAGGCCAATGTCCGTGGCAAAGCCATCACCGGCGGTGTCGTAGGCATGGCAAGCGGTTCCGATTGCATCGTAGAAAACTGCTACAACGCAGGCTCCGTGGGGGCTAACAATTCCTGTGGCGGTGTGGTAGGCTACTACTCCGGCTCCGCTTCCAACACTGTGATGCGCAACTGCTACAACAGCGGTGATACGTCCTACGGCATCTTAGGCTCCGCCGCCACCGCCGCTACCGGCTCTGTGGTCAACTGCTACACCGTAGACAGCTCCGAAACCGCAGGCACTACAAACTCCGTCACCCTAACAACTGTGAAACAGCTCACTGCCGCCGAACTCCGTGGAGCCATTTCCACTCTGGGCAGTGCCTTCACAGAAGACTACTTCGCAAGCAACCGTATGTTCCCCGTCCTCACATGGGAAATCGGAGATCGGGAAACCACCCTGCCCGAGACCGACGGGGTTTACAAGATCGAAACCGCCGATCAGCTTCGCCTCCTGTCCTCTATGGTTCGCCGTGGCAACAACTTCAGCGGAAAAACCATAGAGCTCACCGCAGACATTGATCTGGAAAACATCCTCTTCCTCCCCATCGGCGGTAAGGATGAAAGCACCAATTACTATTTCCGTGGCACTTTTGATGGCAGAGGCCATGTGATCCGCAATCTGAATGTTATGGAGCTGGATCTTGGCTATGCCGGTCTCTTCGGCTACGCTACCGGCGCAGTGATCCAAAATCTGGGCATTGAAAGCGGTACCGTTATGGGCTACACCCGTTCCGCCGCCTTCGCCGCCGTCATTCAGAAGGGAACTGTGATCCGCAACTGCTACAACAAGGCTATGGTCTACGCAGATACGGACAGCGGTGCCTTCGTCAGCATGGTATCCAATGCAGATGCCGTTGTAGAAAACTGCTACAACATGGGTGTAGTCAATGCCAAGAAGCGCAGTAATAACTCCGCCGGCCTCATCGGCTATCTGGCAAGCGATGCCACCGACTTCGTCCTCCGCAACTGCTACAATGTTGGCAACTACTACGGTCTCATCGGTGTAGTCAATGCCTCCACCACCGGTGCCGCAACAGAAAACTGCTACAGCGTAGGCACCGTGAACATCATTAAGACAAAAGCAAAGATCACCATGACCGACACCGCACAGGTCAGCGGGGAGATCCTCAAGGGCTATGCCGAGGTTCTGGGCTCCGCTTACGAGGCAGATACCCGCTATATCAACAAGGGCTATCCCGTCCTCACATGGGAGAACACCCCCATGGAGCCCGATGTTCCCGCAGAACCCGAGGTGAAGGAGCCTGTTTTGGACGAAAGTCTGAAGATCAATCACAGCCTGAATTTGGCAAGCGACATTTCCGTGAACTTCGTAGTCGCCAAGTCCCTCTTGGAAGGCTATGACATGGATACAGTCTATCTGGAAACCAAGATCGGCAATTATGTAGGCACTGAGGAAACAGGCACAAGCACCCTGACCCTCTACCCCACAGAACAGGGCAATTACTATTACTTCACCCTGCAGGGACTTACCGCCGTGCAGATGAATGACAAAATGCACACCGTGCTCTACGGCATGAAGGACGGACAGCCCCGCTATTCTTCCGAGGATGTGTACAGCATCGCAGACTATGCCTACTCTCAGCTGAACAAGGCAGAGGCAAGCCAAACCCTGAAGAAGCTGTGTGCAGAGCTTCTGCGCTACGGCTCCTATGCCCAGAGCTACAAGGACTACCGCACAGATGCCCTTGCAGACAGTGCCATGACCGACAGCCACAGAGCCTATTTAGGTAGCTTGGAGGAAGTGACCTTCGGCAACACCAACGGCATCCTCAACGATGTACAGGCTCCCACCGTCACTTGGATCGGCAAAACTCTGGATCTGCAAAGCAAGGTAACCGTCAAATTCGTATTCAGCCTTGGAGCATATACGTCAGATCCCGCCGCCCTCAGCCTCCGCGTAAGCTACAAGGATCTCTACGGAGACACTGTGACTGCTGTGGTGACAGATCTGGAAGCCTATCAGCCCGATAAGGGGCAATACGCCTTCTCCTTCGGCGGACTCCTTGCCGCAGAACTGAGAACCGTCCTGTCCGTGCAGGTCTATGCCGGAGAGGAAGCCGTTTCCCCCACCATGGAATACGCCCCCGACACCTACGGCAACGGCAAGACCGGCGACCTCCTGACCCTGTGCCAAGCCCTCTTCTCCTACTCCGACAGCGCAAAAGCATATTTCAACGGCTAAAAACCGCAACATGATCTCTGCATAACAACAAAAAATTCCCTACTGCAAATCACATGATTCGCAGTAGGGAATTTCATATTTCAAGCCATTCTCCGATGGTGTATTACAAAGCTTTGATATTGTATCTCACAAGAAAAAGCGGATAGCATTAGTGACATTGTATCTTGAGAAAGGTGCATATGCAAAAAAGAAGTCTGCCAAAACTCTGCCGATGCAAAATACCCCGGCCCATACGCCCACAGCGAGAGTTGGTCAGACTTCAAGTAACAATATATCACACAATGGAGCAAATAGCAATACCTCAAAAAAATTCCGTAGTACCGTAAGCGTAAAAACTAACAGCGACTTGCAATAGCCACTTCGGTATGGCACAATACTCCCGTATAGTAACGGATAGTATATGCGACTGTCATATACTATCTGAGATACGGGGGTATTTTTTATGAGTCGAGAATTACAGACAGTCAACCAGCAGAATAAACTGGCATTGTGGACCGGGCGGATCCGGGAATGTCGGAACAGTGGCCACAATGTAAGGGAATGGTGCAAGGAAAACGGCATTTGTGAGCAAAGCTACTACAGATGGCAGCGAAAGATCTTTGAGATTGCCAAGGCACAGCATGAAATCCAATTTGCGGAAGTAACACCTGTAAAATCTGTTTGCTCTTACAGTGTAGAAGTGACGGTGAGGCTTTCAGGTATAGAAGCAGATATTTGCAACGGTGCAGATCCGGCCAGTGTGGAAGCATCCAATGCAAGGGAGGTGTGCGTTGTTGAGGCACTATGAATCAGAATGTATGGTCTGCGGAAGGAAAACACAGGTTGCTTTTTCTGCAGAACCTTATCCTGAATACGGAGATCGTTTTCAGCATTTCTGCCCTGTATGTGAAACCGAGACGGAACACAGCAGAACTCGGACAAGGAAGACTGCTACCGAGCTACACAGAGATCAGGAGGAACAGAGACGGCGTGAAGAGGTCGTTGTCCTCTGTGAAAAAGAAGGCTTCTCCTGTCGCTTTCTACATCAGTCTGTGATCATTACAACGGAGCTGTCGGATTGGTGTTTCGATTATCACCAAAGTCGAATCACCCTGTACCACGAGAGCACCACTAAGATCAACTTCGCCACCGGAAACTACGCCAAAGCCCATGTACAATTCCGCAATCGAAAAATGACTATCCCGGAAGTAATCGCATATATCGCCCAACACGACCGTTGGCGAAGAGAGTCTGAAAAATAAAATATGCAAAAGCCAAAAGCCACCGCACAGAAGCGACTCAATATCGCTTTTGTACGATGGCTTCCTTCTTGACGTTTGCACTTACAAAAATGACCGCACGAGAAACATCAGGATGCCTATTGAGAATCAGATCATCCAAATAGGTACGATAAAGTTTTCGCTGTTGATTGCCGACAGCTTGGGGCGCATACATAGAATTGCACCGTTTCCGCGGGGGACAGAGGCTTTGTCCAAATGAGCAAAAGCACCGATCAGTTCGCTACCGGGATTTACAGAGCGTTTGATCTCCAACGGATGTAACATGCCGTCGCTCTCAATGACCATGTCAATCTCATTGCTGTTGCTGTCCCGGTAATACCACAGTAGGCATTCCTTAGCATCATTGTGGTAGGATTTCAGCAATTCGGAAACAACAAAGTTTTCCAGAATTGCACCGTTTATTGCACCGTTCGCAAGGATTTCCGGAGAGGAGTAACGAGTCAGGTAAGCCACCAATCCCGTATCAAAGAAATACATCTTGGGTGTTTTCACAGTGCGTTTCAGCAGATTATTGGAATAAGGTCTGAGGAAAAAGATAACATCCGATTTCTCCAGTACCTGTAGCCAGCGTTTGGCAGTATCATCAGACACGCCTACATCCTGTGCAATGTCATGGATATTTAACATTTGCCCGGCACGGCAAGCCGCTGCACGAACAAAATCTCGGAACAGAAGCGGATCTGCGAGCTGTACCTGCTCTTTGACATCGCGATCAATGTATGTTTGCAGATAGCTGGAGTAGAATACATCCCGATCCGTAAACTTTCCGCTGACAAGGCCGGGCATAGTTCCTTTCCAAATTCGCTCGTAAATTTGATGGATATCTGCCGGAGCATTTGTAGTCTCTCGGGCTTTTAATGCCGCTAAATCCAGCGTAAAAGGCCTACACTCTCCCGTTCCGTGAATCTCATGCTGTGAAAGGCTGGACATGTGCAGAATCGCAACGCGACCGGCCAGAGACTCC